>DBEP01000052.1:14424-69294 GCA_002294045.1 Lachnoclostridium sp. UBA903 | reverse complement strand
AGGGGCTGTTGCAAAATATTCAATATACTGAACTTGTGGGAGAATATGATTTATATTTCTTGAATTTTGTTCCATGCCGCGCGAATAAACGGCTCTATTCTCTATCTTGGAGCCATTCGCACATACATTTCACAAAATATCAGCGAAATATTAATCATATTCTCCCGCAAGTTTGTTATATTCTGAATTTTGCAACAGCCCCTTGCGCTGACGCACTGTCGCCTAAGTGACAAATTTTCATAGCACGTCATGTGCATCCCGCGGAGCGTTTTTGTCTTATAGGACAAACTTTCCTATGAGATAATAAAAAGCTTGGAAACCATTGAAGAATCAAGGGTCCCAAGCTTTTTTATTCGTTTAAGAAGGAAAAAATGCATGGTATAAAGGAACAACAGCGATTATGTGCGTATCATTTTTAAGCGGATTATGACGCCGGATATTTTCCTTTTTTGCCGTCCGTGGTGACTTCGACTGTGATTTTCCCGGTGCTGTTTATAATGATACTGTTTATTGTTACATTGTCAAATCCTTCTCCCAAATAATTATCAATTGCGTCTTTGGCAGGATTACTATCCGTATATATATTTTGGCCGCCGTCGCCTGTGGTAATGTCATTTATAACCAGGTACGCCTTTGTCGCGGTATACACCGTTCTTGCATTCGCATCAGCTGTCTTCTGCTTGGAATCAGCAATCAGCCCGTTAAAGGTCGGCAATGCGATTGCCACCAATACTACCAGAATCGCTAAAACAACAATCAGTTCGATGAGTGTAAAACCTTTTTTACTCTTTAATTTACTCTTTAATCTTTTCACTTTCCTACCTCCATATTAATGAATTTTAGTTATGGATTATCCTATATTCCATCTGCTTTTACAGCGGATTATACGAAAATCCCGTTTACCTGCTGCAGAGCTTCCGTATAGAAATTCCATTATTTATATTCTGGTGCACCGTCTCATTGGTCTTTAGATTAAATTGTCAGCAAGACCGTATACTAGTGTTCTGTCCGCTTGACATCTTGACTAATTATTTCAGCTGCTTTGCACCATTGCTGCGTTAAAATCCCTAGACAATGCCACCGCATTGCCGTCGGAATTTTGCCTTGCACTGGCACAAATCATCTGGAGAATTAGCCTAAGTGCCAAGCGGTCAGCACACTAGGATTTATTCACCAGCCTTTGAAGCTCTTTGTCATTGGTACATTTTTCAAGTGCTTCCTCATAAGTGATGCGGTTTGAATTTACCAGATCCGCAAGGGATTTATCCAATAACACCATACCGTCCCTGCCGCTGGTCTGTATTGTGGAATTTATTTGAAAAACCTTTCCTTCCCTTATCATGTTGGCTACCGCATCATTTGTCAGCATAATCTCCACGGCTGCTACTCTTCCACCTCCTATCTTCTTTACAAGCTGCTGTGAAACAACACATTTTAAAACAGAGGCAAGCTGTATCCTTACCTGTTGCTGCTGGTGGGGAGGAAATACATCGATTATCCTGTCTATGGTTTTTGCTGCCCCTGTGGTATGCAGGGTCGAAAATACCAGATGCCCTGTTTCCGCAGCAGTCAATACGGCCGAAATTGTTTCTAAGTCCCTCATCTCTCCCACAAGTATAATATCCGGGTCTTCTCTCATGGAGCTTTTTATGGCAGCCTTATAAGAGACTACATCCGCACCTACCTCACGCTGGTCAACGATACAGCTTTTGTTGACGTAAGTATATTCTATCGGATCTTCTATCGTTATGATGTGACCATGCCTGTTTTGATTTGCATAGTCCATCATTGCCGCCAAAGTAGTAGACTTTCCGCTTCCCGTAGGTCCTGTTACTAAAACTAAACCTCTTGGAAGCAGGGGAAGTCTTTTCAGAATCTCAGGCAAATCCAAATCCTCAAAGGTGGGAATGCTGTCATTCAACAGTCTGAACACCGCCCCCACTTTATTTCTCTGCCTGAACACATTTACCCGGTATCTTCTTTTTTCCGGATCCTCATAAGCAAAATCGGCGTCATATCCTTTATCAAACATATCTCTTGTTTTGTCATCCATGAGTGAAAGAAGCATATCCTTGTAATCGGGATTTTCTTTCATTTCCGGAAGAATCGCGATTACACCGTCCCTTCTGACAAAGGGCGGGCTTCCCGACACAAAATGTATGTCGGAGGCATTTATTTCCCTTGCTCTTTGTAAAATTATTCCTAAATCCATGTTTACCTCATTCCTGCGCATGCTTTTCTTCACACCTGCTCCATAATCATTCCACGGAGTAATTTATCTTTTCCACTTCACTTAAGCTTGTTTCCCCATCCAATGCCATTTGTATCACACTTTCCTTCAAAAACACTACACCCTTTGCTCTTTCATACTCTTTTATTTCATGTATTCCGGCAGATTTTACAATCATTTCCCGAAGCCTTACATCTCCTTCCACGACCTCATATATGCCGGTTCTTCCCATATATCCCGTATAATCACACCTTTCACAGCCTACCGGCCTGTAAAGCTCGTCGGTTCTGCCTTCCATAAGGATTTTTTCATTTTCCGACAGACTGTATTTCTGCTTGCAGTAGGGACATAATTTCTTCACCAATCTCTGAGATATAATGCCGCTTAAAGACGCGCCCACCATATATGGTTCTATCCCCATGTCTATTAACCGGGCTATTGTGGAAGCAGAGTCGTTCGTATGGATGCTCCCCAGCACCAAATGACCGGTTATGGATGCTCTTACACCGATTTCCGCCGTCTCCCTGTCTCTAATTTCACCGATCATAATGATGTCGGGATCCTGACGCAATATGCTCCTTAAGGCACTGGAAAAAGTCATTCCTGCCTTAACGTTTATCTGAACCTGGTTGATCCCTTCCACAGGTCTTTCAACCGGATCTTCTATGGTAACAATGTTAATACTTTTTTTTATCAGTTCATTGAGCATGGCATAAAGTGTGGTGGTTTTACCGCTGCCCGTAGGTCCTGTCACCAGCAGTATGCCGTTAGGAATTTTTAACATTTTTTTTAGCTTTTCCAGCCTGCT
Source organism: Lachnoclostridium sp. UBA903 (assembly GCA_002294045.1). Classification (GTDB taxonomy): domain Bacteria; phylum Bacillota; class Clostridia; order Lachnospirales; family Lachnospiraceae; genus Anaerocolumna. Next base: position 66,256 of record DBEP01000052.1, on the reverse strand, counting down.
CTTATCAATGCCTATCTGGTTTATGTTAAAAGCGGTTTTATTAGCTATGTTTAACAGCCGCATTACAACTTTTTCTCCAAATATGGTGGGAAGCGTGGAGATTCTTATATCTGTATGAACTTCATTAAAATCAAAATGAAATCCTCCGTCCTGAGGCAGTCTTTTTTCTGCTATATTCATGCCACCCAGAAGCTTTAATCTGGTAACTATGGAGTTATGGGCGCCGATATTCATATTGGTGTGCTCTATGAGATCTCCGTCTATTCTTATCCTTACCAGAAGATTATTTTTAAAGGGTTCTATATGTATATCACTGGCACCTCTTAAGGAAGCCTGATAAATAATGGTATTAACTATAGTGACGGTGGGTGCTCCTTCGATTCTGATTCCCATTGCCGTTAATTCATTGCTCTCATCCTTGTTAAAGGTCCTGTTAATATTGTCAACGGCGCTTTTTACTACGGATTCACTGTAATATTTGTCGATTGCCAGTTCAATTTCCTTTTTGGGGGCGAGCATGGTTTTAACCGGGTAACCTGTCAAAACCTGTATCTCATCGAGCACATAGAAATTTAAGGGGTCATTTGTCACGACGACCAGATGTCCGCTCTGAAAATCTATGGGAACCACTCTATTCTTTCTGGCATAGCTCTCATTTAATGTATTTAACGCATTGACGTCAACCGCATAGCTTTTCAGATCCAACAGCGGCGAATTCACTCTTTTTGACAGGCTTTTGAGCATATTTTCTTCCGATACATAATCTAATTCAATGAGAATATCACCGATTCTTTTGTCGGGCATTTTTTTCTGGACCTCCAATGCCCTGTCGAGCTGTTTTTTGGTTATGTGTCCGGTGCTTAAAAGCAATTGGCCGATTGGAATACTTTTTTTCACGGTTCTTCCCCTTTCGTTTATTTTGTGCTATAATTTACCTTATATTATGGCTGGCTGAATATAACACTTTCAGGTGGTATTTTAAATTGGAAAACATACCTTAAGGCTTTTCTTATTATATCTGAGACGCCTCAGGCGTCAGGGAGGCTGGATTTGAATACGGTTTTAGCTTTTTTTTATTTTCTATACGGCCTGGTGATAGGCAGTTTTTTAAATGTGGTAATTTACAGGCTTCCCATGAAGCTTTCCATAGCCAGGGGAAGATCCATATGCCCCCGTTGTAAAACCAAATTGACGGCCTTTGACCTGGTTCCGCTTTTTAGCTTTCTGTTCTTAAAGGGTAAATGCCGGTACTGCCGCGCCAAAATTTCCCCGCGCTATCCCCTTGTGGAGCTTTTAACCGCGGTTGTGTTTGTTCTGTGCTTTGAGCGCTTTGGCTTTACGGTTCAATCCGGTATTATGTGTATCTTTTTCAGTATTATGATTTCCGCTTCCTTTATAGACTTGGATTATAAGTACGTACCGGACAGGTTCTCAGTCATGATATGTGTTCTCGGCCTTATATCCATTTTTGCATATCCGGAAATAAGCTTTCCCAGCCGTATTCTGGGAGCTCTTATCATAGGCGGCGTTATGCTTGCTATTTCTTATCTCTCCAAAGGCGGCATCGGAGGCGGTGATATAAAGCTTTTTTTCTCTGCCGGCCTGCTTCTGGGTTTTAAGTTAAATCTGCTTTCTTTTGTTTTAGGATATGTTTTTGCCGGGGCATATGTTATCGTTCCCTATATTTTAAAAAAGCTTCCTAAAAATTTTGAAGTCCCCATGGTTCCTTTTTTTAGTATCTCTTTTCTTTTATCCTCCTTATGGGGAAATAAGCTCATCGGATGGTATTTATCCCTTTTGTAAAACCATCGCTGTTCATAAATCATTATTCGGGGAAAGGAGTGTCATATTCTTCCCTGTGATTTCCCTGCCGGACTCATCACTAATTTTAATTCTGACCGCAAGTATTTTATCCTCTTTCTCAAAAGTTATCTTAATATTGAATTCTGTCTCCGGAAATATAGCTTTCCCGAAGGTTTCGCCGTCTATGTTATAAACCGCGGCATCATCCGGCAGGCTGTATGCCAACACCGTTTTGTCATCATTTACGGCAAAGTCTTTGGCAAATCCCAATTCATTGAGCAATTCATTAAATAGGGTGTCGGTCATGCTTTGTGCTTCTATTTTCTTTGAGACATCCCCGTAAATGTTAAACACCGGGGTTATCATGGAAAGAAGGAATATGCCCGCCACACTGACCAGCACAAGCGTTGCCACAACCTCTACGAGAGTGAAGCCTTTTTTACCGGATTGGAAATCGCGTTCTATGTAATAAAAAATGTTTTGCTTTGGATTATATATTTTTCCCATGGGCTCCATCCTTCTGTAAAGCTAATCGCTTTTCCATGTATAGTATCTCAGCAGGCCTTCATCTTCATCCATTCTGTCTATCGTATACTGGTTCAGTGTTATTGTACTTCCGTCTCCTAATTCCAATACCGTATCCTCTTGTGTAAAGCCGGATATATCCTTTCTGTCAATTAATCCGGCAAATTCACCGGTAGCCTCATCATAGGCGTTTTTTTTCTCCGTTATGCTTAAAAAGCCTGTCATTATCTGGAAGAGCCCCAAAGATAATATGATAGTTAATACAATGCTGACTACGGTTTCTATTAATGTAAAGCCTTTTCTGTTATTCATTTTAACCCCCGCTTCTATCTATAATATTTTTCCACGCTCCACTCTCCCGGACTTCCCTGTCCCGAGGAGCCTTTCCCCATTTTTCCTTCCAGACTCGTGCCGCTGTAATCGGCAAGGGATAAATTGAATTTTATATTTGCAAACCATCTGTTTGAACCCGCTATTTCTTTTATAACAAGCACTCCGTTAATTGAGACGTCATTTCCATATTTATATTCCAAATCACTTTGAGGCATATAGATTTGCCCGTTTATTACATTTTTATTACTTCCCGCTATTATAATATGATTCCTGTTATTTGAAACAATATAAAGCTGTTGCGGGTCTCCTGCCTCAATTCCTCCCGGCTGGGAATCTGAAAAAAAAGTAATTGTACTATCCGTTCCCGTCATTTCAATAAATACCTTATTATCTCCTACAATCTGTATATCTTTATTTATATATATATTTCCTCTTGTTTCAAAATATAAATCTCCGTTTGTCGTATCAAATATGCCGTCCTGAATGCATTGGTCAAGACTCTTGCTTTTATCAAGCCTCTCGTCATAATCTGCGGTAAAGCTCCATCTGACATCGGGAACTGTTTGAACGCTGCCCGAGGAATCCATTCCAAAGTTTTCAAACTGTTCCAGTACATAAGAATATTCCACATCAGGGATTGTAAGCCCTCCTGTTCTTTTATCACCGCAATTTATTAAATCGCTGATAATACCGTTGGCATGAATATATCCGTTTACCGTAGAGCGCCATCCCGGATTCTCCGACGACAAAGCAACATTTCCAGCGGCTTCGGCATTGCCGGTCACGGTTGTTCCGCTGATATGGATACTGCCGCCGGATTTTAAACCACCCGCTGTTTCGCCGATTAAAGTAACGTCCTGATTCGAATGTATCACACCGTTAACCCGGGTTCCCCCGCCTTTCATATACACATTGCCCAGGGCATTAATATTACCGCCGATGAAAGCTCCGCCCCCTGTTATGGTTACATCGCCGCCGGCTATAATATCTCCGCCTATTTCGGCTCCCCGGCCTGTTATATGAACGTCTCCCAGCGAAATAATGCTTCCGGCTATTACCCCTCCGGCCCCTGATATTTCGATGTTACCGCCTGATACAATATTTCCCTTATCGGAAGAAGCCTCCTTTGTAATCCTTCCTCCGCCGGCAGTAATGGTAATATTTCCGCCCGCGATAAGATTACCGCCGCTGATTTCACAGTTGGAACCCTGGACGGTAATAGAATCGGAAGCTACAACACTCCCGTCTGCCGTGACTCCGTTAAAAATTACGGAACCGTTTGACGCCAAATCACCGGTAATATCCCCGGCCCCGGAAAGATACATGGTACCCGTGGTCCCAATAATATAATAGGAATGTACTGTTTCCGAATCGTCTCCGCCTCCGAGGTAGCTTTCATTCAAAATGCGGGCTTTTATGGTATATTGCTGTTCTTTGTAATATGCGGTTGTTTCAACTATGAGGTCTTTCACCTTATACTTCAGATTACTTTCTCTTTCGTATTGCAATGTGATTTTATTTGTTACTTCTATGCCTGTCCCTGCTATTTCATCTGTATAACCGCTATTACTGTATGTAAGCTTATCATCGGGAATGTTTATTTTCTTTATGACTCTTAATTCCTCCGGGGCGTCCGGATTCTCATATTCATAATAGGCTTTGTTATTCAGTGCGGCTTCAAATTCTTCCTCCCAGCCCTTGACCAGATTAAGCTTTTCTTCTACTATGGCATCGGCAATGGACATATTGATACTTTTCGCCGCATAGTAGGCCTGGGTATAGCTCCTTTGGATTACGCCTGAATTTATTCCAAAGGAGGACACGGCGGATAATCCTACCGCAATAACCATCAGCAACATCAGAAATATAACGACTATAATCAGGTTTGCGCCTTTTTTATTTTTCAATATCCGCCGCATTCCAATGCAACCTCCTGATCGTTAATAATAATACAGGTATACGGTCATTTTCCCTGTAAATTCATTCAGGGTCACCGTTCCCTCCAGCGATGTTACAATGATGCTTTTATGGGAGCCGTTTACTTCATCTATCATATTTATAACATCTTCCGTATTGCCCGTAAGGGTTATATTACACACGAGTATGGGCAAAATTTCGTTTTGTCCGCCGGTTTGTGAAGCATCACTTGTTTCATCTGTTTGAGTATTATCATCCGACACTGCTTTCCCGCCAAATAGCTTTAATCTCTGAGTTATGATGCTTCCCAAAAGCTCCGTGATATTATCTGTTTCCAACGCCAGTTCTTCCGCGTTCTGACTGCCGAAGGTAAAATTTGTAATTTCAACTTTATATTTTTCCGCATAATCCTGTATCAAATTATCGGCAAATACATCATCAATATTTTCATAAAAAAATTCATCATTTTCTAAATTTACCATCTCTTTGTTTATCAAACTATCCAAATTCGAAAATACTTCGGCTGTAATCTTTATTTCATTTTTTTCACTATTTAAATCCGTTAATTGAATTTTCATATCTGCTATATTGGCAAGAGAAGGAACAATAATCATTTTTAAACAAAATGTAAATGCTAATACAACTGCCAGCATACAGAGCAGTATTTTTTCTCTGTCAGTCAGCTTCATCTGTATTTCCACCCTTCATAAAGCACATTATTGTAAATTCATACTGCTTCTTTAATTCCGTCTCCATAGGGCTCTCATAGCTTATCCGGTCATATCCGCTGTAACTGACATTTCCGAATATTCCTTCTTTTTTTATGTTTGCAACATATTCGGGAACATTTCTTGCGGCAGGTGCCGTTATTGTTACGGAGAACATCCCATCGTCAAAGGTCATGGCTCTTATGCTCATGCCTTCCTTAAGGTTTTTTTTAACGGCATCGTATTCTCTTTTTGTAATAACGGGAATATTCTGTATTTCAGTTTTAGCATCCCCTACCATGCTGTTATACTTCGAAAGCAGTTCATATTCTGATGTTTTATCAATAAGCCCATCATAGTCCGAGAAATATTTGAGACTATCCACTTCCACAGTTTCATTTGCTAATATTCTCCGGTAATACAGGTCATATCCGTATACCGCCCCGCTTCCTGCCAGTATGATTGTGATTAATGTAAGCGTAACCGCAAGAAGCTTGCTTAAAGTACGGCGGCTGTCGCTGTGCCTGGCATATCTGTTGTAGAGCCTGTATGCATTTAAAAAGTTTATATCTCTTTTCGTCATACTACCTCCTCTTAATAAATGCACCCATGGAGCATATATAATCAGATACATGAATATCCTTTTTGATTTTCACCCAGCTGCTTATGTCAAATAAATCACATGTCAGACCTGTTTCGGAATTAATTATTTCATAAAAGCTTTGAATTTCTTCTATATCCCCTAAAATATACATTTTACGCAGAACTTTTGATTTGCTTCTCCCGTTTTGAAACTGCACTATTTTGCCCACATGCTCGGCAATTTCTTCAAACGCAATATAAATCGCATTATCCCTCCTGAAATTATCAAGACATATTCTTATATTTCTGGACAGAATGCCAAATTGCTCGTCAATAAGCATAAGCTCTATGCTGCTGTCACGGACAATCATAACAACAAAAACCTTTTCTTGCCTTTCAACGAAACCGAATAATTTAGCTAAAGCATTCGAAGATATATCAATGGTTTTAATTTTTATTTCTAATTGCTCAAACAAGTCATAATAACTTTTTATAATGTTCTTATGTACAATAAAGACCAGGATGTTATATGTTTTTTTCTTTTTATCCTTTTTAAGTATCACATAATCAATTATTTGGTCTCCTGATTCACCTACGGTTCCCAGCATTTCATTCTTAATTATCTCATTTAACCGGCTTTTGCCTGCAGCCGGAACGGTTATCTCTCTGTAAAATATATTGTTACCGTTCAGCACCAAATGAATTTTGCCTGTTCTTTTCAGGTTGTCCTTTATAAATTGCGAAACTATATTTTTAAAGCTGTCCATGTCGTCTATAATTCCGTTATTAATGACACCTTTGTCTACTTTCAATAATGCATTTGATTTAATTTTGATTTTTTTATTCCCTGCATGTCCTCTCAGCAGTACTATCTCTTCATCACCAAAGCTCATAACATTCATCACGGCGGTACCCTATATAATGCTGAGGCATTATATTCTTCCTTTCAAACACGCTCTAGGCCTCTTCCATCACGGCGGCTCTTTTGATTTTTGGGTCACTTTATCTGCGAATACATCCTAAATATGGGCATCATGATAGCTATGATAATAAAACCAATGACGATTGCAAGAACCACTATCATCATAGGCTCTGTCAATGCTACCATTTTTGTTATGGCGCTGTCGGCTTCTTTTTCATAATAGATACCCGCATCTTTAAGTGCTTCGTCAAGAGTACCCGACTCTTCGCCCACCATCACCATTGAGGTAAATAATTTATCAAATATATTTATGCCTTCCAGGCTTTTTGATACCATAATGCCCTTCTCCAACCCCTCCGTAACACTCTTAAGCTTGTTTTCCATATATAAATTGGACAGAACTTTTGAAACTAATTCCACACAGGTAATAATAGAAACACCGCTGGCATACAATATGGAAAATGCGGTTGAAAATTTTGAGGTATATACTGTTTTTAACAATTTCCCGAAAATAGGTATTTCCAGCTTCATTTTGTGAATCTTCATCTTAAAGGACGGTATTGTCATCATAAACAGCCATAATATAACCAGTATAACCGCCGCCAGCAAGAGCAGCCGCCACCAGCCGGTTAAAAAGCCGCTGACCGCCAACAGCATCCTGGTCGGCAGGGGAAGCTCCATACCTTGATAAAAATTAACAAATTGGGGAAACACTGCGGTCAAAATAAAGGTAATAGATATAATCGTAACCGTTATTAATATGGCAGGATAAATCATTGCCGTCTTAAGCTTGTTGCTTGTCCGAAGCTCTCCTTCATAATACTTATACATGGATACCATTATAGTATCCAGGGAACCGCTTGTTTCTCCTATCTCTATCATATAAGCCAGAAAAGGCGGAAACACATCTTTTATTTCCTTCATCGTGCTAGATAAGGATTGACCTCTTTGAACCCCTTCGTATAAATCCATAACGATTGCCTTTAATTGTTTGCTGCCGGATGATTCATATATCATGCTTAATGCGTTAGACAGGGATACGCCGGATTTCAGCAATGTAGACATTTTATAGCAAAAATCTGCCAAATCCTTTGTACCAATCTTTTTTCGTTTAGAATAGCTGTGGTTTTTTTCTGCATCAACAACCTTATAGCAATACAATCCCTTCAATTTAAGCTTTTTTATCAGCTCTTCCTTGCCGTTTGCTTCAAGTATGCCTTTTACTGTTTTGTTGTCAATCGTTTTTGCTTTGTATCGATAAGCCCCCATACATCTCCCTCATAACTACAATATATTCTTTTGCAAATACACTTCTTGTATTATTAACAGTTGTTTTTTTCAAAAGAAAATTAAAAAGAAGCATTTATCCCTAATTTTTAAACAAAAAAAAGAAATAGAATACTTCTATTTCTTGCAGCCAGTCAATCCTAGTAAATTACTTACCTTAGACACTAAAGCTTTGCGCCCTTAACTTTCGCTAAGTTTGCCCATTATGTATTTAAATTCCTTTTTTTCCAAAAATAATCCATGATTCTTAAGAAAGAGTCTGGCTTACCAGACTCCGGAGCTGACGCGCTGTCACCTAAGTGACAAATTCCTATGGCCGTCATTCGCATCCCCGGTCGGTTTTTTATTTCATAGGACAAATTTCCTATGAAATAAAAAAATAATTTTATTATTCCGTATTATACTTTATATTTATTTTTGTGTCAAGCGGTTAACACATTTTCAGGACAAACTCAGAATGGAAATTATTCCAGGAATGAGGCGGCTTTCTAACCGGTAAAAACTGAAAAGTATCGCCGCTTACAAGAGTGTGTTTGAAAAATGCTTGTGCCGGTCTGGACGCCCCAATTTGTGGGAGACAAGGAGCGGTTTTGGGTACGTAGTGGTGCTACTCACCCAAAATTGCGACCCAGTATACCGCAAAGTGAGGCGTTCAGAACGGTACGATGATTTTTCAAACACACTCTAGTGACTGACACATTGGCACCTAGACGAATGACGCAGAATGAATTTTCAGCCTGCAAGGCGGAGGAGGGAGGCGTAGCGGTGCTCTACGCTGACTGACGACAACGCGGCAGGCAGACAACCAGAGATACTCCATCAGTTATTAATTTGATCCCCGATAATTTCAATTGCTTTCTGTAACTGGTTATCTTCCTCTTTATCAATAACCACCTGCTGTTTCAGTTTATCATCCAGTTCAACCGTTATATCCGGTTCTATACCAATACCATGAATATTTTTACCATTTGGAGTAAAATACTTTGAAACAGTTACTTTAATAGCGGTTCCGTCAAACAGCGGAATAATGGATTGCACAATACCCTTGCCAAAGCTGGTGGTTCCCACAACGGTACCGCGTTTATAATCCTGGACTGCTCCCGCAAAGATTTCTGATGCACTGGCACTGTTGCCATTGATTAGTACGGCCAATGGTTTATTAAACTCTTCCTTGGCATCGGAGAATTTCTCTTCCCTGGAACCATATTTATCTTCCGTATACACGACTAAACCTTCCGGAAGCATCCGGTCCAGTATATCTACAACCGTATCCAGCAAACCGCCCGGGTTGTTGCGGATATCCACAATCAGGCCTTTTTGTCCCCGGCTATCCAAGTCATTGATTGCTTTGTTGAACTGCTCCGCAGTAACTTCATCAAATTCGGAAATTGCTATATATCCTATTTTATTATCCAGCATTTCATATTCAATAGTCGGAACTTCAATCGTTTTTCTGGGAATGGAAAATTCCATGGGCTCGGATTTTCCTTCGCGAATAATTGTCAACTCCGCATTGGTTCCTTCTTCTCCTTTTATTCTGCTGACAACTTCCGTTAAATCCTTTCCCGTTACCTCTTCGCCGTTTACCTCATAAATAATATCTCCCGGCAAAAGGCCGGCCTCATATGCAGGGCCATTCACAAAAGGTTTAACAATGGTAATAATCCCTGTTGTAACATTTTGACTGACCGAAGCACCAATTCCGCAATATACGCCGCTGGAAGACTCCATTAAAGCTTTATATTCTTCTTCCGTATAATAGCAGGAATATGGGTCGCCAAGGCTTGCGAGAAGCCCTTTATAAATTCCGTCCGCTAACGTTTCTTCATCCACGTCCTCCATGTAAAACCGGTCAATTAAAGCCTCCAGTTTGCTGATCTTTTGCATAATTTCTTCATTTGAAACGGCTTTTTCTTCCGTTGCAGTTGCAGTATTTTTCTGCTCAACTGCCGTATTCGATTTTTGGTTACCGGAATCATTGCCTTCTACCTGGGTAACATAAATTGTCAGCACAATGGCAAAAATAAATAATGCGCCTGCTAATCCTGATAAAAATCCGGATATAAATTTATTTTTCATAGTTACACCTATTGCATATCACAGACGTACCTGCGATACTGCCACAAATAAACAGTTGAAAGAATAAATAGTGGCATTCCTTTCTTATTATGATATTTTGTATCAACTTTTGTTCTCCTTATCTTTTAGCGGAGCGCCTGCATAAAGACATTAAATGCAAACGTTAACCAAGTTATCCTAAATTTCCATTTTTCATGTCATATCCCGCCTGCAAGCAGTAAGGGTGCTGCCTTAATAACACGCCCGCCCCAGACAGAGACCATCGTTGTTAAGTCTAATAACTCACATAATTCAGAGGATTCACATATGTACCATTAACCGATATACCAAAGTGCAAATGGGGACCGGTTGAAACACCCGTAGAGCCTACCAATGCAATCGTCTGGCCCTGTTTGACCTCATCTCCCACCCCGACCAATAATTTGGAGCAATGCATATATACGGTATATATTCCTTCACCGTGGTATATCATGATATAATTGCCCGCAGATACATTGTAAGCTGCCGTAACAACAGAACCTCCTGCCGCAGCTACAATCTCAGTTCCGGTAGGGGCACCTATGTCAATACCTTTATGATACGTACTTGCCCCAGCCGTAGGCTGTTCCCGGGTTCCAAAATACGAAGTAATACGTCCGCTGGACGGACAGGGCCACCGGAAGCCGTCTACTTTAACTTCACTTACGGTATCGGTATTCTGGGAGGAATTATTATTTGCCTTCTCTGCTTCTTCTTTTCTTCTGCGTTCCTCTTCTTCCTTTCTTCTGCGTTCCTCTTCTTCAATCCGCTTTCTTTCAGCCTCTAATAAATCTTCAATCAGCTTCTCCTGTTCCTCCAGTTTGGAACTGTATTCTGCGGAAAGAGCCTGGGCTTCGTTAATACTGGCTTCATATTTAACCAGCTCTTTATTTTTATCTGCCGCCAGTTTTTTTACCGTGTCCTGTTCATAAGTCAATTCTTCCATCAGGGCATTTAATTCTGCTATCTTTACTTCCAGATTATTTTCTTTCTCCGTTACATCCTGCTTTACCTTCTTATACTTACCCAAAAGGCTGTTATCATATTCGGTAATCTTGGACATATATTCAACCTGGTTAAGTAAATCGGATATATTATCGGATTTCAGTATAACCTCAATGATATCCGTATCTCCGTTCTCGTACATATACTGAATCCGTTTTTTCATAATGCCGTATTGTTCCGCCTCAACGGCTTTTGCCGCTTCCAGTTCTTTTCTGGCTTTATCCAAAGATACATTGGTCTCTTTTATTTCAGTATTTAACGAAGCAATTTCATCATTCAGTTTGGACAGTTCCTTATCTAATTCTTCGATATATTTAATTATATCATCTTTTTCCTTTTCTAATTCCGATAATCTGGATTCTGTTTCCTGCTTCTTTTTCTCCAGACCGGATTTTGTATCCTTGGCCTGGTCGATTTCACCGGCAAAGGAAGAAAATCTCAATGAACCTACTATCATTATAACCGACAATATTATAAGTATACCGCCTTGCAGTGTCTTTTTTCCGGCCGGTTTTTTCCCTTCCGGAATAAGGCCTCCTTTTACAGCCTTAAAAAAATCCGAATACTTTTTATCCATTCCGTTCCTCTCCCATTTACATGATTTCTCATAGGTTAATTACCCTAAACGGTGCAGGTTTACATAGCTTCATTGTACTTTAAATGTCTTTTTACCGTCATATAGCTTCCGATAAATCCGATTCCGATTCCGATACATAAAGAAATAGGAACCAGCTTTGAAAAAATATCCTCCGCTTCCAAAAATTGAAAAGCATGAAATATATTTATGTACCTTTCAGTAATATATGATATTACTTTATGATAAATGAAATATAATACGGCAATCGGCAGGATGGCACCAATTATTCCGATTATAACCCCCTCCACAATAAACGGAGCTCTTATAAAGATATCGGTTGCCCCGATTAATTTCATAATAGAGATTTCTTCTTTTCGGATTGCTATACCCATGGTAACGGTGGTGCTTATTAAAAATATAGCTACGGCCAGCAGAATTATGATAATAGCTGCCGATACATAACCCACCAGTGCATTAAAGGTCTTAAAGGTATCGGCAACGGAGTCGGAATGATTCACCTGCCTTACTCCGTCTAAACCTTCAATAAAGCTGACCAGTGGCTTTTGCATGGATACATCATTAAGATATACCGAATAGGAAGCGGAATCGGCCAAAGGGTTATCATCTCCAAAGGTTTCTGCCAGTTCCGGATTTAAATATTTTTCCTTATAATTCTTCCAGGTCTCTTCGGCTGAAATATATTCAACAGATGCGACTTCGGCCCTGGATTTAATTTCTTCCCCTATTTTCTTAATTTGTTCCTCACTGAGCCCTGTATCAAAAAAAACCGTTACCCCAACAGAAGTTTCGGCCGTTTTAACCATATATTGAAAATTAGCTACAACAAAATAGAAAATGCCAAATAAAAATAAGCATGCGGTTATCGTACCTATGGACGCAAGGGAAAACATACGGTTTCTCCGGATATTTTTAATTCCTTGCTTTAAGCTGTAAAAAAATGTACTAATACGCATGGGTATACCCGCCTTTTTGCTCATCACTGATTAAAATGCCCTTATTCATCGTAATCACTCTCTTCTGCATCTTATCAACTATGTCACTGTTATGGGTAACTACCACAACCGTAGTTCCCCTTTTATTTATTTCATCCAGAAGACGCATAATCTCCCAGGAATTTTTCGGATCCAAATTACCGGTCGGTTCATCTGCGAGCAAAATAACCGGATTATTAACCAAGGCCCTTGCTAAAGCAACTCTTTGCTGCTCCCCGCCGGACAATTGACTGGGCAGGGCTTTGTGTTTATCCGTCAGTCCCATGACGGACAAAATGGCCGGTACCTGCCTGCGGATGGTTCTTCCCGGCATTTCGATTACTCTCTGGGCAAAGGCAACATTTTCATAAACATTGCGGTCCTTTAAAAGTCTGAAATTCTGGAAGACCACACCGATACTCCTGCGGTATTTTGCAATCTGCCCGCGCTTTAACCTGGATAAATCCTTATAGTTAACATAAACCTTACCGCTTGTCGGTTCAATTTCCTTTAGCATAAGTTTTATTACGGTAGATTTGCCGGAGCCGCTGCTGCCGACAATGAATACAAATTCGCCTTTGCGAATTTGTAAACTTATATTGTTGACGGCAGGGGTCCCTTTCTGGTATGCCTTCGACACTTGCTCAAAGACAATAACCGGAGCATCCATATCTCTCAATTGTTTTTTTAAATCATAAGCCATTTTAGTACTCCAAAGTCTCCATATACTTCATATACTTAACTACCATCAATGCAATTTTAAAGGTAATTGCATCTTCAAATACCCTGAGGTCAAGATTGGTACTCTTCTGAAGCTTATCCAGGCGGTATACCAGGGTATTACGGTGGATATAAAGCTGTCTTGAGGTTTCCGATACATTTAAGCTGTTCTCAAAAAATTTATTGATAGTGGATAAGGTCTCTTCATCAAATTCATCCGGAGACTTACCGTCAAAGATTTCTTTAATGAACATCTTGCATAAGGGCATAGGTAACTGATAAATCAGACGGCCGATTCCCAAATTACTGTAAGCAACCACATTACGGCTGCTGTAGAATATTTTTCCTACATCCAGGGCCATCTTGGCTTCTTTATAGGACCTGGATACATCTTTAATCTCGTTGACAATGGTACCGAAAGCAACATGCACCTTAGTCATCGCTTCCGTATTCAGCATGTCCAGGATTACCCGGGCTGTCTTGTGCATATCTTCATAGGTTTCATTTGGTTTCAGCTCTTTAACCAGGATAATGTTCTTTTCGTCAACGGCAGTAATAAAATCCTTTGTCTTGCCGGAAAATAAACCTCTTACCGTCTCAAGGGCATTTACATCCTTTTCATTCTTGGTTTCAATAATAAATACAACTCTTCTTACATCGGTTTCAATGTGAAGCTTTTTTGCACGGTTATAAATATCAACCAATAATAAATTATCCAGCAACAGATTCTTAATGAAATTGTCCTTGTCATATCTTTCCTTATAAGCTACCAGTAAATTCTGTATCTGGAAAGATGCAATCTTTCCGACCATATATACATCATCACTGTCACCCTTGGCTAATATAACATACTCCAACTGATGTTCGTCAAAAACTTTAAAAAACTGATATCCCTGCAATACCTGGCTGTCGGCCGGAGATTCCACAAAAGCTAAAACCGCGCCTTCATACTCATCCGCATTGTTTATTGTGGTCGCCAAGGCCTTGCCTTCCGTATCCATAACGCAAAGGTCAACTCTGGTAATTGCCTTCAGCCCTTCGATTGTATTTTGCAGTATTTGATTTGAAATCATATTGTCAGCTCCTTCTGTTAACTTTTTTATTATTTTTGCAGAAATAAATTTTCATACGCTAATTTTAACATTGTTTTCGTCGAAAGTAAACTAATTTAATAGAAATTTTATGATAATTTTAGTACAATACTGTCAAAAGTATTCAATTCTTAATTTGTTCAATAACTAAACTATTTCAAGACGGCAGAAATCAAGCCAAAATACAAGGATAAACGCATCAATTTCGGTTATAAATATCCGGGCCAAACCGGGCCGGCAGCCGATTATTTCAAAAAATTGATACGTTTATCCCTGCAAAAGAGCAGGGAATACGAAAAACGTACTCCCTGCTCATGTATAAATTTTGATTATATAGAAGGCTGATTAGTGTGTGATAACCTGTTCTGTATCTTTATCAAAAATATGAATTTTAGCTAAGTCAAATGCAATTTTGATTGTATCGCCAGGTCTTGCGGTTGTACGAGGATTCACACGTGCTGTAATATCGAACTGGTCTACTGAGAAATACAGGTTAACTTCAGCGCCTAATAATTCGTATACTTTAACGGTAGCCTCAATTACACTGTCAGGAGAGCTGCTGATAAACATTTCTTCATCTTTCACATCTTCCGGACGGATTCCAAAGATAACCGTTTTGTTTTCATAGCCGCCGTCAATAAGTTTCTTAGCTCTTGCTTCCGGAACTTTAATGCTATTGGAGCCAAAGCTTAACAAAACATCGGAGCCTGATTTAACAACATTTGCTTCAATCATATTCATCTGAGGAGAACCAATAAAACCGGCAACAAATAAATTATTCGGCATATTGTAAAGGTTCTGAGGAGAATCTACCTGCTGGATAACACCGTCCTTCATAACAACAATTCGGGTACCAAGAGTCATAGCTTCGGTCTGGTCATGTGTTACATAGACAATTGTTGTCTGCAGATTCTGATGCAGCTTGGAAATCTCAATACGCATCTGCACTCTTAATTTGGCATCCAGATTTGATAAAGGTTCGTCCATAAGGAATACCTTAGGGTTACGTACAATAGCACGGCCCATGGCAACACGCTGTCTCTGGCCGCCGGATAAAGCCTTGGGCTTACGGTCCAAAAGGTGTTCAATATCAAGAATTCTCGCTGCTTCATGTACCAGTTTATCTATCTGATCCTTTGGAGTCTTTCTTAATTTAAGACCAAATGCCATATTATCATAAACCGACATATGGGGATATAAAGCATAGTTCTGGAATACCATCGCAATATCTCTGTCCTTGGGTTCCACGTCATTAACTAATTTATCGGCGATCCATAATTCACCTGCTGTAATTTCTTCCAGACCTGCTATCATACGGAGTGTTGTTGATTTACCACAACCGGACGGTCCTACAAAGATGATAAACTCCTTGTCAGCTATATCAAGATTAAAATCCTTAACAGCTACAAAACCATTCGGATATGTTTTGTTAATATTTTTTAAAGATAAACTTGCCATTTAATTTCCTCCCTAAATTCTATGTCTTACTGAGTACACTGCCTTGTACTATTACTATATGACTAATCATACACTATTAGCACTGTGAAAGCCATATCCCAATTTAACAAATTAATTTTTACCCTTTTGTATAATTTGTATATTCACTCACAAAATAAGTATTTTTACCGGATTTTATTATATTTTTGTCCAAAGTTACTGTCTATATTCTCTAAAGCCCTCTCCCATTACCTCACGTACATCGCTTACAATGATGAACGCTTTGGGGTCAACATTAGCCACAATATCCGTTAATTCAACTATTTCTTTCTTGGATACCACACAAAAAAGCATCTTTTTATCTCTGTTGGAATACATGCCGGTGGCGGATATCCCGGTTACTCCCCGGTCCAGTTTCTTTAGTATCTGCTCTGCAATTTCATTATAATAATCCGAAATGACATAGGCCATTTTGGCAAATTTTAAGCCTTCCAGTATACTGTCGGAAATTTTAGCCGTGATGTACACGGCAATAATGGCATATAACGCTTTGTTCAAACCGAAACTGATTACACCGGCCAGGACGATTAAACCGTCGATAACGGTCAGAATCTGAGGCACCGTATAATAAGGCTTGAATTTATGAATTACCATGGCAAGCAGGTCCGTCCCTCCTGTGGAAGATAAAGTCATAAAAACCAGACCCAATCCTGCGCCGCCAAGTACTCCGCCGAAAACCGCCGCCAGCAGATGGTCCTGGTATACGATATCAAAGGTTGGCACGATATATAAGGCAATAGTCAGACTGATTGTTGCAAAAAAAGTATTTTTTAAAAATGTCCTGCCCCGGACAAGCCACGCCGCTATAAATAATGGAATATTAAGCAAAAGGTTGGATAACCAAATAGGTACCCCTCCGTCTATCCATAGGCTGGTGATATTTTTAATAACAATTGCCAGGCCGGTGACCCCTCCCGTTACCATATCCAGCGGGTCATATACCAGATTAACGGAAGCCGCCATTAATACCGTCCCGACTATAATTAGCAAGAAGTGGCCTGTTTTCGTTTTTTTAAAGATTTTTTCCATTTTCTTTCGCCTTTTCTTATTAAATTAGTACCTAACCTGTAACAGGGACAGACGGCACCATACATGGTAAACTTCTGTATTTTCAGAAGAATACAGCTGAATTTCCAATATGTAGTATATCAAAAATCGAATAAAAAGACAAGGCATCCAATTCTCTTGTCCGCGGTTAATCTCCGACTCAAACCGGCCGGATGCAAATTATTACAAAACTTACCGGATATGTTTGTCCCGCAGAAACAAAATCCATACTATATTATGACCAGTCTGTGTCCATAACATAACTGTTTTTATTTTTTAGCCATCCAAAGTGCTTTTAACGAATAAAAATGATTACCTAATGATATACGGACAGAAATCCTAACTGCAAATGAATTTCCATATTTTATAATTATTTATAATTCTATTGCGACGGCAACGATTTTGTTTTTTTTCATTAATACGTATGTTATAATTATTTTGTTGTTATTATATAAGTTACAAGGATTGAGTTTGCAGGGGCTTTATTTTAAACAGATTCAGATAAAAATATAATGATTTAATTGATAATGAGATATATTATACAAACAGGATAGGAGATTGTCATGGGACGAAATACCGTATTAATCACCGGCTCTTCCAGAGGAATCGGCAAGGCCACAGCCATAAAATTTGCCAGAGAAGGCTATAACGTAATTATAAACTGTTCCCGTCAGGAAAAGGAGCTGCTCCTTGTCAAGGAAGAAATAGAAAGCTATCCGGTGTCCTGCATGGCTTATGCAGGCGATGTCGGTAATTATAATACGGTTGCCGATATGGTTGCCCTGGCAAAACAGCAATTCGGTTCCATTGATGTATTAATTAATAACGCGGGGATTTCCTATGTGGGTTTATTTACCGATACGGATATCGGGAAATGGAACGAAATTATTAACACAAACCTGACCTCGGTTTTTAATTGCTGTAAATTAGTAGTACCCGATATGATTGCCAGGCAGAAGGGTAAGATTATCAATATATCCTCGGTCTGGGGAAGTGCAGGAGCTTCCTGCGAGGTGGCATACTCCGCTTCCAAAGGAGGTATCAATGCTTTTACCAAAGCCCTGGCAAAGGAACTTGCACCAAGTAACATTCAGGTAAACGCAGTAGCCTGCGGGGCCATTGATACCCGGATGAACCGGTTTTTAAGTGAGGATGAAGTTGCCGCACTGATGGAAGATATCCCTGCAAACCGCTTGGGCCAAACGGGTGAAGTTGCCGATTTCGTATACCAGCTGGCGGCAGGAAACGATTATTTAAACGGTCAGGTTATCCATCTGGACGGTGCGTGGATTTAGAGAGTTCGGAAGGTTATACGCCGACCCTCATAAGAAGTAAATAATGACCTCGCTTCTCATATATTTTTTTACGTAAAAATCCCAGCAAATTGTTATATTTGCTGGGATTAATAAACCATAATATAAAATCTGTTTATCTCTTTGAGAACTGCGGCGCACGGCGGGCTGCTTTTAAGCCGTACTTCTTTCTTTCCTTCATTCTCGGGTCTCTGGTTAAGAAACCGGCTTTCTTTAAGGAAGGACGGTAATCCTGGTCCGCATTCAGCAATGCTCTGGAAATTCCATGTCTGATTGCACCTGCCTGACCGGTGAAACCACCTCCGCGTACATTTACAAGAACGTCAAATTTATCAACGGTATCCGTAATAACCAATGGTTGGCGAACGATTAATTTTAATGTTTCAAGTCCGAAGTAATCATCCATACTTCTTTTATTTATTAT
This sequence comes from Lachnoclostridium sp. UBA903, assembly GCA_002294045.1. Lineage (GTDB taxonomy): Bacteria > Bacillota > Clostridia > Lachnospirales > Lachnospiraceae > Anaerocolumna. Next base: position 47,417 of record DBEP01000052.1, on the reverse strand, counting down.
AACTTTACCGGTACCAGGCACTAAGTATACTCTGGCAATACTGCTTTTTCTTCTTCCGGTTCCGTAATATTTTGCTTTAGCCACTGTAATTTCCTCCTTTCACCCTGTGATTAATATTTAATCTCTAATACTTCCGGTTTCTGAGCTGCATTCTCATGCTCAGGACCAGCGTATACGTGTAATTTCTTGAGCATCTGCCTTCCCAAAGGTCCCTTGGGAAGCATTCCCTTAACAGCAAGGTAAATCACATCGCCTGGTTTTTTAGCCATTAATTCTCTCAATGGGGTTTCTCTCATGCCGCCTACATAATCAGAGTGATTATAGTAAATTTTCTGGTCTAATTTCTTACCGGTTACTTTTATCTTATCAGCATTAACAACGATTATATAATCACCGGTATCCATATATGGTGTATAAGTAGGTTTATTTTTGCCTCTTAATATCTTTGCAATCTCAGATGAAAGACGTCCTAAAGTATGACCCGTAGCATCTATTACATACCATTTTCTTTCTATCGTTGCTGGACTAGCCATAAAGCTCTTCATCGGTAACCCTCCTTAGGTTAATTTAAAAGATTAACTTTAAAGATTAATTTTAAAAGTTAGTTTCAAAAGTTAATTTTAATCTAAATTATATCATTTTATATGTTAAAATACCCTTCCGGGGCTTGGCTAAGGTATTCTCACGTCACATCTAAATATTATAATACATTCCGCCTGGCGTGTCAATAGATTTTCCAATTTCAGTTTTTCTTATTTTTACTATTGTATTCATATAGTCTTCTTTCATGTTTTTCCATATAGTTAACATTTTAAGGAAAACTGTAGGATTTTGGGAAATAGGGATTTTCCCTGCTTCCTTTTTTTACTATTTGCAATAAAAATTATACTCTAACGTATTGTTTTTTATTCCTTCACACCACCGATCATCATACCGCTGATGAAATACCGCTGTAAAAACGGATACAGGCAAACAATCGGCAGGGCGGTAAATATCGCAGTTGCGGAACGGATAGAGACAGGAGTTACCTGGCTTGCCGCATGCTTCATGGTACTTGCACTGCCCTGCTGCTGGGATACGGAGGTCAGCAGCTTCATTAATTCATATTGCAGCGTAGTCAGATCCGGCCTGTTATAATTATACAGCATGGCATCAAACCAGGAATTCCATTGGCCTACTGCAATAAATAATGCCACAGTCGCCAGCACCGGCTTGCATAGCGGAAGTATGATGCGGAAAAAGATTTTCAAATGCCCTGCACCGTCCACCTGCGCCGATTCCACAAAGCTGTCGGGAAGTCCGTTCATATAGGTCCGGATAACAATTATGTTAAAGGCACTCACCATGCCCGGGATAATATACACCCAAAAATTGTTGGTCAGTCCCAGTCCTTTGTATAATAGCATTGTGGGCACCAGTCCGCCGCTGACATACATGGTAAGTACATAAAATAATGATACCTGCCTGCCAAACAGAAACTCCTTTCTGGACAGAACATAGGCTATCAGTGCAGTGACAAACATACTGAGAAAGGTACCGAGCACTGTTCTGGCCACAGAAATTTTGATTGCTGTCGGTATATTATCCTTTGTTATTACCGTATAATAATTCTGCCACGTAAATTTTCTGGGCAGCAGATAAATTCCGCCCCGTACGGCATCCATACCGTCGTTAAGCGAGACAGCCAGGGTATTCAGTATGGGATATAGGGTGACGATACAAAATATAATTAAAACCGTAGTATTTATTATGATAAATGCAGCATTTGCCGCCCTTTTTTTCTTCTTATTTTTATTCATTCTTTCTCCCTCCTTCTAGAATAACCGTTCTTGACCGGCTGCCTTTGCAGCGCGGTTCGCCACGAAAATTAACAGGATACTGACGACACTCTTAAAGATACCTGCCGCAGTACCAAGAGAAAAATCAACACCGGCTCCGAAGGAATAATTCAGGACATAGATATCAATCACCTGGGAGGTTGCTCTGTTTAAGTCCTTTCCTAAAAGATATTGCGCTTCAAAGCCCGAGTTCATAATCATACCCAGATTGATAATCAATAATACAAAGATAGTCGATCTGATACCGGGAAGAGTAATATGAAACATTTTCTTCAGCCTGCCCGCACCATCAATCGAAGCAGCTTCATACAGGTCCGGATTGATGGAGGTCATAGAGGCCAGATAAATGATACTGTTCCACCCGGTTTCCTTCCATACCACCGCAAAGGCAATAATCCACCAGAAATACTTCGGATCGGCAAAAAAGTTAATGGCACCCGGAATGATATTGGTATGGACCAGCACATTGTTTATGATACCTGTCTCCATAGAGAGTACATCCTGAACAATGCCCGCAACAATAATCCATGATAAAAAATGCGGAAGATAGGATACGGTCTGTACAAACTTCTTACCCTTAATACTTCTTACTTCATTTAACAGCAAAGCAAATGCAATTGCAAATGCAAAGCTGAAAACCAGATTGATCATGCTCATGGCTACGGTATTCCGAAATACCAAAATGAATTCTTTACTGGAAAATAAAAATTTGAATTTTTCCCATGCAACCCATAGCTGCTCCTCCGCGGCCGGTTTAAATTTCTGGAACGCCATGGTCCAGCCGGCCAGCGGGTAATAATAGAATATAAATGCGTAGATGATAAAGGGAACCGACATAATAATCAGCTGCTTCTGCCTGACTATCATCCTCCAGGTAACAAAGCCCTCCACCTGTTCGTGAAAGGAGGCAGCCGTTGCAGTGACCCAGACAAGCAGCTGTGTAATAATGAGTACGAAAAAACCGCTTCCCCAGTTTTTTGTGTAAAACTGTTCCACCTGCAAAGCACCGATACTGATGGAATTCGAGCTGATTAACCCAAGCAGGGACAGAAGCACTATTGCGATTGAAGTTCTCCTGACAGCCTTGTATTTTTTATTACCCCGGGTTATCAGCATATAACAGCCGCTCAATAATGACAGTAAAACTGTTCCTACTATTGCCGCAATGACAATCACAGAATCGATCTCATTCTGTTCCAGATGGGAAATAACGGAGGCCGCCAGCTTTATCAATCCCAAGAAACCGAATTCCGTGTTATTATATTCATCGATTTCCTGTAATTCGGATATCTTATATTCCAGCCCGGCCTTCACAATATCAACGATGTAATAATCCTCCTCCTGAAGATCTTCTGCGATGACATCGAAATCCTTCCCTCTGGTTATATCCTTTGCCACATCATAGATTACAGACCTTTTCATACCCTCATCCTTTGCAATCCTGTCAATCATATGGCTCTCCAGGGCTGCCTGTGCAAGGTTTAAGACGCTGCCATCGCTTAACTGCTCTCTCTGCGGAAGCTTAAGATAAGGGAGAAAAATATTCATTATTGCAGTAAAACACAGTATGGCAATAACAAGATAATAAGGTTTACGCTTTCTCATACAAGTGCCTCCAGTACTGTTTTTAAGAGGGGCTGTTGCAAAATATTTAATATACTGAACTTGTGTCTGGAATATGATTTATATTTCTTGAATTTTGTTCCATGTCGCGCGAATAAACGGCTCCATTCTCTATCTTGAAGCCATTCGCACATACATTTCACAAAATATCTGCGAAATATAAATCATATTCTCCCACAAGTTTGTTATATTTTAAATTTTGCAACAGCCCCAATTCATTATGCCAACCTATTCAATTTTACTGCTCGCCGCGGGCTACCGCCGCTCTTCTTTGAATCTCTGCCGTTAAAGCATCCAGATATGCATCAATGTCAACTTCTTCTTTATAAGTAGCCTGATAATCCTCCCAGATTGTATCGAACTGATCCGTCGGAGCCATCATAGCTTTGGGAAGCCAGGTATGCTTCAGTTCCGTGATTTTATTCTTAGCCTGGCCTTCCGGTGTATCGGCAGTCCAATTATTGGTATAGGACCACATCGGATACCATGGTTCGTTTTCCGTCTTTGTCTCTCCCAGAAAATCCAGGAATGTCTTATAGCCGTATCCGTCCAGCAGCTGCTTCTCCACATCATACAGGGAATCATAGAACTCGTTTGGCTGATTCTTGGGGTCCTGTGCGTTTTTGCCGTCTGCCAGCATACCTTCGAAATGGGGGAAATAAGCATAAGCCTGATTAACAAGGTTGTCAGTAACAAAATCCTGATTATCATAGTTTGCTCTCTGCTCGGGTGTTCTGTAGAATACACCGTCATCGCCTACCATATAATCGATACCTTCCTGTCCCCAGGATCTTAAGGTCATAACCTCCGGGGAAAGAAGATCATTAATAAACTGCAATGCACCCGGCACATCCTTACAGCTTGTTGTAACCGCCAAACCATTGGATACGTCAAGAGCGGAGGGGCTGTGCCACTGCTGAACGCCGTCTCCCGAATAGGAGATCGGAAGCGGAACATAGGTCTTGCCAACCAGTCCCTGGGTCACCAATGCTTCATTTGCGGTGTTGAAGTTCCATAGCTGGTCCAGCGTACCCAATACCCTGCCGGTGGATAGCAATGCGATATATTGGTCATAGGACATGGTAAAGGTTTCCGGATGAACCAGGCCATCATTATATGCTTGATTAATTCTCTTATAATAGGTCTTTGCTTCCGGAAGAGTATTGTAATCGATTGCCGTCTCGGTTTCTGGATCGACGATGCAAGCGCCGTCATTCGGATAACCCATCAGGAATAACGGAGGATTCTCAATGCCAAAGTATCTCCAGTCCTCGGAACTCATACTGAACCCTACTGTCTCCTGTCCGTCGGCCGTGGTGGGATTTGCTTCTTTATATCTCTTAATTACGTCAAAGTACTGATCCATCGTTGTAATCTTAGGATAATTTGCCCAGATCAGAACATCCTTCTGAATCCAGAAGGCTTCATCCCAATGATAGGTCGCCGCATCAGCTCCCTGGATAATACCGAATTGGGGGATCAGGTAAATATGTCCATCCTCGGCGCGAGCTTTATTCCAGTCACTTTCCGACAGATAGTTCTTGATGTTCGGATAATCATCCCAATATTCATCGATCGGAATTAAAGCGCCGGCTTCCAATAATGCTGCCGTACCGGTGGAACCTGTGATAAAATCAGGATAGTCACCGCCGGCAATCATAACACCGATTCTCTCCTCCGCCGTTTGGCCTGTCAGCCAAGTGACCTTTGCCCAGGCACCGGTAATATCGGCAATTGTTCTCATGACCCGGTTGTCATCCGGAATTTCTGTTCCGGGAACGGCATTAAACATCGTAAATATCTTCGCTTCTTTTACTTTGGTATCCTTGCCGTCGTCGGAGCCTTCATTATCCGCAGCCTTTGTAGGTGCCGTTGTGCTCTGGTTGCCGGTATCCTTGCTGTCCTTCGCGCATCCGGCCAGGACTGCTCCAAACATTGTGATTACAAGTAATACGGAAAACAATACTCTGATTTTTTTCATGATATACCTCCCTATTTATATTGGCCGAACCGTATATTGCACAAAATTTAAAAATTTGCACAATTTACAAATCAACTAATAAAAAAATATCATTTATCAGCAAAACCAGCAACATATAAAGTATAGTCAAAATACAAATTATTATATTTGTTTGTATTTCCGTCAATCAATATCCCGTTTTTGTATACTATAGATAAATTTTACCGGCTTCTATGCAGGATTTCCGATATTGAAGCGGTGTTCTCCCTTTCCTCTGCGCAAATTTATTAATGAAATAATCCGTATTATTAAAGCCCACTGCCTCCGCAATCAGATAGATCTTTTCATCCGAACGCAGCAGAAGCTCCGCCGCCCGCTCAATCCGGAAATTATTCAGATAATCCTTAAAGGAGTATCCATATTGCCGTTTAAATATCTGTCCCAGATATGCACTGTTAATATAGTATTTTTCACCGAGAGACTTGAGGCTTAAATTATCCATGTAATGCTCCGTAATCTCTTTCTCGATTTTTGACAGAACACTGCTGAAGGCATGCTCACCGTAACAGGCCGACCGGTAGGACTCCGAGAGCTGACTGATATCCTCTACTGTTTGCCCGATTCCAAGGAGGATTCTGCAGGCAGCCTTCTCCTGAACTCTGCCGTATAACTTCTGTATATAGTCCTTCTCGCTTAAACCAGCTTCCTCCGCCAGCTTCCTTACAAAAATAAACCCGACTCTGTAGGTATCTTCATCGGGTTTTGCTTCTATTAACGCATGATACCTGTGTTCTCCCAGAAATATCACCAGCGTATCATACAAAAGATTTCCGGCTTTGGTTTTCTCCTCAGGAGTGAGTGCCCGAAAGCGCTCGTCACCAGAATCAAATTCTATATTTATGTATCTTGGTTCAGCAGAATCAGCGAGATTTTTCTTAACATGTTCCAGATGCTCCCGACGGTATTTACCCGAGATAAGGTAAGCCAGATTACGGTCGAATACTATTTTGTCCGAGTCCTCCAGCTTCTTTTCCATTTCCAGCCTTTGATCATACTGCTCCTTATAAATCTCCAGAACCCGGATCAGTTCATCCTTTTGAACCGGCTTCAGAACATAATCAAGCACTTTATATTTGATTGCTTTCTTTGCATATTCAAATTCACAAAATCCGCTGAGAATGATAAAGCCAATCTTTCCGGAGGTATGTTCCCTGACATGCTCTATCAGTTCAATTCCACTCATATTTGGCATCTTGATATCCGTAATTACCAGATCAAACTCCTTATGTTCCATTAACTCCAGAGCTTCCTTTCCGGTTGCCGCTTCCCCGCAGACCAGGAAGCCGTATTGTTCCCAATTAATCAGGATTTTCAAGCCCTGCCGAATAAACGGTTCATCATCAACGATCATAACTCTTATCATCTATGCTTTCCTCCCTGTCTAATCCTCTTATAATGGTAAGGGGTATTTTAATGGTAATGTCGGTGCCATAATCCGGCTTGCTGTCAATCACAAAATCAACCCGATTTTCATAATACATTTTAAGTCTCAGGTAGGTATTCAGTATTCCGGTACTCTTTGCTTCGCCCAGCATCCTGATGTCGGCGGCAGCAATCATCCGGCGGAGCTCCTCCAGCCGGTTTTTCTCAAAGCCTCTTCCGTTGTCCGATACCTGGATAAGCAAAAACTCTTCATTCTTCGCAATCGTTAAGAAAATTACCCCCTCCTTCTCCGAAGGCTCAATTCCATGAACACAGGCATTTTCAATGAAGTTGCTGACTGTAAGCTTTGGTATTTTAAGCTGCCTGCACTCCTCCATGATATTATGGTGGAATTTGATTTTATCCCCGTACCGGTATTTCTGGATATTGATATATTTCTCTATAAAATTCATTTCTTCCTCCAGAGTAACATAATCCGCCCCCCAGTTCATGCTCTTTCTGAATAAAACAGCCAGCTCGCCGATAATCTCCGCGGTCTCCCCCTCCCCTTTGATCAAGCTTCTCATCCGGATCGTCTCCAGGGTATTGAACAGAAAATGAGGATTTACCTGGCTTTGAATCGCATTCAGCTCCGCCTGCTTTTTCGACAGCTCCAGTGCCTGCTTTTCCGTATTTCGCCTGAACACCACCTCAACCAGCTCTTTGATCCGCAGTACCATCATATTATAGCTGCGAATCAGCCTGCCGATTTCGTCTTCGCCCTCCTCGGTGTATATGACCTCGAACTGCTCCTTTTCCACCTTGCCCAAATATGCGGTAATCAAGGAGAGCCGGCGGCTTACGGAAATACCTACAAGGTAGATGAGCACCGTCGGTATTAAAATATTCAGAAGGATAAGAAACAATATCCCCTTATTCTGAATCAGTACGTTCCAGAAGGGGATATCTTTAGAAAAGAGCAGAATTTCCCATTCATCGTTTCCGGAACGAAAGGTTCTGCTCATTGTCGGTTTCAGATCGTCCAGCGTACCCGCTTCTTCAAATATCCTCATACCGCTTGTGTTCGGTTGATTGGAGAAAATGATATACTCCTCGTTTCTTACGTAAATCCTGCCGTCAATTTTTTCATTGAGGACATCCGTCAGCATTTCATTATAATCAATATCAATTTTCAGGACCTTTTCCACACCCTGGCTGCCGAAATTATCCAGGTTACGCATTATACTTATGGTGCGGCAGGAGCCGCTGCCCGGAATAAATTTCTTCGTCTCGTCGTAATAGGTATACAGGAAGATGTCCTGGCCGTTTTTTTTATATTCCTGATACCATTCCGATTCCTTTACCGAATTTAGCGCGGAGATCTTTCCTCCGCCGATCAGAGTGTCATTATCCGCAAAAATTTCTATCTTATATAAAAGGCCATAGTTATAATTATAACTAAGACTGTTATTATCCAGCATTTTTATATATTGATCGTAATAGTCAATATTGCTGGAATATTTTTTATTTAAAAATTTGTCCAGAATATTATCCGTATACATGTTATTGGTAAACAGGATACAGGTGCTTACAAATTCGCTCAGGTTATATTCCACACGTTCCATGGCATGTTGCATTTCCCGGTAATGGCTTTGTTTATAAGTGGAGTTTACATAATACATGATAACGGTATCCGTTAATATGATTGGTATCAAAACGCAGACCACATAGATCAGCAGCAGCTTATTTCTGACTGTCAGATTATTCAAGCTTGGTTTTCTCATATAATTCCCATCTCCCCATCCAGCCTTTTCCATATCCTACCATAATTTTACACAAAAGAAATGACAATATCAAGCTTTTAGACCGTTAACTCTGAACTTTTCTAATATTTTATATTCCTGATACGGTTATTTTCTCATGTGTAATAATATTATTAAATGATATTGCGGCAGATAGATACCAGGGTTATTCATCCAATGACATTAAATCCGGATATTCAATGTGTAACAGGGTCAATCCATTGGCCGGTGCTTTGGGGCCTGCTGCCACCCTGTCCTTTCTATCCAATATTTCCTTTGCGTGAGAAGGAGGATATACACCAAGTCCAACTTTAATCAGGGTTCCTGCGATAATACGTACCATATTATATAAGAAACCGTTTCCGGATATGGTTATGGTAATTAAATCTCCGTTTCTTTCCACATTTATATCATAAACCTGCCGGACAGTGTCCGTTACCTGGGTTCGCGCGGAACAAAAGCTTTTAAAATCGTGTTCGCCGATAAGATATCCGGCGGCTTCGCCCATAGCTTCCTTATTAAGCGGATAATAGACAAAATGAGAATACAGCCGTTCCGTGGGTAACGGAAAGCGCCTGTTGAGTATCTGGTACTGGTAGGTTTTAATACTGTTGCAGAAACGGGGATGGAAATCCGGCAAAACTTCCCTGGAGTACTGTATAACGATATCCTTCGGCAGTCTTTGGTTTAACGCATAGGATATCTTATCTCCCGGAATCCTGGTTTTCGTATCAAAGACGGCAACATTGCCCAGAGCATGCACGCCGGAATCCGTTCTGCTTGCACCGGTTACTGCCACAGGCTCCTTTAAAAGCTCACTCAGATTGCGATTGAGTATCTCTTCCACCGTAACACCATTCGGCTGCATCTGCCAGCCGCAATAATTTGTTCCGTCATATGCAACTATTAACATAATTCTTTTCATAATATATATGCTCCATACCGGCTATCCCGGCACAATAGATATTTTTCTTCTGCTTAATGCTGCTGGCGCTGACGCGCTGTCACTTCAGCGGCTCTGGCAAGCCCAATTCCTATATAGGGTAATCAGACCATATATATATTTAATACAAATATTGCAGCAACATACGTGGCTAACACAAAATAAGCCATCCTATCCCTTAAGGCATATTTCAGAGGCTTCATTTTGGTCCGTCCTTCACCGCCTCTGTAGCACCTGGCTTCCATGGCCATGGCTAAATCATTGGCACGCCGAAAAGCCGAAACAAACAACGGAACTAAAAGCGGTACCAGACTTTTGGCTCTTTTCAGCAGTCCGCCCGTCTCAAAATCAGCCCCTCTTGCCATTTGTGCTTTCATTATTTTATCCGTTTCCTCCATTAATATGGGAATAAAACGAAGTGCTATGGACATCATCATGGATATTTCATGAACCGGCACTTTTATTTTCCGGAGGGGATGCATTACGCTCTCCAGCCCGTCTGTCAAATGATTGGGTGTGGTTGTAAAAGTCATGAGGGAAGAACCTAATATTAGGAATATCAGCCTTATTCCCATAAGTATGCATGATTTTATTCCTTCCATGGTTATTTTTAAGAATCCCAACCGGAAAACTTCTACACCGGGGGTTAAAAATAAATTAAAAATAATGGTAAAAAGCAAAAGCACAATTATAGGTTTCAGGCCTTTGACTATAAATTTAAAGGGCACCTTGGATATCTTTATAATACCGAATAAAAATAAGGCAGCAAGAAAATATCCGAAATAATTTTTAAATGTAAATAATGATATAATATATACGATTGTTCCGATTAATTTTACTCTCGGGTCCAGTCTGTGAAGAATGGAATCCGCCGGATAATATTGCCCTATTGTGATGTCTCTGATCATTTTTATCTTCCTTTTTCGTCAAAACGATGGTCTTAAAGCTTGTAAAATTTCTGCTTTGGCTTCTTCTACGGTAGTAGAAGCCGTGTTTACGGAAAACCCTTTATTTTTCAATTCATTCATGACATAAGTTACCTGGGGTGCAGCCAGTCCCATTTTTTCCAGTTCTTTATAGTGCTGGAAGACATTATGGGGCGTATCGTTATATGCGATTCCGCCTTTGTTCATAACCACAAGCCGGTTGGCGTATTTTGCCACATCCTCCATGCTATGGGATACCAGAATTATGGTGATATGATTCTCCCTGTGAAGCTTGGCTATCTGCTCCAATATTTCATCCCTTCCTTTGGGGTCCAGTCCCGCAGTAGGTTCATCTAATATCAGTACTTCCGGCCTCATTGCCAATACTCCTGCAATCGCTACTCTTCTCTTTTGTCCTCCGGACAATTCAAAAGGGGAAGCATCCAGGATATCATCCCCCAGTCCTACCATTTTTATAGCCTCATAGGTCCTTAAATCGGCTTCTAAAGTCTCCAGACCCAGATTCTTGGGCCCAAAACCCACATCTTTATAAACCGTGGTTTCAAATAATTGATGCTCCGGATATTGAAATACCAGTCCGACTTTACTCCGTAAATACTTCATATTATAATTCTTATCATAAATATCTTCACCCTTATAAAAAATGGCTCCGCTGGTTGCTTTCATTAAACCGTTTAAATGCTGTACCAAAGTAGACTTACCGGACCCGGTGTGTCCAATCAGTCCAATAAAGTCTCCTTCCTCTATCACCAGATCAATATCTTTTAAGGCATGTTTTTCATAGGCATTGCCCTGGCTATACACATAATTCAGTTTCTCAACAATAATTAACATAATTACCTCCCTGGGATTTCAGTAACAGCCCTCACTTTTGCCCCAGTACTCTAAGCAAGTCCGGCAACAGCCTCAACCAATTCCTCTACGGTAAGTATCCCCTGCGGAATAGCCAGGCCTTCTTTTCTCAACTCATATGCTAATTCCGTTACCTGGGGTACGGCCAAACGGTATTGCTTTAATTCTTCCACTCTGGAGAATACATCCCGGGGAGTTCCCTGCATAACTACCTTGCCTTGATCCATGACAATGACCTTATCCGCATGGATAACCTCCTCCATATAGTGAGTAATCAAAAGAACCGTTACCTTCTCTCTTTTATTCAGCTCCCGAACGGTTTGAAGCACTTCCTTGCGTCCAATCGGGTCCAGCATGGCAGTCGGTTCATCCAGCACAATACATTGGGGCTTCATAGCCATTATGCCGGCAATAGCCACTCTCTGCTTCTGGCCGCCGGACAGTTTATTGGGAGAGTGGTTACGGTATTCCAGCATGCCCACCGCTTTTAAGCTTTCCTCTACCCTTAACCAGATTTCATCCGTTGGTATACCAAGGTTTTCTGCACCAAATCCTACATCTTCTTCTACTACGGTAGCAATGATCTGGTTATCCGGGTTCTGGAATACCATTCCGGCCGTCTGCCGTATATCCCATATACTGTTTTCATCCTTCGTATCCATGCCATTAACCCAGACCGTTCCTTCGGTCGGGGTTAAAATTGCATTGATATGCTTGGCCATTGTGGATTTGCCGGAACCATTATGGCCTAAAATAGCTACGAAATCACCTTTTTCAACTTCCAGGTCCACATCATCGACGGCACGGTTAATGGATTCCACATTTCCTTCTTCATCTCTTCTTATATATTCAAATACAAGATTCTTTGCTTTTATCATTCCCATGAATATAACCTTCTTTTATTGACTTACTTTTTTAGCTTTTTACATTGTAAAGTATTATTTAAAGATTTGCAACGTATTTTTATTAAATGTAAAATATTCAATGCAGATATTAGGTTAAATGAAACTGATTAATATTATTGACGGGAAGCCTGAAAGTTAAAATATAACCGGTTTTATTATTTCAAACTAAAGATTTTCGTAATTTATTTTTAAGATTTTTAGATTTGACATTTCCTAAATTAAGTAATATAGTAGCCTTAGCCCATAAAAATGAAAACTGTTCTGTTAAGGTCGTCTGTCCGGCTATATCTTTTCCAAACTTACATTAACGAATCATTTTTAAATGGTATTTTGTATACGATGCAATGATTAAATTTGTTATATCATTATGCCCGACGTGTACTGCTGCAAATTACAAAAGTAGAAAGGATTAAATATTTGTATGAAAGATAAAAAGAAGGAAATTCTGGATTGGGTCAAGGTTGTTTTAACAGCGCTTGCCATCGCATTTATTTTAAATCGTTTTATTATCGTTAATGCACAGGTTCCCACAGGCTCCATGGAGAATACGGTTATGACCAATGACCGTGTTTTTGCCTTCCGGCTGTCTTATCTCTTTGAAGAACCAAAACGCGGTGATATCGTAGTATTTCCGTTTCCGGATGACGAGAGTGAAAACTACCTGAAGAGGATTATCGGGCTTCCCGGAGAAACTGTTGAGATTATAGACGGCAAAGTATACATAAACAATAGTGAGGAACCGTTGAAAGAAGATTATCTGAAAGAAGCGCCAACTGGTTCTTATGGCCCTTACCAGGTACCGGAGGATTCTTATTTTATGCTGGGAGATAACCGGAATATATCCCTGGATTCCCGTTATTGGATTAATCCGTATGTAAAACGTGATAAAATTCTGGGAAAAGTGGTCCTGCGCTATTATCCCTCCATTACCGTGCTGAAATAAACAAAAACGCACAAAAATATATAAAGCATAAAACAGAGGGCGTCCCAAAAGTCGATTTTCAACTTCGCACAGTACAATATACAGTGTTCTTATTAAATAAAACACTGTATTTGTACTGGGTTCAGGAACAAAATTACTTTTGGACACCCTCTTTTATTGTATAAAGGATTGATATAATTCTATTAGACTAACTCGATTAATACTTCCATAGCTGCATCGCCTTTACGCGGCCCGATTTTAACGATTCTCGTATAACCGCCATTACGGCTCACATACTTTGGAGCAATTTCTTCAAATAACTTATCCGTAATATCAACGGTTTTCGTATTTTTCTTCCTGCCGGCAACTTCTGCAGGTACTTCTGTTACGGTGTACAGATATTTTAACATCTGTCTTCTTGCATGAAGACGGGTCGCACTGTCTTTCTTAATTGTTTTTTCAACCTCATCATATACCGTAACTTTTTTGCCGTCAACAACTTCCTTCACTTTATTCCCGTCTTTATCTTTACGGGCTACTTTACCCTTTACGGTCACTGTTTCGAAATTATCCTTTTCTTTCACAGCTAATGCTATCATACCCTCAGCAATTTTGCGGATTTCTTTCGCTTTCGCTTCGGTGGTTCTTATTTTACCATTGTATAATAAATTTGTTACTTGGTTTCTAAGCAACGCTTTTCTCTGGTCGGATGTTCTTCCAAGTTTTCTATAGCCTGACATTTTTTTCCCTCCTTTAACTTCTGATTTTAGTCATCGCTCACATTCAGTGATAATCCAAGTTCCTTCAGTTTTGCAAGTACCTCTTCCAATGACTTACGCCCAAGATTTCTAACCTTCATCATATCCTCAGAAGTTTTATTCGTTAATTCTTCTACCGTATTAATTCCGGCTCTCTTCAGACAATTATAAGAACGAACGGATAATTCCAATTCGTCAATATTCATTTCCAGAACTTTTTCTTTCTCGTTATCTTCTTTTTCAACCATGATTTCAGCGGTCTTAGCGTTTTCGGATAAGTCTATAAATGAATTCAAATGTTCACTTAAAACCTTCGCAGCTAAACTGACAGCTTCATCCGGAGCCAAAGTTCCGTTGGTATATACGTCCAATGTAAGCTTATCAAAATCTGTTATCTGACCAACACGGGTATTCTCAACAGTTAAATTAACACGTTCAACAGGAGTATAGATGGAATCTATGGGAATAACTCCAATTGGTAAATCCTCATTCTTGTTTTTATCTGCACTGATATATCCTCTGCCCTTTGTAATGGTTATCTCCATATACAATTTGCTGTCGCTGCCGCCATTTAAAGTTGCAATCGGTAATTCAGGGTTAAGAATCTCAATATCCGGGTCAGCCTGTATATCCCCTGCTGTTACAACTCCTTCACCTTCGAATTCAATATAAGCTGTCTTAGGTTCATTTGTCTCACTTGTATTTTTGATTGCCAGACTTTTTAAATTCATGATGATTTCAGTTACATCTTCTTTAACGCCGGAAATAGCACTGAATTCATGAACAACGCCATCAATCTTAACTTGACTGACTGCAGCACCGGGTAAGGATGAAAGCATAATTCTTCTTAAAGAATTACCCAGGGTTGTACCGTATCCTCGTTCCAAAGGTTCTACTACAAAACGTCCAAATTTTTTATCTTCAGAAATTTCTGCAATTTCAATTTTTGGTTTCTCAAAATCAAACACAATAGGACCCTCCTTTTGGGTTATTATGATACGATTAATGATTACTTGGAGTACAACTCGACGATAAGCATTTCATTTACCGGAACATCAATCTGGTCTCTTGAAGGAACTTCTTTTATTGTACCGCCGAGAGCTTCGTGATCTGCTTCAAGCCATGCCGGTACTGTCCTTCCAGCTGTCACTTCCAATATATCTTTATATCTCTGGGCGCTCTTGAATTTTTCTTTAATTTCAATAACATCTCCCGCTTTTACTACATAGGACGGAATATTAATACATTTTCCATTTACCAATACGTGTTTATGATCTACGATCTGCCTTGCTTCACTTCTGGTTCTTCCAAAGCCTAAACGGAATAAAACATTATCCAGTCTGAGTTCAAGAAGAATGATAAGATTTTCACCGGTAGTACCGTACTTCATCTTTTTCGCTTTATCAAAATTGTTTCTGAAAGGTTTTTCTAAAATTCCATAGATAAATTTAGCTTTTTGCTTTTCTCTTAATTGTGTACCATACTCACTTAACTTTTTGCCGGCTTTTAAAGAAGATCTGTTGGACTTCTTATCAATACCTAAGTATGCTGGTTCCAGGCCAAGTGATCTACATTTTTTTAAAACAGGACCCATGTCTCTTGCCATTATTATTTACCTCCTATTAGACTCTTCTGCGTTTCGGCGGTCTGCATCCGTTGTGGGGAACCGGAGTGACATCCTTAATACTGGTTACTTCAATACCGCATGCCTGAAGGGCGCGGATTGCTGCTTCTCTTCCTGAACCCGGACCTTTAACCATAACATCCACTGATTTTAAACCATGTACCAACGCTGCTTTAGCTGCTGTCTCTGCTGCCATCTGAGCTGCATATGGAGTTGACTTTCTGGAGCCTCTGAATCCTAATCCGCCGGCACTGGCCCACGAAAGAGCATTGCCTTCTGCATCTGTCAGAGTAACAATTGTATTATTAAAAGATGACTGGATATGTGCCTGTCCACGATCGACGTTCTTCCTGACACGCTTCTTAGTCACTTTTTTTGCTATCTTTTTAGCCATTTAACAAACCCTCCTGTTGGATTTTTAACTACTTAAATTATTTCTTTTTATTTGCTACTGTACGCTTTGGTCCTTTTCTGGTTCTGGCGTTTGTCTTAGTTTTCTGACCACGAACCGGAAGACCCTTTCTGTGACGGATTCCTCTGTAGCATCCAATTTCCTGAAGTCTCTTAATATTGAGGGCGATTTCCCTGCGCAAATCACCTTCAACCTGCTGGGTTGAATCAATTATATCACGAATTCTGGAAACTTCTTCGTCCGTTAAATCTCTCACACGTGTGTCAGGGTTAACATTAGCTTCTTTCAGAATACGGTTTGAGCTTATTCTTCCGATACCATAAATATAAGTAAGTCCGATTTCTACGCGTTTTTCTCTTGGTAAATCTACACCACTGATACGAGCCATGTACGTATTACACCTCCGTTTGATTTTAAGAGTGATTTCATCAGTATCATATAGAGACTCGCTGCCTGTATATGGTGAAATGCATACTTTTTACATCACCCTTTTGGATTAATATTACTTTAATATAAAACATAAATTTTACAACGAACAACACTTCCAAGTGTTTCATTGCACAGCCGCTTTAAATTGTGGCAAACAAAGAGAATACCCCTGTTTGCTGAAAATATGATATAACATGATTTTCAAGACAACTATACTAAGAATTGCCCACAATATCACAATTGCAAAAATGCAGATTGTAACACAAAAAGCAAGAACTATTCATATATAAAACAATAAAAAACCGCCGATATCCGGCCCGGCTCTTTCATTGTATATTAGCCTTGTCTTTGTTTGTGTCTGGGATTTTCACAGATTACTCTGATACTGCCCTTTCTTTTTATAATCTTGCACTTTTCACAAATCGGTTTTACTGATGACCTTACCTTCACAGTAATTCACTCCTTTCAAAAAAAGTCCGCTTATCATTATAACACTGCTGTTACAATAAATCAAGTAAAATATAACATTTTTCATTTGAAAAATTTTTCACTTGAAATTTATCAAAACTATTTGTCGC
The DNA here is from genome assembly GCA_002294045.1 of Lachnoclostridium sp. UBA903. Taxonomy (GTDB): domain Bacteria; phylum Bacillota; class Clostridia; order Lachnospirales; family Lachnospiraceae; genus Anaerocolumna. The sequence continues at coordinate 30,402 of DBEP01000052.1, read as the reverse complement.
GCCAAATAATTCTGCCTTTAGTTAAATCATATGGAGATAATTCCAGGGTAACTTTATCGCCCGGTACTATTTTAATAAAATTCATACGAAGTTTTCCGCTGATATGTGCTAATACTTTATGCCCGTTTTCCAGTTCTACCTGAAACATGGCATTGGGTAATTTTTCAATTACCCTTCCTTCGATTTCTACTACATCTGATTTTGACATTATGTCACCTCCATGATTTGAAGAAATGCACGTAACTGACATTTCCTGACTAATCATCACTACTTACTATAATAACTACGTTTTCCTGTTCTTATAAAGCTTAATTGCTCTTTTAATATCATCATTGCTTATCTTTTCTCGGTTTGCATACTTCTCCGCCAGATTTTCATCCGCATAATGTACACATTGTACATGTTTGATATTCTTTCTTTTGGGTTTTTCAAAGGTCCGGTTTATGCCATCCATTAAATATACATATTCCGTGTCCGATTTAAGTATGACAAATACTTCACCTTTGTCATGGCCGGCCCTGGATACCGCTATACTGCCGAATTCATATAACAACATATTAGTTCTCCGCTTTGTTCCTTATTATTATGCCTTGTCATTTCCGTATGGACAGCACTTCCGCTTCATCCTCCGTTATAAGAATGGTATTTTCATAATGAGCGGCTAAAGAGCCGTCTTCCGTAACCACGGTCCAGTCATCATCTTCCCATAACACATCATACCGTCCGGAGTTAACCATCGGTTCGATTGCCAAAGTCATGCCGGGCTCCAGCCGGATACCTCTTCTTTTCTGACGGAAATTCGGTATCTGAGGCTCCTCATGCATGTCTTTTCCAATTCCATGGCCTACCAAATCTCTGACTACGGAAAAGCCGGAAGCTTCCACATAATCCTGAATCGCTGCAGAGATATCATATAGATGATTGCCAGATTTTGCATATTTAATACCTTCATAGAAACTTTGTTTTGTAACTTCAATAAGTTTACTGGCTTCCTCGCTGACTTCTCCCACCGCCCAGGTCCTTGCGGCGTCGGACTGATATCCTTTATAGATAACACCTGCGTCTAAACTAACAATATCCCCATCTCTTAAAAATGTATTCTTATTGGGAATTCCATGTACTACCTGCTCATTAATGGAAACACAAATAGATGCAGGAAAACCGTTATAGTTTAAAAAGGATGGTATACAACCATAGCTTCTGATTATTTCATCAGCCTTTTTGTCAATATCCAGGGTAGATATGCCGGGCTTTATATACTTCTCAAGCTCTTCATGTACGATAGCCAGGATGTTGCCAGCTTCACGCATTAATTCAATTTCTCTTTCTGATTTAATTATTACTGACATAACCTCTCCCTACGCATTAAATAAATGGCTCTTTACTTTTCCAAAACACTTACTATTGCTGTAAAAACTTCAGCCATATCCTTAGTTCCGTCAACTTCTATCAGTATGCCTTTATCTCTATAATAATCTATTAAAGGCTGGGTCTGTTCATGATATACTTTTAATCTCTTTAATACTGTCTCCGGCTTATCATCGTCTCTTAAAACTAATTCTGTCCCGCAAGTATCACAAATGCCTTCTACTTTTGTAGGAATGTGTTCTAAATGATAGGTAGCGCCGCAATTTAAGCAGGCTCTCCGGCCGGACATTCTATCTACAATATTAGAATCGGGTACTTCAACATTGACAGCATAATCAATCTCCTCATTCATTGCTTTAAGAGCGGCATCTAAAGCTTCCGCCTGCGGAATTGTTCTCGGAAACCCGTCAAATACATATCCATTGGTGCAATCATCTTGTTTTACTCTGTCTACAACAAGGTCGATTACCAATTTATCAGGAACCAATAACCCCTGATCCATATAAGACTTTGCTTTGCCCCCAAGCTCAGTGCCCTTTTTAATATTATCTCTGAAAATATCTCCTGTTGAAATATGCGGTATATTGTATTTTTCAGCTATTCTTTTAGCCTGTGTCCCCTTTCCTGCACCAGGTGCGCCTAACATAACTATTTTCATTATTACCTCCATGTGCTATATCAGTATACGGTCAAAGCTTAATTTGATTATATTCCTCATGTAGAATCTGCAAATGGCGGAGCAGGGGCTCCGCCTATGCAAATTATATTATGTCTGTTAATCGTTAAGAAATCCTTTATAGTGGCGTACTAACATCTGTGATTCAATCTGTTTGATTGTGTCAAGAACAACACCTACAATAATGATTAAGGATGTTCCGCCGAAAGATACGTCCGCACCAAAAGCTCCCGAAAAGAAAATAGGGATTACTACTACGATAGTAAGTCCAACAGCACCTATAAAAATAATATAATTCAGCACTTTTGTCAGATAATCCGTAGTTGGCTTTCCTGGGCGGATACCAGGAATAAATCCGCCTTGCTTCTTCATATTATTCGATATTTCAATAGGATTAAAAGTAATCGAAGTATAAAAGTAAGCAAAGAAAATTAACAATGCAATATAAATTAATAAACCGATTGAATATTTAAATTCACCAATACTGGAAAAATTACACCAGGAATTCTGATTTAATAAGTACAATACCTTGGGCCAAAAATATTCTCTTGCCGGAGTTACCCCAAAGAAGGAGGAGATAACAATCGGAAACTGCATTAAGGACCCTGCAAAGATTACCGGAATAACTCCGGCCGTATTTACTTTTAAAGGAATATGGGAAGACTGTCCGCCTACCATTTTTCTTCCCTGTACTTTCTTTGCGTATTGTACCGGAATTTTTCTTTGTGCGTCCTGCAGTAATACGATGAATGCTACTACGGCAGCAATAACAACAATGATAATAATAGCCCCTATGAGCCCGTTCATTACATTGGATGCACCGGCTACAAATTTCTTATAAAGAGTTGTAACATCACTCGGCACTCTTGCAACGATATTAATTAAAAGGATAATCGATATACCATTTCCAACGCCTTTTTCCGTAATTCTTTCGCCCAACCACATTAAAAATGCGGAACCGGCAGTTAAGGATGCAACAATAATGGCTACATTGGTAAACGTAGTACCGCCTTCCAGCAATCCCGAACTTCCGAAGCCAATTGCCATAGCAATGGATTCAATCAGAGCTAAACCGACTGTAACATAACGGGTAAACTCCGCAATTTTCTTCCTTCCGTCTTCTCCTTCTTTCTGGAGTTCCTCAAGCTTTGGAATTGCAATTGTGAGGAGCTGCATAATAATGGAAGATGTAATATATGGCGTAATATTTAATGCAAATATTGACATTTGCGTAAAAGAACCACCTGTTAAAGTATCAAAGAATCCTAAAGAAGTCTGAGTTCCAATCCACTGGGAGAAATATTCTCTGTTGATACGTGGTACAGGAAGTTGAGAGCCAAGTCTTACTAAAATCAGTGCTATAAAGGTATACACCAATTTACTTCTTATATCCTTAATCTTAAAAGCATTTCGGAACGTTTTAAACATATCCTAAATCACCTCAGCATTTCCACCAAGAGCTTTTATCTTTTCGATTGCAGTTTCGCTAAATGCATTTACCTTAACATCAAGCTTCTTGGTAAGTTCTCCATTTCCTAGGATCTTAACACCATCTTTTGGATTTTTGATGATACCAATTTCCCTTAATGACTCAACGGTAACAAGGGCGCCATCTTCAAATTTGTTTAATCTGTCTACATTTATAGCAATAATTTCCTTTGTGTTTCTGTTGGTGAAGCCTCTTTTCGGTATTGTTCTGATAAATGGTGTCTGACCACCTTCAAAACCGATTCTTGGTGCTCCGGAACGGGCTTTCTGGCCTTTGTGGCCTTTACCTGCGGTTTTGCCGTTCCCTGAACCATGTCCGCGTCCTCTTCTGAAGTTCCCGCTGTGCTTAGAACCGCTAGCCGGACTTAATTCTGATAAATTCATCGAGTACACCTCCTTACTTGTTTAGTATTTTATATCTCTTCGACCTTTACTAAATGCCTTACCTGACTCACCATGCCTCTGATTGCCGCATTGTCCGGCTGTTCAACAGATTTATTAGGTTTTTTAAGACCTAATGCTTCCACTGTTTTCCTGTGCTTTGGGATTGAGCCAATAGTAGACTTAACTAAAGTTATTTTTAATTTATCTGCCATCTCGGGTCCTCCTAACCTAACATCTCTTCTACAGAAATACCGCGAAGTTTAGCTACTTCCTCAGGAGTCTTTAATTTGCTTAATCCATCAATTGTAGCAAGAACTACGTTTTGCTTATTGTTAGAGCCAAGTGACTTCGTACGGATATTCTTAAAACCGGCAAGTTCGAGAACATTACGTGCCGGACCTCCTGCAATAACACCGGTACCATCAGGAGAACGCTTTAATAATACGGTTGCGCTGCCGAATTTTCCGATGTAGTCATGTGGTACACTGCCATTTTCATCAATAGGAAGGGTAATTAATTTCTTCATTGCATCTTCTTTTCCCTTGCGGATGGCTTCCGGAATTTCTGCTGCTTTTCCTAAACCTGCACCGACGTGACCGTTTTTGTCACCAACGACTACCAAAGCTGTAAATCTGAAATTACGTCCACCTTTAACTACTTTAGTAACACGTTTAATTGATACTACTTTATCTTCTAATTCGCCTAGTTGACTAGCATCAACAATTGTACGTTTCATGTGTTTTCCTCCTTGCTTAGAATACCAGACCAGCTTCTCTGGCTGCATCTGCTAATGCTTTTACCTTTCCATGATATATGAAGCCGCCTCTGTCAAAGACAACTGCCGTAATACCTTTTTCCAATGCCCTTTTTGCAATAACAGTACCTAAATATGCTGCGGCAGATACATTATCTGTTTTCTCAAGTTCAGCCTTAACATCCTTCTGAAGTGTAGAAGCTGATACCAAAGTATTACCAACTGTATCGTCAATAATTTGAGCGTACATATGATTATTACTTCTAAACACAGCTAAACGTGGTCTTTCAGGAGTTCCGGTGAAACGATTACGTAATTTTTTATGTTTTTTTAAACGAACTTCAGATCTTGATTCTTTACTAACCATTTGTATTTCACCTCCAATTATTTCTTACCAGTCTTACCAACTTTACGTCTAATCACTTCATCAGCATACTTAATACCTTTGCCCTTATACGGTTCAGGTCTTCTCTTGTCTCTGATTTCAGCAGCGTATTGGCCAACCTTTTCTTTATCAATACCTTTAACTGTAATCTTGTTTTGTCCTTCTAATACCGATTCAACGCCTTCGGGATCAGCCATTACTACAGGATGTGAATATCCCAGCGTTAAGGTTAATTCCTTACCTGATTTTGCGGCTCTGTAACCAACACCGTTGATTTCAAGCACTTTTTCATAACCGGCTGTAACGCCGGTTACCATATTAGCGATTAATGTTCTTGTAAGACCGTGTAAAGATTTCATTTTCTTTAATTCATTCGGTCTGGTAACAATAACTTCACTGCCTTCTAATTTAATATTCATCTCGGAAGGTAACACTCTGGAGAGAGTTCCTTTCGGACCTTTTACGGTAACTTTATTATTTTCTGCTATATCAACAGTTACACCTGCCGGTACAGCGATAGGCATTCTTCCTATACGTGACATGCCCGCACCTCCTATGATTTTTGTAGGGTTATTTTATAATCAGCATTCTTTTCAGCCTCCCTAAGAGGCCCAAATCAAATAAATCTACGTTTTTATTACCAGATGAATGCCAATACCTCACCGCCTACGTTAAGCTTTCTGGCCTCTTTATCGGTAACAACGCCTTTGTTCGTGGATATAATAGCTACACCAAGACCTCCCAGTACTTTCGGAAGCTCATCCTTGTTAGCATAAACACGAAGACCCGGCTTAGAGATTCTCTTAAGGCCTGTAATAATCTTAACATTCTTATCTTTGCCGTATTTTAATGTAATATGGATTGTTTTAAAGTTATCCACTTCTTCAATATCATATTTCTTAATATAACCTTCTTTTAGAAGAATATCAGCAATAGCTGTCTTCATCTTTGAAGCAGGTATATCTACTGTATCATGTTTTGCAGTATTTGCGTTACGGATTCTTGTAAGCATATCTGCAATAGGATCACTCATTGTCATGTCATTTGCCTCCTTCCTTGTTTACCTACCAGCTTGCTTTCTTAACACCTGGTATTTGTCCTTTATAAGCTAATTCACGGAAGCAGATTCTGCAAATTCCGTATTTTCTTAAATATGCATGTGGACGACCGCAGATTCTGCAACGGTTATATTCTCTGGTTGAGAATTTTTGTGTACGCTGTTGCTTAATCTTCATTGACGTTTTAGCCATGGAATTCCCTCCTAACTATTTTTTGAATGGCATACCGAATAATGTCAATAATTCACGAGCTTCTTCATCTGTTTTCGCTGTGGTTACGAAAATAATATCCATTCCTCTAACCTTATCAATTTTGTCATAATCGATTTCAGGGAAAATAACCTGCTCTTTAATACCAAGGGAGTAATTTCCTCTTCCGTCAAAAGCATTGGCACTAACCCCTCTGAAGTCACGTACACGAGGTAAAGCCAGATTTATGAGACGATCTGCAAATTCATACATCTTCTCTCCTCTTAAGGTTACTTTACAACCGATCGGCATGCCTTCTCTTATTTTAAAGTTAGCGACGGATTTCTTAGCTTTGGTTATAACTGCTTTCTGTCCTGCTATGGTTTCCAAATCTTTTACTGCGGCATCTAAAAGCTTTGAATTTTCTTTCGCTTCACCGACGCCCATGTTAATTACGATTTTATTTAATTTAGGTACTTCCAAAACATTCTTGTAGCTGAATTTTTTAACCATACCATCAATGATTTCATTCAAATAAATTTCTTTCAGTCTAGTCAACTTATGAGACCTCCTCTCTTAGAATTAGTCGATTATATCGCCGGTTGATTTCGCAATACGTACTTTTTGGGCGCCCTTTTTACCTTCCGTGGTTGTAAAGCCAATTCTGGTTACTTTGCCTTTGTGAACATACATAACGTTTGAAATATCAATCGGTGATTCCTGATGGATAATTCCACCCTTGGGATTAGCCTGGCTGGCTTTGCTGTGTTTTGTTACCATATTAATACCTTCTACTAATACTCTATTGTCCATAACAGCGATTACTTTGCCTTCTTTGCCTTTATCTTTACCGGTTATAACCTTAACGTTATCCCCTTTTTTGATTTTAATTGTAGACACAGGTTTCCACCTCCTTATAATACTTCTGGTGCTAATGAAACGATTTTCATGAATTGTTTTTCCCTTAATTCTCTTGCTACCGGCCCAAAAATACGGGTTCCTCTCGGATTCTTATCTTCTCTTATAATAACAGCTGCATTTTCGTCGAATTTGATGTAAGAACCGTCTTTACGGCGTGCTCCCTTTACGGTACGAACAACAACAGCTTTAACAACGTCACCTTTTTTTACAACACCGCCTGGTGTTGCATCTTTAACGGTCGCAACAATGATATCGCCGATACTTGCATATCTTCTGGTGGATCCGCCCAACACACGGATGCAAAGCAACTCTTTTGCGCCTGTATTATCAGCAACTCTAAGTCTTGATTCTTGTTGTATCATGACCTTACTCCTTTCAGCACTATTTATTTTGCTTTTTCAATAACTTCAACAAGTCTCCATCTCTTATCCTTTGATAAAGGCCTTGTTTCCATAACTTTTACTCTATCGCCAATACCACATTCATTATTTTCATCATGGGCTTTTAATTTATAAGTTCTTTTAACGATTTTGTTGTATAAAGGATGCTTTACATGATCGATAACTGCAACTGTAATGGTCTTATCCATCTTATCGCTAACTACTTTTCCGGTACGGACTTTTCTCAGATTTCTTTCCACAACAATTTCTCCTTTCCCAAATCGATTCAATGATTAGTTAGAAGCCTTAGCTTTTTCAGAAATCACTGTTTGAATTCTTGCAATATTTTTTCTAACTTCCTTAATTCTGCTGGTGTTATCTAACTGATTTGTTGCGTTCTGGAACCTTAAATTAAAAAGTTCCTTTTTAGCAGCTACTAATTCTTCGTTTAATTCTGCAGCTGATTTTACTTTTAAATCTTCTACGTATTTATTAGTTTTCACTGCCCGCACCTCCTTCTAAGTCTGCGCGAGAAACTACTTTACACTTAACCGGCAGCTTGTGCATTGCAAGACGTAATGCTTCTCTGGCCGTTTCTTCCGGAACTCCGGAGATTTCGAACATTACACGTCCTGGCTTAACAACGGCTACCCAGTATTCTAATGAGCCTTTACCGGAACCCATTCGAGTTTCAGCTGGTTTCGTTGTTACAGGTTTATCTGGGAATATTTTAATCCAAACTTTACCGCCACGTTTGATATAACGGGTCATAGCAATACGGGCTGCTTCAATCTGGTTTGATTTAATCCAAGCTGGTTCCAGGGAAACCAGGCCATATTCGCCGTTAGAGATAGTATTGCCTCTCATGGCTTTTCCGGCCATGGAGCCACGGAACTGTTTACGGCGTTTTACTCTCTTTGGCATTAACATTATTTATCGCTCCCTTCCTTTTTTGCCTTTGTTGGAAGTACTTCACCCTGGTAAATCCAGACTTTAACGCCTAATTTACCATAAGTGGTATCTGCTTCTGCAAATCCATAATCAATATCCGCACGTAAAGTCTGTAACGGAATCGTTCCTTCACTGTAGAATTCGGTACGAGCCATATCAGCACCGCCAAGACGTCCTGCTACGGCGGACTTAATACCTTTTGCTCCTGCCTTCATGGTTCTTGACATAGTTGATTTCATTGCTCTTCTGAATGAAATACGGTTTTCAAGCTGAGAAGCAATATTTTCCGCTACTAATTGGGCATTCAAATCCGGTCTTTTGATTTCTTTGATATCTACCATTAATTTTTTAGAAGTAAATTTCTGTATATCTAATTTTAATTTCTCTATTTCAGTACCGCCTTTACCGATTACCACACCTGGTTTAGCAGTGAAAATAATAACTTTCAAACGATCGGATGCGCGTTCGATTTCAATCTTGGCAACACCTGCGCTGTATAATTTCTTTTTCAGATATGTTCTGATATTGTAGTCTTCTACTAGGTTATCTGCAAAATCAGCTTCAGCATACCATCTTGAGTCCCAATCACTAATAATTCCGACTCTTAAGCCATGAGGATTAACTTTCTGTCCCATTATTTCCCTCCTTACCTTTCATTTAGTACAACAGTGATATGGCTTAATCTTTTTAAGATTCTGTAAGCCCTGCCCTGTGCCCTGGGTCTGATTCTCTTCATTGTAGGTGCCTGATTTGCATAGCACTCCTGAATATATAATTTTGATACGTCCATACCATTATTAGTTTCAGCATTTGCTATCGCTGATTTTAATACTTTCTCTATCACAGTTGCTGCATATCTTGGATTGTATGCTAAAATACCAAGAGCTGTCTCAACATCTTTACCTCGAATGGCGTCTAAAACGAAACAAGCTTTCTGTACGGACACTCTGGCATAAGAAACCTTTGCTCTCGGCCTGGTGTCTTTATTATTCTCATTTCTTTCTCTCTTAATTTGGGATCTATGTCCTTTCGCCATGGATGAAACCTCCTTTCAACTCCATTACTGTCTTATCTCTTCGTCTTCTTTTCGTCTTTACCATGTCCTCTATAGGTTCTGGTTGCCACAAACTCACCAAGCTTGTGTCCGACCATATCTTCCGTTATATATACCGGCACATGTCTTCTTCCGTCATGTACGGCAATTGTATGTCCAACCATCTGGGGGAATATGGTAGAACGGCGTGACCAGGTTTTAATAACGGACTTTTCACCCGATTTATTCATAACATCTATCTTTTTCAGTAAATGATCATCCGCAAATGGTCCTTTTTTTAATGAACGAGCCATAGGTTTAACCTCCTTAATTATTTAACAGTTTTACCGTCTCTTCTTCTTACGATCAGTTTGTTAGATGGCTTGTTGGTCTTTCTTGTCTTTAAGCCAAGAGCAGGTTTGCCCCAAGGTGTAACAGGGCCCGGACGACCAATACCGGTTTTGCCTTCACCACCTCCGTGAGGATGGTCATTGGGGTTCATTACGGAACCACGGACAGTCGGTCTGATACCCATATGGCGTTTACGACCGGCTTTACCAATGTTAATCAGTTCGTGGTCAATATTACCAACCTGGCCTATAGTCGCACGGCAGATAATCGGAACCATTCTCATTTCTCCGGACGGCAGACGAAGTGTGGCGTATTTTCCTTCTTTCGCCATTAACTGCGCGGCGTTACCTGCGGAACGGACTAACTGTCCACCCTTGCCGGGGTATAATTCGATATTGTGTACCTGGGTACCAACCGGAATATTCTGCAGCGGTAAGCAGTTACCCACTCTAATTTCTGCTTTCTCACCGTTCATAATCGTCGTTCCTACGGTAAGTCCGTTAGGTGCGAGAATATATGATTTTTCCCCGTCTGCATAGCAGATAAGGGCAATATTGGCAGTTCTGTTCGGATCATATTCAATTGTTTTAACCGTTGCCGGAATTCCGTCTTTTTTTCTCTTAAAATCTATAATTCTATATTTTCTTCTAGAGCCGCCGCCCTGATGTCTTACTGTAATCTTTCCCTGATTGTTACGACCTGCATTTTTGTTAAGAGAGACAACTAAAGATTTCTCCGGTGCAGTTGCCGTGATTTCCGCAAAATCAGATGCAGTCATGTGTCTTCTGGAAGGTGTATATGGGTTAAACTTTTTAATTCCCATCTTTTGCACTCCTTTCGAGCAATTATTTTATTCTGTTATCGGCGAATAAACACCATAATTTGTTACTTTTATTTAATACCAACACCCATGCATATCGCAGGTTTACTTGCGATACTGCCTGAATAATAAGTGTGAAATGTCTTTTATTTCACACTACAGACCTGCAAAAATTTCGATTTCCGCACTGTCTTCCGTTAATTGAACGATTGCTTTTTTGGTAGCCGAGGTCTTGCCGGTTGTATTTCCGCGTCTGCGGTTTTTGCCTTCCAGGTTCATCGTGTTGACCTTTAAAACCTTTGTTCCCTGGAACATTTTTTCAACCGCATCTTTGATTTGATTCTTTGTCGCATCGGGATGAACTGAAAATGTATATTTCTTCTCACTCATGGAGTTCATGCTTTTTTCAGTAATAATCGGTTTTAGTATAACATCATAATATTTTAAATCTGCCATTATGCGTACACCTCCTCAATCTTTGCCACCGCATCCTTGGTTAGAACCAATGTATCGTATTTTAAAATATCATACACATTAATGGTATTGGGTAATGCGGTTCTTACGGAAGGAATGTTTTTTGCAGAAAAAATTACGTTATCATTTTTTTCTCCAATCACAACCAACGCCTTGCTTACCTTTAAATTATCCAGTACCTTTACCATATTCTTTGTTTTGATTTCATCCAGTTTAAGTTCATCCAGTACTACAATCTTTTCAGATGCCACTCTGGAAGTTAATGCGGATTTTAATGCAAGTCTCTTTTCTTTCCTGTTTAATTTGAAGGAATAATCCCTGGGCTTTGGAGCAAATACAACACCGCCGCCTTTCCATTGGGGTGATCTTGTTGAACCCTGTCTGGCATGACCGGTTCCTTTTTGTCTCCAGGGCTTTCTTCCGCCGCCGCTTACTTCAGCACGTGTCTTGGCGCTTTGCGTTCCCTGGCGTTTGTTAGCAAGCTGCTGAACAACTGCTAAGTGAACTAAATGTTCATTTACTTCTACTCCGAAGATAGCATCGTTTAATTCAATAGAACCAACGTTTTTGCCTTCCATATTATAAACAGATACGTTTGCCATCTGTGTGTTCCTCCTTTCTCAAAGCTTCTAGTTTGCCTTTACGGTATTCTTTAACATTACCAGGGATTTCTTAGGTCCCGGAACAGCACCTTTAACCAGGATAATGTTATTTTCGGCGTCAATTTTGACAATTTCAAGATTCTGAACGGTAACTTTTACATTGCCCATATGCCCCGGCATATGTTTACCTTTAAATACCCTGCCTGGGCTGGTTGCAGCACCGTTGGAACCTGCATGTCTGTGAAACTTGGAACCGTGGGCCATAGGTCCTCTGGATTGTCCGTGTCTCTTAATTGCGCCTTGGAATCCTTTACCTTTTGATTTGGCAGTAGCATCCACTCTTTCACCTTCCGCGAAGATGTCAGCCTTTATTTCTTGTCCTACTGCGTAATCAGCGGCATTCTCAAACTTGAACTCTTTAAGATACTTTTTGTTTGCAACACCTGCTTTTGCAAAGTGCCCTTTTCTTGGCTTATTAACCAATATTTCACGGATATCGCCGAAACCAACCTGGACAGCGTTATATCCGTCATTTTCAACCGTTTTAACCTGCGTTACGGCGAGGGGACCTGCCTGTAATACGGTTACCGGGATTAATGCTCCATTTTCATTGAAGACTTGTGTCATTCCGACTTTTGTAGCCAAAATTGCTTTTTTCATTACTTATTGCACCTCCTAATTATCTACAGCGGATTACACTTTTTGTGTAATCATCCTAGACGGTCTACCTTGGGTGCAGGTTTCTGTTGTAACCCTTCCCTATATATAAACCCTAAAGGATTTCTTTTTGTTTCAGTTTGATTCGGATGAATGCTCATCCTAAAATATTGCCTATACGGATTGCCCCACATTACTTCATTTTGATATCGATATACACACCTGCAGGCATTTCCAGTCTCGACAATGCATCCACTGTTTTTTGCGTCGGTGTGATGATATCGATTAATCTCTTATGCGTTCTTTGCTCGAACTGCTCTCTGGAATCCTTGTACTTGTGTACCGCCCTGAGTATTGTGATTACTTCCTTTTTCGTAGGTAACGGCACCGGTCCGCTTACTTTTGAGCCTGTTTTCTTTACAGTCTCAATGATTTTTGCAGCTGATTGATCAATTAGCTGATGATCATACGCTTTCAATGTAATTCTCATTACTTGACTTGCCATAAAAAAAGTCGCCTCCTTTTCGCACTTAATTGCAGTACGACAAGCGGTGACTGTACACTCAACCGTGTGTGTCATAGCATTAAAACCTTCTGCATGAATGCCTTTAGAATCTGCTTATGTTTTGCTGCAAGACTTATCCCACGTTTATCTGCCCGAAGCAGAAAGACTTGTTTTGTACAGTGACTTGTCGCCAGTTTCTTAACATGACATTCGCTCCACGGAAAACCTACATATTATGTAGCAACCTCTCGCTTCCACGCTATCAATGCCACAGCACCAATAAGTATACTACAGATAAATTATATTTGCAAGTATTTTTTTACAATTTTTAATATTGTCCGCTAAAGCTGATAAGTTTATAATATTATGATAAAATAAAAAGTAAAATAATCTGAGTTATATTTGAAAGAGGTATTTATGTCCGCTTCCTATGTTACAAAAAAAGCTCTGGCAGATTCCTTAAAAAAGTTAATGGAAGCTCATCCGGTTAACAAGATTACGGTGAAAATGATTACGGATGGCTGCGGTCTGACACGTCATACTTTTTATAATCATTTCAGGGATGTATTTGAGCTTCTTGGATGGATTTTTGAAAATGAGGTTATTGAAGATCTGGAAAAATGCCACAGCCTGTCCGGTTGGAAAACCGGGGTTCTTATTGTACTTCGCTATACCCTGGACAACAAAACCATATGTCTGAATACCTTTCGCTCCCTGGGCCGCGAACATCTTGAACTGTTTTTGTATAAAACCTTTTATGAGGTTTTACAGGGTGTCATAAAAGATATTACCAAAGACATGGATGTGGATGAGACAATAAAAAAAGAAACGGCCGATTTCTTCTCCTACGGGATTTCCGGTCAGTTTCTGGCCTGGCTGAACAACGGTTTAAAGGAAAATCCGGAAGAAATCGCAAACCGGGTTGAGAAATTGTTAGACGGTACAATTTGGAGAATTATGATTAATCATAATAGGGCTGCCAATCCTATCCGCTCTAAATAAACCAGATAAATGAATCCAAGGTTGTCACCCGGAAAGTCCATACAAGAGCAAATTATGAATATCGATGTATATAGATTCGATTTAGCGCCGACCGGCCGGCTTTGGGCGACAATCATCCATTTCAGCCTTTACAGCTTTCATTTCACATTTTAATGCATTTGTACAGAATCTGCACAGATGCATTTTTTTGTTCATTGCATTGAATCCTTGCAGAAAGTATTATTTGGTTATCAGCAAATTGGAACTACAGGAATGGGAAATATATTTAATGAAGAAAGGGATGATACTATGGGAAATTATAAAAAATTTAATCCCCTTGCTCCTGCCGGTATAGAAGCAAGGAAGGCTTATTTAATCGGGGGCGGAATTGCTTCCTTGGCTTCCGCCGCATTTTTAATCCGGGATGCCCATATGCCGGGCAAAAACATACATATAATTGAGCAGCTGGATATCTTAGGCGGCTCAATGGATGGTGCGGGTACTGCTGAAGAAGGCTATACGGCAAGAGGGGGCCGGGAAATCGAAGAACATTTTGAGTGCTTTATGGAATTATTCAGCTTTATTCCGTCCTTAAAAGATAAATCCAGAAACGTCCTGGATGAGTTTTACGAATTTAATCGGTTGGAACCTATTGAATCCCATTGCAGGCTGGTACATAGTCAGGGGAAAAAAGCGGACTTTTCAAATCTTGGATTGTCAAAGAAAAATGCAATGGAACTTGCAAAGCTTCATATGTTGACAGAAGAGGCCCTGGGGACCACTACCATTGAGGAATTTTTTGACCCGGATTTCTTTGAAACTAACTTCTGGTATTTCTGGGCTTCCATGTTTGCCTTTGAAAAATGGCACAGCGTTGCGGAAGTAAAACGCTATATGGAAAGATTCATGCATCTGATCGGAGGCATGAACAGATTAAAGGGAATCCTGCATACGGAATATAATCAGTATGATTCTCTTATCCTGCCTCTTATTACCTGGCTGAAAGAACATGGGGTATGCTTTGATACGGGATGCAAGGTTACGGACATTGATTTTGACTTTTCTAATATGGAAAAGAAGGCCGCTTCCATCCAATGTATTAAAAACGGCGAAAAAAATACCATAGCAGTTGCCCCTGAAGACATTGTTTTATTTACAAACGGTTCCATGACTGAAAATACAACCAGAGGTGATTTTAATCATCCTGCAGTTATCAACCGTTCCGAAGAGAAAGGCTGTTTTAGTGTTTGGGAAAAAATCGCCCGTAAATCACCGGACTTCGGCCGCCCGGAGACTTTCTGCGGCAATATTGACAAGACCAAATGGTTATCCTTTACCGTCACATTAAAAGACGACGATACCGTATTTCCTTATCTCCTTAAACTGACAGGGGACGAACCCGGAATGGGAGGCCTTGTGACAATTAAAGATTCCAGCTGGTTTATGAGCTGGGTTATCCCGAAGCATCCTCATTTTATAAATCAGCCGGATAATGTTAAAGTTCTTTGGGCCTATGCTCTGAATCTGGATAAGGAAGGCGATTATATCCCTAAAACCATGGCAGAATGTACCGGCCGCGAAATGTTTGAGGAGCTTTTATACCATATGGGATTAAAGGATGAAATACCTGAAATTCTTTCCCGCACCGTAAATGTAATCCCAAGTATGATGCCCTATATAACTTCGCAGTTTATGCCCCGTACGAAGGGAGACAGACCGGCCGTCATACCGGAAGGAAGCAGGAATTTCGGGTTTATCGGACAATTTGCGGAGCTGGCGGATGACTGTGTATTTACTGTAGAGTATTCGGTGCGCAGTGCCATGACGGCTGTTTATGGCCTTATGGAGCTTGGCAAAGAGGCAGAGCCGGTATATCCCGGCCAGTATGATATCCGTGTTTTAGCCAATGCGGCCAAAACCTGTCTTGGCGTTGACAAACTGCCTTTAAAGGATATTCCCTTAGGTGAGTTTATTAAGAACACGGAGCTTGCCAAATTATTA
>DBEP01000052.1:0-14242 GCA_002294045.1 Lachnoclostridium sp. UBA903 | reverse complement strand
TCGGCGCGGGTATAATGTCTGTGACATTATACCATCTTTTCAACCGGCGGAATTATTTCTACCAGATACCCTGGGAAATCATGGCATCCGCAACTTTTTCAAAGCCTGCGATGCTGGCTCCTGATACATAATCGCCTTCCACATTATAACGTTTGGCGGCATCGGACATATTATGGAAGATAGAAAGCATGATTTGTTTTAATTCTTTATCCACCTTTTCAAAGGTCCAGCTGAGCCTTTCACTGTTCTGGGACATCTCCAGGGCCGACGTGGCAACGCCTCCGGCATTGGCAGCCTTTCCAGGCGCAAATAATACGCCGTGTGCCTGCAGATATTCCGTGGCTTCCGAGGTGGCTGGCATATTGGCTCCTTCTGCAACCGCAATGCATTGATTGGAAACCAGTATTTTTGCATCTTCTAAATTCAGCTCGTTCTGTGTGGCACAGGGAAGGGCTATATCACATTTTACACTCCATACGCCGCAGCCTTCATGATATTCTGATTCCGGTCTGTATTTTTTATATTCCGTAAGTCTTTCTCGCCGTACCTCTTTAATCTGCTGCAATACTTCAACATCTATACCATCGGGATCGTATACCCAGCCGTTGGAATCACTGGCCGTAACGACCCTGGCACCGAGCTGGATTGCTTTCTGGGCCGCATAAATTGCCACATTACCGGAACCGGAAATTACCACTGTCTTTCCTGCTATATCATGTCCGTTACATTTTAACATCTCTTCCGTCAGATAGAGCAGCCCATAGCCCGTAGCCTCTTTCCGAACCAGAGAGCCTCCATAAGTTAAACCTTTTCCTGTCAATACACCCTCATAAGTCCCCTTAATCTTTTTATACTGCCCGTACATATAGCCGATTTCTCTTGCGCCTGTACCTATATCTCCGGCAGGGACATCCATATCCGCCCCGATGTATTTATACAATTCCGTAATAAAACTTGTACAAAAAGCAAGTACCTCTCTGTCTGACTTACCTTTCGGGTCAAAATCAGAGCCGCCTTTGGCGCCGCCGATAGGAAGACCTGTTAACGAATTCTTAAAAATCTGTTCAAACCCCAGGAATTTTATAATACCCACATTAACGGAAGGATGCAGTCTGAGTCCGCCTTTGTAAGGTCCAATAGCATTGTTAAACTGTACCCGGTATCCCGTGTTTACCTGAACCTGTCCCTGGTCATTCACCCAGGATACCTTAAATTTAATCTGGCGGTCAGGTTCTACCAGTCTTTCCAGTAAAGCTTCTCTTCTGTATCTTTCTTCGTTTGCTTTTACCGCAGGCCTTAAAGATTCCAAAACTTCTTTCACTGCCTGATGGAATTCGGGCTCAGCCGGGTTTTTCTTTACAACCGACTGAAGCACCTGATCTACATAATCCACTATTTTTTCCTCCTTTGATTTAAAAAAGGGTAACCAAAAAACACGGTTACCCTATCTTCTTTGCTCATTCATAATTATACGTTTTTATGGATTTATTTTCAATACCGAATTCTCATAAATTATATTTTTTTGTTACGGTTGAACGTAACTTTTATTTTACTCCATTGATATAAAATATACTTTACAACGGCCGCTCTTCTATAAAAGACTGCTGTTTACCGGCTGCACCAGCGCCCCGATGCCCCGCAGGGCAAAACCAGTTTATTGGAAGATACCGGAAGCCCAACTTCATCGGCAATGACCGTACCCCCGAATTCAGACTTTATTTCAATTCCCAGCAGATAAGCCAGTACTGCGGGCTGCAGACCGGTAGTATAAGAATTAACCAGGAAAAATAACGGTTCTTTTGACAACACCCGGGCACATAATTTCATAAAAGGATGTATATTATTTTCTATTTTCCAGATTTCGCCCTTAGGTCCACGACCATAGGAAGGAGGATCCATAATGACGGCATCATAAAAATTACCTCTGCGGATTTCCCGTTCGACAAATTTTACGCAGTCATCCACTATATAACGTATGGGTGCGGCACCAAGTCCGGAAAGAGCTGCATTTTCTTTTGCCCAGGTAACCATGCCCTTGGATGCGTCAACATGGGTAACACCTGCTCCCGCTTTTGCCGCCGCAAGGGTCGCTCCCCCGGTGTAGGCAAATAAATTCAGAACCTTTATTTCCCGTTCCGGGTTTAACTGCTTCTGCTTTCGTATGATATCCCCAAACCATTCCCAGTTAGCAGCCTGCTCCGGAAACAATCCGGTATGTTTAAAGCTGAAGGGCTGAAGATTAAAACTTAAATCCTTATATTTTATCTGCCACTGCTTCGGTAAATCAAAAAATTCCCATTCTCCGCCGCCTTTACTGCTCCGGTAATAATGGGCATTTCTTTCCTTCCAGCCGGCATGGTTTTTCGGAGTATCCCAAAGTACCTGCGGGTCCGGACGAATTAATATATATTTACCCCAGCGTTCCAGTTTTTCTCCCAAAGAAGTATCGATTACCTCATAGTCTTTCCATCCATCTGCAATCCACATATCTTTTCTCTCTTTCGGTTATTTATATATGTTGTACAATCATATTACAAAATAACATAGATTTCAAGGGAAGGACTAACCTGACCCACGGGAAACAAAGGAAAGGAAGCAGTCCCAGGCGGTCAATATTGAACCGAATCCTCCGAAACATTCTCATATTCCTTATAATTCATAAGAGAATAATCATACTATTTCTGAACCTCGGACAAATATACCAGTTTTGTTATGCAAGACACTCTTTTTAACTGTTCCCTTAATAATTACCATTATTAATTTGTTTTTTAGCTTCAATGATATTATTTTACCGTCTGTTTCTTTCTAACGGAGGATTCCCTGATTACAACTTCCGTATTTATAATAACCACTTCCTTGGGCAGATTCATATTCTCCATCCGCCAGATTAATATCTGCACCAATCTCCTGCCCATCCTTTGATTGCCGATATGTACGGTTGTTAAGGAGGGAGATAAAAGTTCCGCTTCTTCTTTATCATCAAAACCGGTCACCGCAACTTCTTCCGGTATCCGGATATCCTTTTTCTTAAGCCAGAGCATGACATCTTTTGCAATATCGTCATTGGCACATACAAAAGCTTCGGGTATTTCAGTAAGATTCTCCAAAGCCGCAGCTATTTCTTCCTGCCGGTAATACCTGTGCCGCACATGCTCATTTATGACGAACTGCTCCCCAGGCCGCATACCACGACCGTTTAGAGCGGACAAATAGCCTTCATAGCGGTCCTTAATTGTCCTGCAATAACTGGTATCACCAATAAACCCTATTTTCTTCATTCCCTGGTTTAACAGATGCTCCGTCAATATTCTGGTACTGTTATACCCTTCAAACACAATTACATCTCCTAAATCTGAGATTTCATGGATATCGCTGGGACCATCCAGAAATACCACAGGGACATCTTTTTTTATAATCAATTCCAGGAAAGACTTGCTGAATACACTTAATATAATAATTCCGCTCATCTCCGTCTGCATATCCAAAGGCAGAACATGGTTTGCCTCATCTTCTTCGCTGATAAAATTTAACTGAAGCCTGCAGTTATTTTTATTCAGTTCATCCGATATCCCCATAATAATCCGATTCCAAAAGGCAGACAGTTCCCTTCTGGCAAAAACCACTATGGTTTTGGTTCTCTCCAGCTTGTCTTTTATTTTAAAATCATTAACAACGACCGGAGATAATTTGGTATAACCCATTTCATAGGCTTTTTTAATTACTACATATCTGGTCTCATACGCAACCGTATCACTGTTATTCAGTGCCTTTGCCACCGTATTACGGGATAAGTTAAGTTCCCTTGCCACATCCTGTATCGTTATCTTTTTCATCTGCTTCACCTCATCCGCTTTAGAGTGTGTCACTCCAGGACAATGCTTCTGACAACCGTCCATATCAGCAGCCTCCGGTTCAACAAACCAAACCGTTCGCCGCTGTTTTATAAAAGTATTAATTTTTGCACTACAAATATACAATGATGCAATATTAAATCAGCATATTTATCACATAATTAATTTACATCAGCCGGCAGCGAATGTCAATTGTATTTTATGCTCCGGCCAGGGCAAAGGTTTTTTAATTATCTTATTTTATTTTAATCTGTTCATTATTATTTTAACCGTTTTTTAACTTGACGTTATAGTAAAAAAAATATAAACTGAAAGAGCAGACAACAACGGAAATAGTTAATAAAGCCACCTGCCGGAGCAGATTCCTGTTTAATAAGAGTTTGGAGGGATTTCATATGGGAATTTTAACAAGATTTAAAGACATTATGTCAAGCAACATTAATGCATTGTTAGACAAAGCAGAGGATCCTGAAAAGATGATTGAGCAATGCTTAAGAAACCTTAGCAATGATTTGGGAAAAGTAAAATCAGAAACCGCAACCATTATGGCGGAAGAACAGCGTGCCAAGCGGGTTCTGGACGAGTGCAAGGAAGAAATTGAGAAAATGCAGACTTATGCAATAAAAGCTCTGGAAGCAAACAACGAAGAGGATGCCAAAAAGTTCCTGGAGCAGAAAGCAACATTAACCAATAAATTAAACGGTTTGCAGGAAGCTTACGATTTATCCCATGCTAATGCGGTTCATATGAGGCAAATGCATGATAAATTAGTCGGTGATATTAAGGAATTGGAGTCCCGCAAGGATATGATTAAAGGCAAGCTATCCGTTGCAAAAGCACAGGAACGCATTAATAAAATGACTTCCTCCATTGCCGGTGCCAATGATTCCATGGCAAGCTTTAATAAATACGAAGAAATGGCCGACAAAGCTATCGATAAAGCAAATGCAATGGCCGAACTGAACCGTTCCACTGCTGAGAATACGATTGAAGATATCACTAAGAAGTACGCCTCGGATACCGATATAGAAGCTGAATTAGCCGCATTGAAAGCCAATTTGAATAAGTAAAAAGAAGCATACAGAATACGGAAATAGCGGCAGAAAATCAAGCCGCTGTTTTTCGTGCCGGGGAGCAGACTATGGCAGAAAGAGGTAAGTTTTAATGGTAGTACAATATAAATGTCCAAATTGCGGAGCCGACATGGCATATGACAGCACCTCCGGTATGCTGCATTGTGACAGCTGCGGCAGGAATGACAGCATAGAATCCTTTCAAAAGCCGGATTCGGAGCATAACCATAATGCAGAAACAGAAAACCGCCATTCCTTCCATGAGGAATATCATACGGAAGACAACGGCGAACCTCATACCTTTGATGAAAATGAAACCGCAGAATATCACTGTAAAAATTGCGGCGCCGTATTAATTACGGATAAAGATACCACAGCAACGACCTGCAGTTTCTGCGGAGCCGCCGTGGTATTGGCAGACCGCTTAACGGGGAATATGGCCCCGGCTAAAGTCATTCCCTTTACCATCAATAAACAGCAGGCACAGGCAGCCTTCCGCAAATGGTGCAGAAAAGGGCTGCTTACCCCTAAAGGCTTTATGACTGCCGACCGTATTAAAAGCATGACCGGACTGTATGTGCCTTTTTGGCTGTATGACCTGAACGGCCAGGGGGAAGCCGACGCAACCTGCACCCGGGTAAGGCGTTATACCCGTGGAGAATACGATTATACGGAAACCAGTTTTTTTCACGTTTATCGGCAGGTTAACTTAAACTATTTAAAGGTACCTGCTGATGCTTCCGAAAAAATGAATGATACGTTAATGGATAAGTTAGAACCTTTCCATTATCACGAACTCAAGAACTTTAACATGCCTTATTTAGCAGGATATCTGGCAGAAAAATACAATTATGACAATAAAGCCTTATTTCCCAGGGTTGAAGAGCGAGTCAGGAATTTTGTGGACACTTACATCAAATCTACCATAAACGGTTACACTACCATAACTTATAACCGTAAGAACATCCGGATAAACGAACGGCATGCGGATTATGTGCTTCTTCCTGTCTGGATGGTATGCTATGATTATAAACAGTCGGAACATATTTTTGCGATGAATGGCCAGACCGGCAAAATCGTCGGCAAACCCCCTCTGAGTATAGGAAAGATTGCCGCCTGGTTTGCAGGGGTCAGCGGCGGAACCTTTATAGTAATGAAAATTATCGCTCTGCTGACAGGAGGTCCTGTTATATGATTAAGAATGGTAAACATAAAACTAATAATAGATTTCATTCCTTTTTACTGCCGGCTGTTCTTCTTCTGCTGCTTTTGGCCGTAATGCATTCTGCCGGCGCTGCTATTATTCCCCTTAAGGTTACGGCGGCCCCGGAAGACCAAAAAGTTTATGATTTTTACGGGCTATTCAGTGAAGAGGAAGTAACCGATTTGGAAGCCGTATGTGAAAAATACGGCGAAGAAGGCAAAATAGACATCGTTATGATTACCGACGATCTGAACGGTGGTTCAAGAAAAAAATATCTGGAAGATTTTTATGATGAATATGGATTTGGTTATAATCAGGAATTCGGCGATACTGCCATGATTTTAATCAATATGGACAGCAACGACAGGGGCGTAGAAATCCAAGGGTACGGCAGTGCCGAATATTATATCCACAATGACCGGATTGAATATATGCTGGATGATATAGTAAAGCTGCTTCAGGACGGCGATTATTACGGCGCCATGGAAGAATTCGCCGTACAGGCCGCTTATTATATGAATGAAGAAAAAGGCGTCAATACTTCCCCTGCCACAGGAGATGCGGGCTCCGGCAACTATTACGGTGAATCCGGTTACGACGGCCCCAGTGATTATTATGGCAGTGCCGGTACGTCCGGTGACCGTCTGTTCTACAAAACCTCATTCCAGATACTGATTGCCGTTATAATAGGTGCGGTTACAGTCGGTATCATGGCAGTCAATTCCGGAGGCAGGATTACGGTCCATAACAAAACTTACCTGGACGAACAGCACTCCGGTGTGGTTGCAAGACGTGATGATTATATAAGAACCTCGACCACCAAGGTAAAAAGGCCTTCCAATAATAACCACGGCAGTGGGCGCAGCAGCGGCGGCGGTGGAATATCAAGCAGAGGACACTCCCACAGCGGCGGCGGACGAAGCTTTTAAGCTGTAAAGCATTATATGTTATCAGAAAGGATGTAAAATAATGGGACTTTTTTCAGGGCAGTTATCAAATGTAGTGGAATGGGAAGAATTCAGGGAAGATATGATCTTCTATAAATGGCATAATGATGAAATTAAAAGAGGCAGTAAGTTAATTATACGCCCGGGACAGGATGCCGTATTTTTATTTAACGGCAAAATAGAAGGAATCTTTAAGGATGAAGGGAACTATGACATTGAATCCGAAATCATACCGTTTCTGTCTACCTTAAAAGGGTTCCGGTTCGGCTTCAACAGCGGTATGAGGGCCGAAGTTTTATTTATCAATACCAAGGAATTTACAGTAAAATGGGGAACAAAAAGTGCGATTAATATTCCTACTCCCCAGCTGCCGGGCGGAATGCCCATCCGTGCTAACGGGACTTTTCAATTCAGAGTAAATGATTATATTAAATTAATCGATAAAATAGCCGGAGTCAGGGACAGCTATCTGGTGGAGGATGTAAAACTCCGCATCTCCTCCCTGTTAGACCAGTTAATTATGAAGTGGATTGTGAAAGAAGGAAAGGATATGTTCAATCTTCAGGCAAATTCCTTTGACATCGGTAACGGTATTAAGACGGATTTGGATATGCAGTTATTTGATACGGGCATTACCGTGACCGGCTTTAATGTAATGAGTTTTACTTATCCGGAAGAAGTTCAGGAAATGATTAACAGAAATGCTTCTGCCAGTATGATAGGCGATATGGGCAGATACCAGCAGGCCGTTATGACCGACGGAATTGCCTCCGGCAGAGTAAAGGGCGGCGGTATGGCTTCCGATATGGCCGGTATGATGATGGGTGTGAATATGGCCGGCCAGATGATGCAGAATATCAATCAGGCAAATTCCCCCCAGCCTGATAACCAGTCTTCAGGCAGCGAAAAAAAACCGAATTTCTGTTCCAACTGCGGTCAGAAAACAACGGATGCAAACTTCTGCCCCAACTGCGGCCAGAAATTAATCTAGAAATAAACTTTCAAAGGTGACATTCAAAAATCGCAGGCGCAGCGGGGCTACGTCGAGGCTTTTTGAATGTTGCATCTGGAAGTTCAGATAAGTAATCGGTCTAGCTGGACAATATATGCCTCTTGGCGCAGCGGACAGAGGTTAAAGGTATTCTTTCACCTGCCGTTCGCCGCACTAAGAGGCATTTTTCAGATTATATCTTATTACGGGTAAACGGATTCTTATTATGTTACTGTTCACTCCCCTGCAAAAAGCAGCAGTTCCGTGAACAATAACACGCTTCGCGATGCACACAAAACGCAAAAACAGCATTTTGGCGCTGCAATTCTCCGGTTTTCTGTGACTTTCGCTTCGCTGCACTCACAAAAAACACGTCGCGTTTGTCACCTGTGAACAGTAACCTTATTATTCTACCTGGAATACAGGATCCTGTACCAGTTTCTTTAATTTCTCTTCCGCATCCTTTAGGCCTAAGCCTTTTATTCCAAAATAAAATTTAATCTTTGGCTCCGTTCCGGAGGGTCTTACCGCACACCATGCATCCTCTTCCAATTCAAAATATAAAACATCGGACTTCGGCAGTCCCGTCGGAATTACAGTCCCGGAGGCAGTATCTTTTATGGTATCGGCTTCATAATCCCTGATTTTAAGCACCTTAAGGCCACCGGCAGCGGCAGGGGGATTTTTCCTGTAGCTTCCCATAATTTCTTTGATTTTCTGCATACCTTCAATCCCTTTTAAGGTGACAGATACCAGGTCTTCTTTAAAATATCCGTATTTCTCGAATAACTGATTCATCTTCTCGTACAGGGAAATACCATTCTGCTTATAATAAGCCGCCGCCTCGCATAAAATCATAACGGCGCCTACCGCATCCTTATCCCTGGCATGGGTGCCGACTAAGCAGCCATAGCTTTCTTCAAATCCGAATACGTACTCATGGGAGCCTGTTTCTTCAAATAATTTAATCTGCTCACCGATATATTTGAATCCGGTTAAAACTTCAATTAATTCCGCGCCGTAATATTCCGCAATCCTATCTGCCATATTACCGGTTACAATGGTTTTAACCAATGCCGCATTGGAAGGAAGGGTATGGTGTTCCGCCTTCTGGGAAAAAACATATTCCGCTATTAAAGCTCCGGACATATTACCGGTTAACAATACAAATTCACCCTTTTCATTGCGAACCTGCACACCAAGTCTGTCCGCATCCGGGTCGGTTGCAAGGATTATGTCCGCACCTGCTTCATCCGCCAGCTTTTTAGCCAGAGTAAATACTTTCGGGTCCTCGGGATTCGGATAACCTACGGTTGTAAAGTCGGAATCAGGAAGTTCCTGTTCCGGAACAACATATACCTTGGTAAAACCCAGCTCTTTTAAAATCCGCCTTACGGGAAGATTGCCGGTTCCATGAAGGGGAGTATAGACAATTTTCATGTCCTTACATTCATCCGGCACGGGATTTACCACTAATTTCTTCAGCTCGGCAATGTATTTATCATCTATTTCGGCACCTATAACGTTATATAAGCCCTGAGACTGCGCCGCTTCCTTACTCATAGTTTTAACCGATGCGTAATCCGTAATTGCATTTACTTCCGTAATGATTTCCACATCCTTGGGATAAGCAATCTGAGCCCCGTCCTCCCAATATACCTTATATCCGTTATACTCTGCCGGATTATGGCTTGCGGTAATAACAATACCGGCAATACAGCCTAATTCCCTTACGGCAAAGGATAATTCCGGCGTAGGCCTCAGGGATTCAAATACATAGGCTTTAACCCCGTTGGCATTTAAGCAAAGAGCCGCATCAGCGGCAAACTCCGGGGACATTCTTCTGGAATCATAGGCAATTACAACGCCCTTATCCGTCCCGCCCTGTTTTATAATATAATTGGCCAGCCCCTGTGTTGCTTTTCTGACCGTATATAAATTCATCCGGTTGCTGCCGGCGCCTAATACGCCGCGAAGCCCGCCTGTGCCAAATTCCAGGTCTTTATAAAAGCGATCCTTAATTTCCGCATCATTTTCTGCCAAATCCTTTAATTCTTTTCTTGTCGCTGCGTCGAAATACTCGTCCGTTGTCCATTGTTTATACTTCTCTAAATAATCCAATTCTTATTCTCCTTTCCGGTTTTTTATCATCTTACATTGTACTGAATTTAATTATATCTTGCAATATTTTTTTTCATAATGTCACGGAAAAGTCAGGGCAGAGTGTATTTGAAAAATGCTTGTGCCGGGCATTCAGAACGGTGCGATGATTTTTCAAACACGCTCTAGGGAACCATCCGGAAGGAAGGCGGCGCCGGAAACAACTGTGGGATTTCTCAATAGGACGCAATTTCCTATTGCATAAAAAGAGATGGACGAAAGCCTGAAGCTATTATCCACCTCTTTTAAGTCTTTATAAGAAAGAATCCCGCAAGCGGGATTCTCCGCCTGCGGCGGGTTGCTCCAGCAACATAATTCCAATCCGCCGCAGTGCGATCCAAAGCGGAGCGTTTTTATCTCATAGGGAGAACTTCCCTATGAGATAAAATACAATTTAAATAATCCCAATGGAAGCATCATCACCAACATCGGCATGGTGAGCTTTTACATAGGCCACAATTTCATCCAGAGCAGTAAAGGCCAATCCCACATAGCTGTCGGCCGCTCCGTAATAAATGGCTATTCTGCCCGTTGACGCATCATGAAGCGTTGCGCAGGGGAATATCACATTGGCAACAAAGCCTCTTTCTTCATACCATTCCTCCGGTGTTAAAATAAAATTCTCAGAGCGGTATTTTACAACAGAAGGATTATCCCCGTCAAGAATTGCAGCTCCCATGCTGTATACATAACCGCTGCAGGTGCCGGTTACACCATGGTAAAACAATAGCCATCCTTCACTCGTCTCGATGGGAGCAGCACCGCCTCCGATTTTTAAGGATTGCCACCATTGGGGCCCTTTTGTCATAACATGTCTGTGTTTGCCCCAGTAAACCAGCTCCGGACTTTCACTGATAAAAATATCGCCAAAAGGTGTATGACCGCTGTCACTTGGGCGGGAGAGCAATACAAAATTCCCATTTATTTTCCTTGGGAATAGTACTCCGTTTCTGTTAAAGGGCAGAAAAGGATTGTCCAATCTTATAAATGTTTTAAAATCCTTAGTTTTGGCCAGGCCAAGCGCCGCACCGTAAAAATCGGTGCACCAGATAATATAATACGTATCTTCTACCTTGATTAAACGGGGGTCATAGGCATATCTCGGCATAAAGGATTCGCCTTTTTCATTGACAAACGGTATTCTGTCCGGTTCATAGGCCCAATGGATACCATCTTCACTGCGCCCTAAATATAAATGAGGCACACCGTTGTTGGTTTCAGCACGGAACACCCCGATAAACTTTCCTTCATAAGGCACTACCGCACTGTTAAAAATCCTTGCCACCCCCTTTAACGGATTTCTCCCGATAATAGGATTTTCAGAATATCTCCAGACCGGACCTGTGTATCCTGCCGGTTTCTCCTGCCAGGGAATATTCGGCAGAGCATCCGCATACATTTTTATCTCACTCATAATGATTCTCCTTTAACCTTATTATATTGCATATTATGCACAATATTGCATTATTAAGATTGTTTTATGCACAATCAGAGGCAGCTATACGAATTTATTAAAATTATTATATGGTATGAGAATTGTTCTGTCAACAAATATTATGCACGATTAATAAATTATTCCGTTTATTTTTGCACTATACTTGCACGACTTATATATTAAAATCACTTATTTTTACCCAATAATCAGAAATGAATATACTCAGATATAATATGGATGCAGATTGAAATGCAGGAACTTATTACTTAATTTATATAAAACGTTATTATTTGATTTAAATAAAACGGAATAACTTATTATAAGATAGGATATTTGAAAGAAATATTCAGAGTTTATTACGGATGAAAATGAATGGGAAGAATATTACCGGATAAAAATGGATAAACTTAGGCAGAATTCCACAAAAGATAAATACAAGCCTTATTTATAACAGCTATATTATAAATCTTTTGTGAAATTCTAAAAGATAATTATATATCTAAATTCATGGTAAATTAAGCCTTGCCCACAGAGCCGAATAATTCCATTTTCTCTTTTACGGTAGCTTTAATCGCTTCAAAGCCGGGAGCCAGAAGCTTGCGCGGATCAAAGCCTTTGCCGGTCAGGTCCTTGCCTTCTTCTATATATTTGCGGGTGGCTGCCGCAAAGGATAACTGGCATTCCGTGTTGACATTAATTTTAGCAACGCCAAGAGAAACCGCTTTTTTAATCATATCTTCCGGAATACCTGTACCGCCGTGCAGAACTAAAGGCATATCTTCCGTTAATTTCTGGATTTCATCCAGGGTATCAAAACTGAGTCCGGTCCAATTGGCAGGGTATTTCCCGTGAATATTGCCGATACCTGCAGCCAGCATGGTTACGCCAAGATCTGCGATTGCTTTGCACTCCTTGGGGTCTGCAACCTCACCCGCACCTACAACACCGTCTTCTTCCCCGCCGATGGAACCGACTTCCGCTTCTAAGGATATTCCTTTCTGATTACAGATTTTAACTAAATCCGTAGTTTTTGCGATATTTTCATCGATGGGATAATGGGAACCGTCAAACATAACGGAGGAAAATCCTGCTTCAATGCATTTTAATGCACCTTCATAACTGCCATGGTCAAGATGCAGGGCAACCGGTACGGTTATATTTAATTCTTCCAATATACCGTTAACCATACCAACTACTGTCTTATAGCCGCACATATATTTTCCAGCGCCCTCGGATACACCGAGAATAACCGGTGAGTTTAACTCCTGGGCTGTTAATAATACTGCCTTAGTCCATTCAAGATTATTAATGTTAAACTGGCCTACCGCATAGTGGCCTGCTTTTGCTTTATTGAGCATATCTTTCGCTGATACTAACATAATATACCTCCATCTTTTTAATTTTAGTAAAGCTGTTATACAACTCTTGTTATTATAACCTATTTTACGGGAAAAAGAAATACAAAATTCCGGGAAAAGCCGTTTTTGTTATATTTTTATCAAAGAGCATAAGTATTGTTAATCCCCGTATTTCCGTGACTTTCGCTTCGCCGCACTCACAAAAAACACCCCGCGGCTCCATAGGCCGGACTGCAACCATCCATTCTGCCATTTACGGAAATAATATTGATAATAAACCTGCCATGCTGTAAAATAATAAAAGGATAAAATTTATCAATAAGAGGCAAAAAACACACTTCAGGAGGGATTGCCATGCAGGATAAAATAATATTTCATGTAGACGTTAATTCCGCATTTTTAAGCTGGGAGGCGGTTTACCGCTTAAATGCAGGTGAGGTTACGGACCTGCGTACGATAGCCTCTGCGGTCGGAGGAGACAGTTCCAAACGCCACGGCATCATTCTCGCAAAATCCACTCCTGCTAAAAAATATAATGTCCGGACCGGGGAACCCATTATTAAAGCCTTGCAGAAATGCCCCGAGCTGGTGCTGGTACCGCCTAACCACGATTTGTACGAACGATGTTCCCAAAGCTTATTGCATCTGCTTTATCAGTATACACCGGATATTGAACCCTTTTCCATTGATGAAGCCTTTCTTGATATGACCGGAGCATGTTCAGGCTTTGCTTCTCCTGCCCTGGCGGCTCTTGATTTAAAAGAGCGGATTAAAAACGAATTGGGATTTACCGTTAATATCGGGATATCCTCAAATAAGCTTCTAGCCAAAATGGCATCCGATTTTAAGAAACCGGATATGGTCCATACTTTATTCGCCGATGAAATACCCAAAAAGATGTGGCCGCTTCCATTGGAAGAACTATATTTTGTCGGCAGGTCTACCAGTAAGGTCCTGCACGGCTTAGGTTTAAAAACCATCGGGGATATAGCGAATACGGATATAAATATTTTAAAAGCCCATCTGGGCAACAAACACGGCCAGACGATTCATCAATATGCCCGCGGAATTCATAACGATTCGGTGGAATCCGCCGAATCCCCTAACAAAGGGTACGGCAACAGTACTACCCTGTCAAAAGACGTTACCGATTATGAAACCGCAAATCTGGTACTGTTATCTTTAAGTGAAACCGTGGCTGCCGTTTTACCGCATCGGTACCG
>DBEP01000023.1:174261-174393 GCA_002294045.1 Lachnoclostridium sp. UBA903 | reverse complement strand
CCCAGAATCCCGTTGAGACGGCCGGGACCTTTCCTCTGCCGGAAGCACAGTTAGACCGTTTCCTGATGCAGGTCGGCATGGGGTTCCCTGCCTTTTCGGATGAGGTTGCCATATTAAACCGGTTCATGAACG
>DBEP01000023.1:103724-174148 GCA_002294045.1 Lachnoclostridium sp. UBA903 | reverse complement strand
TGTATGCTCCGCAAAAGAACTTCTTAATATGCAGGAAATGATAAAAACCGTATATATCCACCCTTCGTTAATGGAATATATTATATCCGTCATTCATAAAACCCGCACACATAAAGGCATTGCCCTCGGTGTCAGCCCCAGAGGCAGCCTGGCTTTCTTAAGAACGGTGCAGGCTTATACTGCAATAAAGGGACTGCAATATGTTACACCTGAATTCATCCGGACGATTGCCCCCCATGTATTGGCCCATCGCTTGATTTTGAGGACCGGTTTTCAGAAAGACACCGCCTCCCGGGATATTATTCAAGATATTTTATCGGAAGTGCCTGTACCAACTGAAGATTTTTCCGGGAGGTAATTAATTTTATGAAACTATTATCAGCCATGCTAGGTGCACTGCTTTTATATCTGCTTAAGAATTATCTGTACCACAAGTATTGGAATAAGAATCTTTCGGTAGAATTAAATTTCTCTGAAGAAAGTGCCGTTGAGGGTGATGAATTAATTTTATATGAAACTGTTACGAACAAAAAATTGCTCCCCCTTCCGGTGCTGAAAGTGAAATTTATGACATCCAGGTATTTCAATTTCCTGGATATGAATAACTCCTCCGTAACAGATAATTACTACCGGAACGATTTATTATCCATCATGATGTACCAGAAGCTGACCAGGCCCCTGGCCTTTCTTTGTGCCCGCCGGGGATACTTCATCATAAATAATGCGGATGTAGTCTGCTCCGATATGTTTCTGAGCTTTGAAACCGTGGCCAGTTTCGATATGGATATCCGCCTGTACGTATATCCGGGCCCCGTAAATTTTGAAAAGTTTCAGGCTGTCTTCCATAAAATCCTCGGAACCGTCCTGACAAAGCGTTTTATAAACGAAGACCCTTTCGAATTTCGCAGCATCCGTGAATACCAGATTTACGATAATATAAAATCCGTCAATTGGAAAGCTTCTGCTAAAACCGGTTCTTTAAAGGTAAATGTAAATGATTACACTTCATCCCAGCAGGTTAAAATATTTTTAAACCTGGAACCCGAAACCATTTGGAAATACGAAGATCTGGAAGAAGAAAGCATACGCATTGCCTCCTCCTTATCATCGGGTTTCATCGAACAAGGTATTCCTGCCGCCTTATATACCAATGCCAGGGACATTATAACTCATGACCTGTTAAATATTCCTCCGGGTTCCGGTATGAATCATATAAAAACCATAAATGAAGTATTAGCCAGAATTGATACGTCCCAGACAGTTCCTGCCTTTGTACCGGCCATACGGGAGGAATTTATCCGTTCCTCCGACAGCGACTTTATTATTTTTATATCTTTTTATCAGAAAAAGGATTTGCAGCTGCTGCTATCATCCATTGCCGGTACCGGAAAGGATTTTTTCTGGATTATACCCATAAATCGTGATGTTACCGTAAATACCAGGGAAGAATTAACGCCGTATGTCATTCCCTGGGAAGTGCCCTCTTTGTAAGGGTTAATCTTTGTAAGGGTTAGGAAAGGAAAGAAGGTTATGAATAACAGATATTATCACATAATAATAGATTTGATTAATATACTCCTGCATTTTCTGGCTTCTTATGTGCTTATCGGATTTGTCGTTCTGCTGGCGACAAAAGACACTGCCTCCGTTTATAGAAGCCTCCTCTTACTGCCGGCGCCAATCATCTCCTATCTGATTGGCATACACTGTAAGCATATCTGGTCATTTTTAGCCCTGCATTTCGTTACGGCGGCTGTTTATATCTTTATAAGCCATAATGTCTTTGTCACTGCCATTTACATAATATACCTTTCACTCTTGACCATAGTCTCACTGAATAATAAGCTGAAAGAAGAAAAATCCGGGAATGCCAATTCCCCTTTGCTATTATTATCTGTATTTGCAGCCGTTTATTTGCTCCAGAATTATTTAGGAACAACGGATTTAAACGGACTTATTTTTATTCTGGCTGTTTTATTTATTTTACTGTATTTGCTTAATATGTATCTTATTAATTTTGAAGGATATTTTCAAAAACACGCCGGAATGTCCAATATTCCCATAAAACAGATGAAGTTAACCAATCATATTCTTATTTTATTTTTTATAAGCTTATGCGTCATTGTAATGCTATTCTTTACCAGGCTTCCCTTAAAGGAGCTTCTATCCGTTGCAGGCGGTTTACTGTTAAGCCTGTTAAGGGCTTTTTTCTCCCTCTTTTCGTCAAATCAGGAGAGCGATCTTCCGATGGAAAGCCAAAGAACGGAACCGTTAACTCCTTTCACCGATCTTATGGACGACCAACCGCCCTCCTTAATCTGGCAGTATATCCAGAATATCCTGACCGTCCTGTTTACTGCTGCGCTTATTGCCGGAGCAATAGCACTCGTTCTGTACGGCCTGTACCGGCTCTACCAGCGCTTCCATAAACTGAAAAATAATAATTTCAGGGATAGAACCGAATTCATTTCGCCCTTTGATAAAAAGGAAGGTGTTCCCAAAAATCCCTTCAAGGCCTCCGGCAAGAAATTCTTCCATATTTTTGGCCGTTCCTATAACGATAAAATCCGGAAACATTTTTACAAAGCCGTCATATCCGGAAGCAAAGCCCGTAAAATCCCGGCAAACTTAACTCCCCGGCAGCTATCGGAATATGCTTTTACCGGTAAAAACAGTTTATCCGGGATTGACTCAGATAAGGAAAAAGCAGAACTGCTGGCTGCTTACTATGAGAAAGCCAGATACGGTAAGGAAGAATGTACAAAGGAGGAGCTGCTGGCTGTAAAAAACATATTGGGTAAATAGAGTTGCCGGAAGTAGGTAATAAATCATTGATTTTACGAAAAACACTTGCATTTTTTACAATTTAGGCATATAATATAATAAAGTTTAGGCAAACCTAAACTCGAATGTGTAGAAATTGCAATGGGAGAAAATCATGGATGCTTATACAAAGCGGCTTTTTCGCCGTAAAATACCTACTTTAATCATAACTGCCCTCATTCTGCTGATTGGATGGCTTATAAAAATGTTCACAGGTTAAAAGTATTGAACAAAAAAAGACGCTACTAAAAAGTAACGCCTTATAAACAGGGGATGAGAGAATCGAACTCCCGCTAAAGGTTTTGGAGACCCTTGTCATACCATTTGACCAATCCCCTACATAACCGGTATTCAATACCGCTTAACTATAATACAATGAATTGTTTTAATTGTCAAGAATATTTTCCTGAAATGGAATAAATCTCGTCATATGTTATATGTATGTTTTTGTATTATTTTATCACTTTTCGTTCCGTCTTATATCAGGATTAAGCGTTATCCTGTTTATATGGTTACTCTCCCGTCCTTATGGTTGGATTCAATTTTTTCCGTTTCTATATAAAACCGTATGTAGCACACCGTAAAAAGCATAATGAGAAAACCCAGAAAATTCAATACCTGTTGTGGATAAATAAGATTTCCATAAATTTGGAGCTTGGTTCTTTGCAGATAATTCAATAGTGAACCGCCTATTATCGAAACAAAAAATCCAAAAACACCGGAAATGGATGATACCAAGGTTAGCCAAATCATTCTTTTTTCGTTTTGGAAAAAATCCAATTGAACCCCAAACAAACCAATACCCACAAAAGCCCATGCGGTAGAAGCTATAAACTGGCTGAGAATAAAAAGGGGATACGCATTGCCTGGCCCTGTTAATGCATTTGTGAGCATATTCAACCCCAGGGCCAACAGGGTGAACCTAAGAAGCTTTGCCATTCCGTATTTATCCGCCAATCTTCCCAGCTTAGGAGATATGTAAATCCGATACAGATTTGCGATAAATCCAACAAGCATGATAAAGGTATAGGGCAGTGCCAGCTCTTTAATCTGATAGCTGGAGTTAAAAGGAAGGCATATATAAAATGAAAGGGTATATAAACTTTGCAGAATAAAAGCCTTCCGGAATTTCCGGTTTTGAAAAGCTTCCCTAATTTCCAAAACAATCGGTTCCATTTTCTTTTTTTCCATCTTTTCATTGGCTCTGGCTTTTTTCGCCAGCCTGCCATGCATTTCCTTTCCCTCCTGATTCAAATAGGATATCTTCGGCTCCTTCATTTTTGAAAAAGCCACCACATTAATCAGTACCAGAATAAAGATTAAAGACCCAATAATTATAAATCCGGCCTTAAGATTCCTGTATTTAAAATAATCCAATATAATACCGCCTACCAGCATGGTACTGGAAACAACAAATACGGCTACGGAATCTTTAATTGTAAAATACTTTCCCCTTAATCTGCCGGGAACCAGGCTGGCAATCCAGTCCTGGGATGCCGGTGCCCCTATTTGAACAAATATCTGTCCTCCAAAATAAAAAATTACTATAAGAACGGCCTTTGTGGCATTACTTACGGATAATAACGGTACAAAATATATAATGGTAAAAAGCAGCCTCTGTAAAGAAGTAAAGCAGACTAAAAATTTATATTTTTTTAGTTTTTTAAAAAAGTTAATAAGAAAAATCTGTGATATGGCGGCAAGACTTACCAAGGAGATAATAATTCCAATATTAGCCTGTGATATTCCGCAATATGACATTAAGGTTGCCAAAAATGTTCCGCCCGAAAGCTGTACGATGGTCTGAACCGCACTATCCCCTACAGTAAAGCACATTCTGCTTTTTTTAAAATCACTTTTACTTTCAGGTAATGCCATAAAGTATATCCTTCGCAGCCTGGCTAATAAAAATCTGTTGATAAACATGAAGTTGTTTAACATTCCTATGTAAGTACCTCCGTATCATATGTTCCTTTTCTGTTTTATCCTTGCTATTTATATACTGTTATCGTATCCGTATCTAAATGTCAGGACTCAATTATATCTTATGAATATACAATTGTAAATGGAATTAATCGTGCTTTTAATGTCTTATTTTATTTATAAAAAGAACTGCTGTAAAATATAAGTTTTAATGCTACGGATTGCAGGGTGTTCTGTATTCCGTATAGAATAAAACTCAATTTTACAGCAGTCTAACATCTGCTTTTCATTCTTATATTCCCATTCATTATAATCTTATTCGGTTCCATATGTAATCAGTATTCGGTATCATATACCTGATAATAACCTTGCGGATATCCGCAGATTGGGCAAATTTCCGGTGCACATAAGCCTCCCAGGATATTTCCGCATTTTAAACATATCCATAATACTTCCCGGTCCTTACAAAAAACCTGATTTGTTACAATATCATCAGCAAAAGTCTGGAAAATGACCTCGCTGTTTAATTCAATATTAGCAACGCCGTCAAATAAGGCACCTATCGAGTTATATCCTTCCTCCCTTGCAATCTCCGCATACTCCCGATATATATTATTTCCTCTTTCGGATTGCTCATTTGCTCCCTCTATAAGATTCTGCAGGGTATTGGGAAGTTCTCCGCTGTTTAGCAGCCTTAGCCATATTACAGCATGTTCCCTTTCAAATTTCGATATAATATCAAAAGTATTTCCGATTTGCTGGTAGCCTTCTTCTCTTGCCCGTATACCATATATTTCATATTTGGTGCTGCTGACCAATTCCCCTTCAAATGCATTCTGCAAATTAATAAAAGTTCTGCTTTGCTGGAAATCCATATATTCCTCCTTATTCACACTAAAGTGTGTTTGAAAAATGCGATAATTCTTTAAACACGCTCTAGACTTTTGTTACATCATATGAACTTATCTTAGATTTTATGTAACGGATGTAAAAGACGTTAAAAATTCATTGCAATAAGCAGCAGGCTCCATAAAACTAAATTAAAAATCTCCGGTAACAGCCTGATTCCGGTAAGTAACCCACTAAGTCTGCGGGATGTTATTTCACAGTTAAATTTAATAATGACAACAGGATAAGCAGTAAGGGGTTGTAGTAAATACTATCTTGAATTATAATATTGTATATAGCCGTTTACATATAATTTAATAATCCTATTGTCCGGAAACTGCTCCGGGAGTTGGGTTTAAACTGTTGGAGATGCTTACATCAAAAGAGCAGACGGAGATTGTTAAAAGGGCCATGGGATTTTAATCCGCTGCCCCGGATATCATTTTTATAAGGAGTAATGCTATGAGTAAATTATTAGTCGTTGTTGATATGCAGAATGATTTCATAGACGGTGCCTTAGGAACAAAGGAGGCCGCAGAGATATTAGATAATGTGGTAAATAAAATCAGGGATTATGAAAAGAACGGGAATCCGATTCTATTTACCATGGACACCCACTATGATAATTACCTGGAAACCCAGGAAGGAAAAAACCTGCCCGTAAAACATTGTATCGCCCATACGAAAGGATGGGAAATCAATGATAAAATCCGGTGTATTCTGGAGCGGAACAATTACAAAATATACGAAAAAAACACCTTTGGTTCCGGTGAATTGGCAAGGGACCTTTTAAACGGCGTCTATAATAACGTTACCTATATAGAAATAGTGGGAATCTGTACGGATATCTGTGTCATAACCAATGCCATGCTGATAAAGACCTTACTTCCGGAGGTACCGGTCACTGTAGATGCGGCCTGCTGCGCAGGCGTTACGCCGGAAAGTCATAAAAATGCACTGGAAGCAATGAAGATGTGCCAGGTAAAAATTATTAATGAAAGGGAGTAAAGGCCGGTGCTTAATTGTACGGCCGATAGAGGGATATTAATTATGTATAAACCCGCTACGGATTGGAATCCAAAACAGGCATTATTAAAAGATTTGCTTAAAAAACAGGATAAATTTCAGGATGCTATTCATTTATGCAGGGAAATGCATAGATTTGTCCATCTGTCTTCCATGTCATCAGCACCGCCACCGAAGACAGCAACTTTGGAGGATGAGGTCTGGGATGGTTTAACCGACGGCGACCTGACAGTTATGCCAACCAAAAAAGATGTTACAATCGCGTGGAATCTATGGCATATTACCAGAATCGAAGACCTTACCATGAATATTTTGGTTAGGAATACGGCACAGATACTGGATGATGCCTGGTTAAAAAAACTGAACGTTGCCATAAAGGATACGGGCAATGCCATGACCGATGAAGAAATTATAGATTTCAGCAGTTTATTGGACATAGAGGAATTCAGAAACTACCGGAATAAGGTTGGAGAACAGACGCAGCAAATATTATGTACTTTAACTCCTGAGGATATAAAAAGGAAGTTCTCACCGGAAAGTCTGGACCGCATAAGAAAAGAAGGCGGCGTAACAAGCCATCCGGATTCCATATGGCTTCTTGATTTCTGGGGGAGAAAAGATGTTGCAGGGATTTTGCAGATGCCAATTACCAGACATCAGGTCGTCCATCTAAATGACAGTTTAAAAATAAAAGAAAAAATTAAAAAACGAAAAAAAATGGATGAAAAAATCACTTCCGGTTAAACTAATAAAAAAAGAGGTGATTTTATGTCCCATGTGGCACCGGCAATCAGGGAAAAATTTGAATCCCTGCCTATTGAACTAAAAAATTCTATATTAGAGCGGGACGTACAGCTTAACAATATCTACGATTTAATGCACGTCCTGGAACAAATCGTAGCGGAAGGAGAAGAGGATACCCGGAAATAGGCATCCTCTTCTGCCTTTTATTTTATACAAATAGGAGTTGCATCCTAGAGTGTGTCTGAAAAATGCTTGTGCCGGGCTGGATGCTCCAATTTGTGGGAGACAAGAAGCAATTTTGGGGGCGTAGTAGTGCTACTCTCCCAAAATTGNNTGGAGCGTTCAGAACGGTGCAATGATTTTTCAAACACACTCTAGCATAAAAGCCCGGCGGTTGGGATACGCAGGCAGGATGCTTTCTTATGTCTCCGGGTCTATAAAATCTGCAATTGAATGTATGGATTCAATTGTATTTTTTGCATTGTCGGTAATATCCCTCTGGAACGCAATTTCATGTTCCATTTTTCTTGAAACATCATTGGATATATAAGCTGCTTCCAAAATCTTATGGAAAACTGCCTTAACGTCACTTACCATGGAGTTTTGCTTTTCAACTATTTCATATATATTATTCAGGGCATCCACGGTTTCGGCAACAAAGGCTTGTATTGATTGTATAGTTTCTGAAATTTCTTTTGATGACTGTGCGGATTGGGCGGCCAGATTTCTGATTTCGCCGGCAACAACGGCGAAGCCCCGTCCTTGTTCCCCGGCTCTTGCCGCTTCTATGGATGCATTTAAAGACAGCATGTTGGTTTTACTTGAAATGCCTTCGATAACGGAGGCAAATCCCTCAATCATATTGGACAGATTCTTCATTTGATTTATATTTTCCGACGAATTTTTTACTGTTATGTGCAATATATTAATTTTATCCAGCAGGCCGTCCACGGAACGAATCCCGTCCTTAACCAGATTAAGGGATGTATCCGAGCTGTTAATGGCATCAAAAGCATTTTTCTCTACCTTTAACTGGGAAGAATCCAGACTTTCCATTATCGCACCGATACTTTGTATAAATTTCTCCTGCTGTTTCATAAGCATCTTCAGTTCCACACAATCTTTTGTACTTTCCATTGTCAATACCTCCGCTTTTCCCTGTGTTATTTAATCATTCCGTTGGGTTGAACTTTGAATCAGTAATTTACTTGACAATAAACCGGTCCGTCTAAATCAAGGTGACAGCATAATCACGTAAATAAATTTATAATTTCCCGGATATTCCTGATGCCAATTAACTTAATATTGGTATTTCCGATATTTTCCTTGTTGATCTGAGGCAGCAGCACCACATTAAAACCCATTTTTTCGGCTTCTATGACACGCTGCTCCGCCATATTCACCGCTCTCACTTCACCGGTAAGCCCGATTTCACCGAAACATATGGTTCTGCTGTCTAAGGACCTGTTTTTGTAACTGGATAATATGGCCATCACAATCGCCAGGTCCAAAGCCGGCTCATTAATTCGCATGCCTCCCGCGACATTAATATATGCATCCATAGCGGCCATTTGGATACCCAATCTCTTTTCCAGGACAGCCATTAACAGATTCACCCTGTTATAGTCCGTTCCCGCTGCCGTCCTCCTTGGCATATTAAAATTAGTCTGGCAGATTAGTGCCTGTATCTCAACTAATATCGGTCTGGTGCCTTCCATGGAAGCTGTTACAACAGAACCCGGCTCCCCTTCCGGTTTTCCCTGGAGCATAAATTCAGAAGGATTTCTTACTTCCTCCAGTCCCTTATCCCTCATTTCAAACACACCGATTTCATTGGTAGAGCCGAACCGGTTTTTGACAGCCCGGAGGATACGGTAGGAAGCCTTACTTTCTCCTTCAAAATATAATACCGTATCAACCATATGCTCTAAAACCCTGGGTCCTGCCACCACACCTTCCTTGGTTACATGGCCGACAATAAAAATAGAGATTCCAAGGCCTTTTGCCATACGCATTAAAATCGCGGTCGTCTCCCTGACCTGGCTTACACTGCCGGGTGCCGCACCAATTTCTTCTTTATACATAGTCTGGATGGAATCAATAATTACAACCTGGGGCATTAACTTACTTATGGTATCTTCGATACTATCCAAATTGGTTTCACTTAATAATAACAACTCACCGTAAAAGGCTCCCAGCCTGTCGGCACGCATTTTAATCTGCTTCAAGGATTCCTCGCCTGATATGTACAATATCTTAACCTTTTTATCGGACAAATCCCTGGACATCTGAAGTAACAGGGTCGATTTTCCTATACCGGGATCTCCTCCAACCAAAACTAAGGAGCCGATTACAATTCCTCCTCCCAGGACTCTGTCCAATTCCTGAATCCCCGTAAGAATCCTTTGTTCTTCCGCTGCCGATACTTCGGATAAAAGCTCCGGTTTTGCTCCGGCTGTTCCTTGTTGCCTCGCTGTGGTCTTTTTTACGGCCGGCTCTTCCGTAAAGGTATTCCATTGCTTACAGCCCGGACATTGTCCCATCCACTTGGAAGCTTCATAACCGCATTCCCTGCAGAAGAAAACCGTTTTGTTTTTTGCCATAATTTCCTCCTTATAACCAGAAGGAACTGTTTTAGAGTTTCAAGTCCCTAAAACAGTTCCAGATATTAAAAACTAACCATAGTAATTAATGCTA
This sequence comes from Lachnoclostridium sp. UBA903, assembly GCA_002294045.1. Lineage (GTDB taxonomy): Bacteria > Bacillota > Clostridia > Lachnospirales > Lachnospiraceae > Anaerocolumna. The sequence continues at coordinate 164,047 of DBEP01000023.1, read as the reverse complement.
TTACAATTTCACTACCCGTATTGCAGATTTATGATTTTCACCTAATTCCACGCTAAATACAAGTTTACCGCCTAAATTCGTTTTCATCTTTCCTACGTTAGTATCATCAATATAGATTTTATATTCTTTCTCTGCTTCCAGTTCTAAAGTAATCTGTGCATCTTCAGGTCCCTCAACAGTAAATCTAACCTCTTTTTCCGTTATATCCAGATTCTTAACAGCCGTTCCCGGAACAGACTCATATACAAACATTCCATTTCTCTCGAGTTTAGTAATTTCCCTAAACGTCTTTACCTTATATAAATCTCCGCTATGCTCAAAATCAGCCACCTTTGATTTTACTGTTAATTCGTAATTGCCAAAACTGATTGTCCCATCACTTTCTTCACGTATTAATTCATCGATTACTGACATTTTAAATCCTCCTAATTTTCTCTTATTCCAGGTCTTATAAAATGGAACATGTTATATCAGAGCTATAAAAGCTATCTCTATTATATCATGAACAAAAGCGGTTCCTGATCTTGTTGCTCCGCTCACTTATTGAAAGTAAACTTGCATAAGCTCACTACGCTTTCATTATATCATATTTACATGACAATTTCTACAAATATATGCACAAGATTTGAATTATTTTTTGGAAATTTTAATCTCTTTGTCGAAGAGCTGTACTAATGCAGTATCTCCGTTATGAAGGCTTCCTTCCAGGATTTCTTCTGCCAGTTTATCCTCAATATGGGACTGTATTGCCCTGCGCAAAGGCCTTGCACCATATTTCTGGTCAAAACCGATTTGGACAATATGGTCAATTATTTCATCGCCGGTTTCGAGAGTAATATTCATCTGCTGTTTCGATCTCTTTGCAATTCCTTTTAACATGATACTAACAATGCTGCTGATATCTTCCTTAGACAAAGAGTGGAATACAATCATTTCATCAATACGGTTTATGAATTCCGGCTTAAAGATACGCTTTACCTCTTCCATTACGCCTTCTTTCATCTTTTTGTAATCCTCTTTTTCATCCATTACGGAGGCAAATCCCAAACGCTTCGGCGATATAATATTCTGGGCTCCGGCATTGGAGGTCATAATAATTATAGTATTCTTAAAACTTACTTTCCTGCCCTGTGCATCGGTAATATGTCCGTCGTCCAGAACCTGAAGCAGTATATTAAATACATCCGGATGAGCCTTTTCCACTTCGTCAAATAAGATTACGGAATATGGATTCTGTCTTACCTTCTCGCTAAGCTGGCCTCCTTCATCATATCCTACGTATCCCGGAGGGGAACCGATAAGCTTGGAAACACTGTGTTTCTCCATATATTCCGACATGTCAACACGGATCATGGAATTTTCACTGCCAAACATGGCTTCTGCCAGGGCTTTGGATAGTTCCGTTTTACCCACACCGGTGGGGCCTAAAAACAAAAAGGAGCCAATGGGTCTGTTCGGATCCTTTAATCCCACGCGTCCCCTGCGGATTGCCTTTGATACGGCTGAAACCGCGTCGTCCTGTCCGATTACCCGCTCATGAAGTATGTTTTCCAGGTTCCTTAAACGTTCGGATTCTTCTTCCGCTAATTTTTTAACCGGTATTTTGGTCCAGCTGGATATAATATCGGCAATTTCATTTTCACCCACAACCAGTACGGTATCCTGTTTTTCTTTCTCCGCTTTGACCTGTAGTGCATTCAGACGGCTGTTTATCTCTTCCTGCTGCTTTTTGATATCGCCGGCTTTTTCATATTCTTCATTTTTTATTGCCAGCTCCTTTTCATCTTCCAAACGTGCAATTTCAGCTTCCAGCTCCTTTTCTTCCGGTGATGTAATAAAAGTGCTCAAACGTACCTTAGATGCCGCCTCATCCATTAAATCAATGGCCTTATCCGGCAGATAACGGTCATTAATATACCGGCTTGACATTTTTACCGCTGCCTCTAAAGCTTCATCGGTTATTTTTACTTTATGATGGGCTTCATAGCTGTCTCTCAGGCCTTTTAAGATTAGGATGGCTTCTTCTTCGGAAGGCTCCTCTACAACTACCGGCTGGAACCTTCTTTCCAAGGCCGCATCTTTTTCGATATACTTACGGTATTCTTCCCTTGTCGTAGCACCGATTAGCTGCAATTCTCCTCTCGCCAGGGAGGGTTTTAAAATATTGGAGGCATCAATCGCCCCTTCCGCACCGCCGGCACCGATTATGGTATGAATTTCATCTATAAACAGAAGTACATTGCCGTCATTCATGACTTCACTGATAACCTTCTTAATTCTCTCTTCAAATTCGCCCCTGTACTTGGAACCGGCCACCATTCCGGATAAGTCAAGGGTTAAGACCCTTTTGTCTTTTATAATTTCAGGTATGTTACCTTCCACAATTTTTCTGGCCAGTCCCTCTGCAATTGCAGTTTTACCGACTCCCGGTTCACCAACCAGACATGGATTGTTTTTTGTCCTTCTGCTTAAAATCTGGATAACACGCTGGATTTCAGTCTCTCTTCCGATAACCGGGTCCAGTTTACCTTCTCTTGCATATTCCGTTAAATCCCTGCTGTATTGATCCAGGGTAGGTGTACTTGATTTTGCTTTGGCTTTTCCCTTATTGGCGGCGTATTCATTCTTGGCCGTACTCATATCCGCACCAACCGCAGTCAATATATCCACATAAAGCTTCTGTACGTTAATCCCTAAGGTATTTAGCAGCCTTACCGCAATGCAGTCGGATTCCTTAATTAACGCAATCAAAATATGCTCCGTACCGACCAGCTGGGCCTTTAAGCGGATAGCCTCCCTGAAACTCTGATCCAGAATCCGTTTTGATCTTGGGGTAAAACCGTCAACTTCAACCGCTTCCATGGTTGTATTGGGTGCAATAAGCTGATTTACCAGTTCGATAACTTTATCCACATCCACACCGTTTTTCTCCAATACCTTAGAAGCAACCCCATCTGCCTCCAATAAGCCGATAAGCAGATGTTCGGTCCCAACATAATTGTGGGATAATTTATATGCTACCTCTGTTGCATAAGTAATGGCCGATTTCGCATTTTCCGTATATTTTTCGTTCATAGTAGCCTCCTGTTCTGATTTTTCCGGAAGTCCCTTTATAGGAGACTCCTGTATCTTTTCTCTGTTGTCAAAGCAGATATTAAAATCCGCTTTGCTGCTGTCATCTTATGCCAGCAATGCATGATTTATGAATTATACAGGTTCGGGTAATTTTTTACGGATATAATCCGCCCTGTATTTATCTCTTTGCATACTTCCTACGTTTTTATCCAGCTGGCACTGTAAGTTGCCGGGCTGAATCTCCATCATCAGTTCATGAATGTTGTAATTATCCCCTAAGTCAATCAGGTTCATATCCATACCCAGCTTTAACTGTGCAAGCAAAGTCATTGCATCACCGGATGATAGCTGTTTTGCGTATTTTAAAACTCCGTAGGAACGATGTACCTTATCTTCAAATTCATCGTAATTATTGGTAAGAATATATTCTCTTTGCCTGCGTTCCTGTTTCATTACCTGCTCCACAATACGGTCCAGGGCTTCCATAATCTCCTTTTCCGTACTTCCCAGTGTTTTCTGATTGGAAATCTGGTACAGACTTCCCACACTTTTAGAGGCTTCCCCGTAAGTTCCTCTTAAGGCAATTCCATATTGCCCCAGCTCTTCCGCTAGTTTAATAATTTTACCGGCAACGGTCAGAGCAGGTAAAAACATCATGTAGGATGCCCGCAGCCCGGTGCCCGCATTCGTCGGACAGGAGGTCAGATATCCGTATTTTTCATGGAAAGCATAATCAAAAATCTCGCCGGTAATATCATCTATTTTATTGGCCGCCTGAAAAGCCTCACCAATGTTCATTCCGCCGGTAATGGACTGAATTCTCACATGATCCTCTTCATTTATCATAATACTGATACTTTCATCCTCCGAAAGTATCAGGCCGGTGCTCTGTTCTTTGGCTACCAGCAGAGGACTTATGATATGCCTTTCCACCATAGCCGTTTTCTCCGTGTCACCCAATACGTCCGCGCTGCAGCTGTAAAATTTCAGGGAAGCCTGGTTTTCGATTGCCTGGGTCGCTGCTTTTACCTTTTCTACCAGGTCCGCCGCCCGGTCTTCAGACAGTTTCGCCGAAAAAGAATAGTCTTTTAAATTGCGGGCAAGTCTTATCCTGCTGGAGATAACAACATCATTGTTCTGGCCTGCTTCTTTGTACCATTTAAGCATTATTCATCTCCTCCTTTTTCAGTTCACGTATCCTATCCCTTATTTTAGCGGCTTCTTCAAATTCTTCTTTCTCAATTGCCTCCTGCAAACGGATAGCCAGCTTATCCAGTTCGGACAATTCCTTTATCAGCTTCTGGGTCTTAGTCTCAAAGCCCTTTGGCTTTTTACCGGTATGTGTGTCCGAACCCTGTATATTTTTAATGCTTTTTTCAAGAATCTTCTGGAAGCTGTCATAACACTTGGCACATCCGAATCTTCCGTCCCTCATGAATTCCGCATACGTCATGCCGCATACGTCACAATGGATTTCTTTTTCCGTATATTCCGTACCATGGGGATTATTATTATAATAATTACCTAAGATCGTAGACAGTAAACTGCCTAAGGTAATTTCCTGATCCATGAAAGCCGTTCCTAATGGAAAAGAAGTATATTCCGTTGCACATTCCTCGCACAAATGCTGTTCCTTCTTCTCACCGTTAATGATTTCGGTATAATATATCTTAGCTTCATTTTTTTTGCATTTATCACATAACATAGTAACTACCTCCTGTTCAAATGATATAACTGTTCAGCTGCCTTAAGCCAAACAGTTTTCGGTTACTATTTATCCATTGATAAAATCATAAAATATTTTATTAACTATTTCATGAATTTCTTCACAACTTATATTTTTACACACGGCCTTCGCCAATACTACCTTCATATTATTGGTTAATTCTTCTAAGGCTTTTATTTTATCGGCATCAATCGCAACCACGGTACCTTTTCTCCGGTCAAGCTTAACATAGCCTTCCTGCTTTAACATAGTATATGCTTTGTTTACTGTATGCATGTTAATTCCTATATCTTCTGCTAATTCCCGAACCGAAGGCAGATTATCTCCTTCCCTGAACTCTGCATTAGCGATTCCGAAAATGATTTGATTGCGAAGTTGGATGTAAAAAGCTTCATCACTGTTAAAATCTATCTTTACTATCAAATCATCCACCTCCCGTTTGTTCGTTATATTTGTTATACACTCAGTATAACAGATTATGATATATTGTCAAGATAAACTTGTTTCAAGGAAAGTTTACCTGTTTTTAATCTTTCTTTTTCAGATAAACCCGTATTAATACCACAGAGAGTATGATGCATGCGGCTCCTAACACGGCCAGCACAATACCCATGGCAGTTAATTTGGCTTTATAATCTTCCGACCGCATTAAATCTGCAGACATTACCACCTTATTCCCATCCTTTCCTTTCGCATAGCGCTGCAGGGTTGATTCGGCTCTGTCATATTGGTAAAAGCCGGTTTCTCCGTCTTCGTTCATGGCATAAAGAAGCAGAAAATCATTATCCAGATCATTTTCCGGAGTATATGCCGTTACGGTTACATTATTCAGTATCAATGAGGTTTTAATATATCCCTGGGGTATTGCCACATCATCTCCCGGTTCCAGAATCCGGTATCTGAAACCATTCTGAATGTATCGTTCGTCTCCGTCTTTTATGATTAACAGCTTTCCTATCTCAGCAGCAGTATTTTTAATATCATTATATTCCTGAGTATTGGCATCCTTGTCAGTATCCGTTTCATCGCTTTCATTAATTTCAGCCGTTTCCTGTTTGTCACTTTCTTTACGGGTTGCCGTAATACGGTATTCCTTTGTATTCCCGGATTCTGCTTTCACTTTTACAATAATCTTATTATTGCCTACGGTCAGCTTTTCATTACCTTCCACAGTAACTTTAGAATTTTCATCTTCTGTTACGGCGCTGATAACAAGTTTTTCATCTTCATATTTTAAATCCGCCGTATATTCGGTTATATTTTTATCAAATGCCGGTGTAAGAGTACCCGGGCTTATTTTTAAGCTTTTAAGATTTGTATTATCCGATGCCGTTTCAGAAGCCGATACGCGGATATCCAGCCGGTTGCTGGATACGGACATGGCAAGCCCGGACTCCAATTCGTATATTTCGGCCTTATCTTTTATGGCTATCTCACTGATACCAATGGCTTTTGCCTTAAATTTCATTATATACTTCCTGGAATTTTCCTTATTGACCGTATTCTTATCGGTCAGCTTTAATAATCCTTCACCACCGGCAATAAAGGAAGCATCACTTTTAAATTCCAGTATATCAGCATTATATGTTATAAAGGCTTCAAAATCTCCCAGCATAGTATCAGAGGATATGGAAAGCGTTATCATAATATCATCGCCAACCGCAGCGGTCTTTGTGTCCGTACTCAAAGTCAGGGTTGCACTGGCAGCCTGGCTTATGGAATAAGGCAATAAAATCAATAATAAAAAAGAGAGAAAAAGAAATAAATTTCTATAAGCTATTTTATGTTTTTTCATTTGTATACCCATTGCAATCTTAAATTGCAGGGGCTGTTGCAAGTAAATAATATTTTGAATTTTGCAACAGCCCCCTGCCACAATATAAAAATGTGAAACAAGTTTCACAAGCTGAAAGAATCATTATGCGGCGTCCTTTCTCTTTTAAATTTTCTTTCAACTTTCCCTTCATTTCCATGCATTAAAAAGAACCTGCCCTAACCCTGGTTTGCACTGGTATAAAATAATTTGTAACTGTTCAGTCAAGGCGGTTCTTTTTTCCGGAAGACTGAATCGTCATTCATTTAATCATAAGTGCTTTTTCACAAAGTTAAGACAGGTTTTTTATCCCTTCGCAGGGTTATAAAGCCACAGGCTCTCTCACAACATTGATCAGATATTCCCTTATATCACCATTTTCTGCTGTGACTGTAATAATAACTTCATTATTTCCATCTTTTAAAGATACCGTTCCGGTTCCGGATACAGTGGCTTTTTTACTGACTGCCGCAGCAGTAATATTTATCTTGGTAACATTAGACCCGACAATCAGGGAATAGGTCTGGTCTTTCTTTAAATCAAAAGTAGGGGTCAGGCTATAACCATCCGCCTTTAAGGTTTTCAGCCAATTGTTCGGATTATAGGCCGGTTCCGGTAGTGGTGAAGCCGTATCCGGCATATTTTCATAAACCGGTATGCTGAATACAATGGGGATATCCGTCATTACACTATATGCAGCATATGTTTTTTTGGCCTCTGCATTGGGAGCTTCAATATTTGCCATATACTGATGGGAAAAAGTTGATGTCGGTGTCACATTGAATTTCTGAAGGTATGTAGTGTCCTGGCCTCTTTTAATATAATTGCTTCCAATGATATAGGCGCCTCCCAAAACGGAGTCATAAGGGTTGTCCCAGGGTATTAAATATAATGCATTTAAAGCCTGGTCCGATGTACCGCTCTTGGCATATTTTAACCCGTTTGCAACGGCACCTCCGGCAACCGTGCTATTGTAAGCACCGATATTATAAAAATTGTACAATCCTTCCAGGCCGGAAACGGTTCCCGACACACTGGAACTCAAAGTGGATGCTCCCGTAACCACCTCCTGCTTTACCCTGCTGGCCAGGTGGTACGGACTGACACCGGAATATTCGGCCGCATCCATAAAGGTCTGCGAATAGGTAAGTTCCGCCAGTTCTCCCGAAGCATCCTCATAGGAATAAATGCAGTCATACAGCGGAGTATTATAAAGGATGCCTTCTACTCCGGTCACGTTCTGATATTCACTCTTATAGGTAAGGAGTTCAAATTGAAAAACCCCCTTTTCATCTAAAAAGTTCCTCGGGTCCATATAGTATTCCAGGGCTGCTTTTGACGGAGTAACCCAGGTAGAGCCGTCAAACGGTATAAAGCTGTCCGTGGACCAGTCATATGCTCCCTGCTCTAAAGATTTCCATTCCACACTTTTTCCGTTGGATATCAGATTAACACCCAGCGTACTTTCCTTTTGAATCACCGTATCCCAGTCAAGTCCCGTCTGGTATGCCTCAAACTCCCAGGATGGATACAATTGATGCAAATCTCTTAAATAAGGTTTATAGCTTTCGGGAAATCCTTCATTATCCATCTTTAATTCAAACTCTTCGTCCGAGAGTATATCCGATGACGGATTGGTGGGAGTCACACTGTCTGTGGGCGTAGGCGTGGCCGTAACAGTCGGTGACGGGGTTGTGCTTGGCGTAGGGGTTGCGGTCGGCGTGGCGGTGGGTGTAGGCGTGGCAGTCGGTGCAGGCGTGGCCGTTAAAGTAGGCTTTATCAATACCTGGTTTGCCGGTATGTAACCGCTGTATTTTACATTGCTTGCCGTAAAGGATATCTGAAACCATTTTTTGCCTTTGGAATCCGTTACTTCCTTGGTTATTGTCACTGCTTTCTTATCGCTTAAAGATATGGCAGTTCCTTTGCTGTTGGTAAGATTTTTGTAACTGTCCCCTGCACCGGTTTTTATTTTAACTTTTGTTTTGCTGTTGACGGTGGCTTTTACGCTGGATGCAAGGGTCAATTTAATATAGTCGCTTAATACATAACCGGTTTTCGTTTGATTGTTTACTTTACAGGTGATCCGATACCACTTTTCCGTTCCCGACATTACTTCATTCAATACGGTAACTTTATGGTTTTTAGGAATTGCGGCAAGTTTGGTACTTGTAGCAGAGGCCTTCTGCCGGATATTAAGACTGCTGGCAGTTACACTTCCGGCAATTTTAAAATCAGATTCCACCTTGCCGGCAGAAGCGGCAGCCGTAGTTGTGGTGGTGGTAGTTGTCTTTGTTGCGGCAGCGGTTGATGTATTGGTTACCTTAACATAATCCCCCGACACATAACCTTCCAGTTTTTTCCCGTTAAAGGTAAAGGATATTTTATGCCATCCGTTTTTCGTGTTTAGAACCGATATTTTATCACCTTTTTTCAGATAAACGTTGCTTTTGTTCAACTGCAATATACCATAACTGGTTCCCGGCCCTGTCCGCACATTCAGACTGGTTGCCGTAACCGTACCGGCAGTTGCGGCTATTACCCTTGTTGGTTTTAATATAAATCCCTGAGGATACAATAATACCAGACATAATATGATGACAGTCCACTTATAAAACGTACTTTTTTTCATTCCCTGTTTCCTCCTAAGGCTCATGAATTAACTCTGCTTATTTGGTAGATACGGCAAAATTAAATTTGTCCTCTTATTACATATATTGTAACAAATCTGGAAAATATTTTGCTTTTTCTCATTATATTACAGTATACATATGGCACTTCTGTGACATTCTTCATAATTTATGTCATTTTATCAAAAATTTAGGGAATAAAATATACGCAGCAATTTTTCAAACACGCTCTAAGGCAGCTGCCCGGTTTAACCGGAAATTAAGCTATTTATGAGTTCTTTCCTCACAAACAAAATAAATCCGGCCGGTAAGCTGCCTTAAATGTTTACCAATCAAAATGGTGGTATTGTTTTATAGTGATTTTAAGCTTCTTTTCCTGCTTCGTCGATTGCCTTGCCGATATCATTTCTCATGTATTTATTCTGAAAGGTAACCCAGCCCGCCGCCATGTAGGCATTTTTTCTGGCTTCCTTTAAATCTCTGCCCGTTGCGGTTATTCCAAGGACACGTCCGCCGCTGGTAACGATTCCTGCTTTTGTTTTCCGGGAGCCGGCATGGAAAGCGTAAAAACCGCACTTATCCTTGAATTTCTCCAGCCCTTCAATAGCAAAGCCTTTTTCATACTGTTCCGGATATCCGTCGGAGGCCAAAATAACACAAACAGCGGCATTGTCTTCAAATTCCAGTTCAATCGTTTCCAGTTTTCCATCAAGGCAGGCTTCCAATACTTCCACAATATCATTTTTCATTCGGGGAAGAACCACCTGGGCCTCCGGATCGCCGAATCTTGCATTGTATTCCAGAACCCTGGGGCCGCTTTCCGTTAACATTAAACCAAAAAATAGAATTCCGGTAAAATCCCTGCCCTCCGCCTTCATGGCTTCTATGGTAGGCCGGTAAATATATCGTTTGCAGAATTCATCCACCTTAGGCGTATAGAACGGACTTGGTGAAAAAGTACCCATGCCTCCGGTATTTAATCCTTTGTCCCCGTCTTTTGCACGTTTATGGTCCTGTGCACTTGTCATAGCCGTTATATGCGTGCCGTCACAGAAGGCCAGTACGGAAACTTCCCTGCCGGTCATGAATTCTTCCACCACCAGCCGGTCACCGGCAGAGCCGAACTGCCTGTCCAGCATAATCCTTTTAACTCCTGCTTTGGCCTCCTCTAAACTGCCGCAGATTAAAACGCCTTTGCCAAGGGCTAAACCGTCTGCTTTTAAAACAATGGGAAATTTACAATTATCCAGATAAGCATATGCGGCTTCGGGGGAATCAAAAATTTCATAAGCCGCTGTGGGAATTCCGTATTTTTTCATAAGCTCCTTGGAAAATGCCTTGGAACCTTCAATTATGGCGGCATTTTTCCTGGGTCCGAAGATGCGCAGGTTTTTGGCTTCAAAAACATCCACAATACCCGCCACCAGGGGATCATCCGGGCCGACTACGGTTAAATCAATCTTTTCCTTTTCGGCAAAGGCCGCCAGTTTATCAAAATCCATGGCGCTGATATCTACACACTCGGCATATTCCTCTATCCCCGCATTTCCGGGCGCGCAATATAACCGGTCAACCCGTTTGCTTTGTGACACTTTATAAGCAATGGCATGCTCTCTGCCTCCGCCGCCTATAATTAATATTTTCATGCTGCATCCATACCTTTCTTTTTTATTTATGGCTGAACCGTAACATATACCTTACCATTTTTTACCCGGATTTTATCTTCTGCAATGAGTTCGATTGCCTGAGGCAATATATGCCATTCCGCCTCTTCCATAACTCTCCTCTGCAGAACTTCCGGTGTGTCATCCTCCCGTACCTTAACGGCTTTCTGAAGTATAATAGGACCGGTATCCGTACCCTCATCTACAAAATGAACCGTAGCTCCCGTAACCTTTACCCCCCTGTTCAGTACCGCTTCATGCACCCGCAGTCCGTAATAACCGGGGCCGCAAAAAGCGGGAATCAAAGACGGATGTATATTAATAATTTTATTCCTGTAGCTCTGAATTAAAATTTCCGGAATGATTACCAGATAACCGGCCAAAACAATTAAATCTGCCTGATAACCTTTTATTTCCTCCAGCAACGCCNNTACGGTTCATTTTGTAGATGAGCCTCCCTGTCATCGTAATCCCGGGGGGAAACGACGGAGGTCTGAATTCCGTGGTCAAAGGCCCGCTTAAGAGCATATACCCCTTTTTTATTACTGATGACCCCCGCTATTTTGGCTTCGGTTATCCTGCCCTGCTCCAGACTGTCGATAATTGCCTGAAGGTTGGTACCTCCGCCGGATACTAAAACCACTATCCTTAACATAGCGTGACACCTTTTTCTCCGGCTTTAACCTCACCTACGATATAAGCGTTTTCTCCGCTTTCCTGTAATATTCTTACCGCTTTGTCGGCTTCTTTGCTGTCTGTGGCAATCATCATTCCGATTCCCATATTATACGTATTGTACATAACCTTTTCTTCAATGTCTCCGTCCGTGGACAGCATGCGAAAAACAGGAGGAATATCATAGCTGTTTTTGCGTATTACCGCATGCATTCCGTCATTTAGCATTCTGGGGATATTTTCATAAAATCCGCCGCCGGTTATATGGCTGCAGGCCTTAACAGCTACTCCTGCCGTCTTCAGGGCTTTTAAAGCTTTTACATAGATTTTCGTAGGAGTCAGCAGGACTTCTCCCAAAGTGGCGCCCAAGGCTTCATAATAAGTGTCCAGAGCTTCCGGAGCCATATTAAATACTCTGCGTACAAGGGAATAACCGTTGCTGTGGATACCGGAAGAAGCAATACCGATGATGGTATCACCTTCCTTTAAATCCTTTCCGCCGATTAAATGCTTCTGATCCACAATACCAACCGCAAAACCGGCCAGGTCGTATTCGTCTGCCGGGTAAAAACCCGGCATCTCCGCCGTTTCACCGCCGATTAGGGCAGCACCGGCCTGTCTGCAGCCTTCTGCCACGCCGCTTACTATGGCTGCTATTTTTTCCGGTTCATTTTTACCGCAGGCGATATAATCCAGAAAGAATAAGGGTTCACCACCGGCGCAGGCAATATCGTTAACACACATAGCCACACAGTCAATACCGACGGTATCATGTTTATTTAGAATAAATGCCAGCTTCAGCTTTGTTCCCACACCGTCCGTACCGGAAACCAGGGTAGGCTGCTCCATATTTTTATAGTTTTCTAAAGAAAAAGCCCCCGAAAATCCTCCGATTCCGGTCAGAACTTCACTGCGCATGGTTCCCTTAATATGCTCCTTCATAAGCTCAACGGCTTTGTAGCCGGCTTCAATATCCACTCCTGCCTTTTTATAATCCATGGTCCGTCCTCCTTAAAGACTTATTGTCTATTTGATAAACTGCTTTTACACCCTGTATTAAATATTAATTACATTGCTCTTTGTTTCTCTCTGTTACTTATTTTATCATAATCCATATTCTTTGTCCTAACTTTTAATTTCATTATTTTCTTATATTGTTTATAAGCACAATTAATAATGTAACTGTCATATATAAGCGGATTATATAAATTACTGTTCCCATAAAAAGAGGAGAAAACAGGAAGGGAAATCATCCCGGAAGCTGCCTTCCTCCCGGGATAATTTCCTTTCCTGTTTTTGTCCCGTACAAGAAAGAGTCTCATAAAAAAGAAAGAAACGGTCTTGATCCCGCCTCTTTCCTTTCATACCAATATAACATATTTATTATTCAATCCTTATTTTAATCCGTGCAGATATTTCATGCCGGATTCATGTTCTTTAAATAAGCTTCATAGCCCAGTTTCTCCAGCTTCTCCGATTTAGCCAGAACACTGTCCTTTAGGCCTTCCCCATAGGCCTTCAAACGCTCCAGCAAATCCGGGTCGGACGCAGCCAGAATTTTAGCAGCCAGCAGGCCGGCATTTAAAGCTCCGTTTATTGCAACCGTTGCTACGGGAATTCCTCCGGGCATGGAAACGATGGAGTAGAGGGAATCTACCCCTCCCAGGGACTTGGTCATAATAGGCACGCCGATTACGGGCATGGGAAAGATTGCCGCAGTCATACCGGGCAGATGCGCTGCTCCTCCGGCACCTGCAATAATTACCTTATAGCCTTTTTCTTCTGCCGATTTTGCATAATTATAAAATATATCCGGCATTCTATGGGCAGATATTACGGTAATGTCATATTCTATTTTCAAAATATCCAGTATTTCCGCCGCCTTGCTCATGATTGGAAGATCCGAATCACTTCCCATTACAATTCCTACTTTTGCCGCCATTGTGTCATCCTCACTTTCATTTTCCTTAAATTTACCCGAAGGCTTCGTTTAGTATCTCGGTGCCTGGAAGAACAAATCTTCCGTCCTTTATAATAGTGATTGTTTCACCGTTCTTTTTATAAACCGTTATTTCGCCAAGCTCATCATAGGGTATGGTGATATCCGTATGGCAGTTAAAATAAGCTTTATCCATATCCGTTTTTCTTAAAATGGATATTTCATTATCCTTTGCTACGATTTGTTTGCCGTCCGGATTATATAGTTTCAGATCCTCGCTCATTTTATAGCAGGTATCCCCTACCGCAAAATGAGGCCCTGTTTTTTCCGCTATCAGGATGGGCAGTTTGCCCCCTATCCGGTATTTTTGCGCCATTACATAAGCAGTTGTATTCGTACCGATTGCAAACTCTCCAAGAGGCAGGGTATCATGGTTATACATTAGATTTTCTTTAACAAACTGTTGATTCTCTTCCTCTGATTCAAAGTTTCTGCAGGTATAGGAGCTTATCTTACCGTCCTCGAAATTCAGGGATAAATCTATGTACTCCAATTCATTTAAATAAACCTGAGTTACATGCAAGGTCCCGTTGGTTCCGGAAAGCTTCGGCGAGGTAAATACTTCTCCAACCGGAATGTTGACATCGGCGGTGCAGTTTTCAAATATTGTTTCATGGGCGGGGTCCGTCAGCTCATACAGCATTACTTTAATATCTGTCCGGTTTCTTTCCCTGCCAAGTACTCTTACATACTCGCCCTGATCCAATACGTCAATTATGGACTGCTGGATTTTATTATACGTCTGATTATCCAGCGTATTAACTTTCACTGTTTCTGCAAATATCTCCTGAAACTGCTCTCCGATTTCAGGAATCGGATATGCTATGATGGTAAAGCTGGTTTCTTCTCCTTTAATATATTCATTGGTAATTAAACTGGCATCACGGTTATATAATACGTACAATTTCTGCTGCCTCTTATCCAGTCTGATTGCCTCCGGCTTATTTTCCGGTACAAAATTCTTTTCCCCGAAGACCTCCATTACCGCCGGCCCGGCATAAACAGCCGCTTCTTTTTTATACTTTTCATAAGCCTTGCGCAGGCCTGTGAGTTTCCTGCCCTGATAAGCCTTGTCAAGATACAGGCCGTTGTCAAACCGGTGGTCGTAATCATATTGCTTGTTAGGACCCGTAGAGTGGAAGCCGATTTTTAAATGCTGTTTCTTGCTTACATCATTAACCGCTGCCCGGTAAATAACAGGCTCAAGCCCCATTTTTGCAAAATAGTCAAAAGCATATAACAGTATTCTTTCAAAGCCTATATTATAACGTATATTCACTGTTTCCTTTTTATTCAAATCGATGTTAGCCTTCTCAAAGCCTATCCGGTATCCTTCAGCATAGGTAAATGCCATGGCCTTGACTTCCTCCTCCGAAAGGCTGTTTAAGAATTCCGCCGTCCTTAACTCATTCTCGCCGATATATTCACCGAATTGATATAAGTATCTTAAATCCCTTAAATCCCATTCCGTAACAATATCCTTTACCAAGGACAGTTCGGGGTCCACTAATTCCCGAATGCGATATTCCAGCATGTCACCGGTATAATCGTTTATAAAGTCATAAATGGCACGCCTGACATCCTTAACCGTATATTCATTCTCTGCTTCAAAATAATTATAAATCTCAATAAATAATTCCAGATAAACCGTAATATCCCACAGCCTGCATTCATAAGCATAAACAATCATTCCCCGTATTTCGGCATACAAAAAGGTTAGGAGCTTACCATATTTTTTACCCAGTTTCTTTACCGCATAGCGGGGATTGGCATAACTGTTTTCGTAGTTTTCGGGAAGGACATCACCGTATAATTCATGATTCAATTGCTTCAGTTCCTCCGTGGACATCCGGCTGAATTTATCTTTCTGAGCCAGAGCAGCCAGTTTCCTAATCTGAAGAATAAAAGCGGCAACTTTTACAAAATAGTCCCTGACCGGTTCTTTTATGCCCGATTCTTTTAAAATTGCCTCAATACGTTCCATGGATAAGTCATAACGTTCCCTGATGTCCTCGTTGACATTTTTAAATAATTCTGCGTATTTCATCTTTTTTGGCAATCCTTTCTTAAAATATTTTTTAAACCTTCCGGACCGAATGCCCCAAGCCGTGTCCCGGACAATACAAAACTGTCTTTTTCTATGCTTTTTCGGCAGGCGGCTGTGAGTACCCGCCTTAACACACCAAAACGCTTTTTACTATAAAATAAGGCCCAGCATATATAATATAAAAAATATAATGGACAGAAAACCATTTAAAACCATACCCGTTACAGGAGCGGCATAATAGATTTCCTTTTCCCTGCAGCTCTTTATACCAAGTATAAAGCCTGCGACGGATATTGCAAACAGCAGCATCCCGATTATTCCTATTATCAGACCGCCATTTCCTTTGGAAAAGCTGGAAACAACAGATAAAACCAACAGGGCAATCAAGGTTACGAATCCTGCAATAACCGATATCACTCCCCTTACGGAATGACTTCTGCCAGAAAATTTAAATACTTCTTTTTTACGTCTGAACATTGTCCGCTCCTATCCGCACGGCCAGGTGCAAATAATTCATCTACCGCAGTTTCCTGATTGATTTAACCAGTTTGCGGCATATAATAAAGCAGATACCTCCCAGTATTCCGCCCATTGTATTCATAAGGATATCATCCACATCAAATATCCCGACTTTGAAAATTAATTGGATAAGTTCTATAGTCAGGCTGAATTCAAGGCTTAACAGGGTTATATTCAATAATTTCCTGTTGCTGATACTTATGATGGGTAATACAAAGCCAAAGGGCACAAATGCCAATACGTTCCCGAATATATTAACGATAAAGCTTTCCAGGCCAAGTTCCTTTCGGTATAATATAAAACGCCTTACTTCTTTAAACAAAACCAAATTATATTTATAATCATCCGAAGTTATGGTCCTTCCATAACGTTCGCTAAAAAACAAAAAATAGGCTAGTAAAACAATATATATTACAAACAGCACGCGGCATATGGCCATAATAACTGTCCTGCTAATTGATTTCAATGAATTTTTCCTCCAGTGTGCTTTCCATATCCCAATCATTATAAAACAAATCTGACATCTCGTAAAGGGGTAATAATAAGTCTGCCGAACTTTCCTATGAGATGCAAAACACTCCTGCCTGGAATTTTTCATATCCAGACAGGAGTGTTCTTTCTAAAACGCAAGTGCTGCTAACTCGCTGCTGCTTTTATTTAACCTTATCAAGCAAGTAACATAAGCGGATTGCGAATATTCTCTTTAATTTCAATTAATCATTCGGAGTTACATACTTTATGGATATGTCGGCTTTATTACCGTAAATATCCGTTATGTCATTTGAACTGGTAGGCGTTATTTTCATCCTCACTTTCATTTCCGGAACTTCACTTAAGGAAATGGTAATGGTATTGCTGCCGATCGAAAAGCCTTCCGCTAAATCTATTCCGTCTTGGATAACGGTAAAACTTGCCGTCCCTTTTATTGTTTCATCAAAAGTTAATGTTACCTTGCTCGGATAACTATAGCTTACTTTCGTTAAGGACGGTCCTTTATTTTCATACAATATTAAGGCGGTTTCATATACGTCCATTTCCGTATAGGTATCGCCAAATCCTTTAATACCCTTTATGGTTACCCCATAAGTAGCCGTTACCGGAACGGCTCCCTCTTTCAGAGTCAGCTGAACGGTAGCCCCGGCAGAATTATTGTCAATTAATTCTACTTTTGATATGTTCACTCCTAAAATAGTATAATTATTTTTGTTCTCCGCAGTAGTTTTATCAATTTTATTATTAAAAGTAACCAAAATAATGTTCGGATCATCCGAAGACTGCTCTATGCTTTCCGGCGCCGGCAGCTCTGTTCCTGTGGACCCGGTCCGTTTTACCGAAATTTCTGTTTTTTTACTTTCATTATAAAAATTGTCTTTTACGAATCCGTCCGGAATGGTTATGGTATAAGTTCCGTTTTCATCAAACTGCTCTTTATCCAGAGTGACTGTTACCGTCTTATCCTTTACGGAAGCCGTATACGCAAGTTTTTTCTGGGAATAGATATCATTATTCAGGGTTACCAGCCTGGAGGTAAATCTTCCCGAATCACTGGCCAGGGTAACATTCTTATCATAAGTCAGGGTTAAAATATAGCTGACGCCATTATCCCCGTCTTTCGCGGTAAGTTTATATGTATTTAATTTCGGTTCAACCTTACTCACCGTAAAATTAATTGTTTTTGTCGTATACTTATCGGCGGTCTTATCGGAACTCTTTACGTTATAGCTGTCCCAATAGCCGATGGAAACCTTCAGTGAGCCGGTAAGCTTGGCCGAAGAAGAATCCAGGGTAAAATTGACCGTCTTGTTGTCATTCTTATCAACTTCTCCTTCAATGGTTTTTCCGTTGCTGAGTACGATTTCACCCGGCGTTTTAATTGCCCTTGAAAAGGTGGCGGTCAGCGTATTATAACCGGTACGTGTCAGGGTTCTTAACTTAGCCTGTGCTTTCTCCGTCGTATCGGTTGCCACATAGGCTGTTAAAATGGAATTGCTCGGGTAATTGCCGGCTTTATCCTTTAATCCCGAAAATACTACGGCAAAGGTTTTGTTCTGGTCATCCGAAGCCATATCGGTTAAATCAAGAATCAAAGACTTGCCGTCCTCGGATTTTACGTAATTGGACTTGGTCTTTAATAAGCTGAGTGTGGAAGCCTCCGCAGTCTGGCTGGATTTTACAAGACTTACCTTAGAAATTGCCATTTTGCTAAAGTCCATAGCTTCACTGAATTTCAAGGTAACCATTAAACCGGTATCATCCACTTCATAATCCTTAAAATACGGCGGTGTGGTATCATATAATTCCAGGTTTTTATAATATTCCGTTAACGCCGTTCCGCCGGTTGTCAGAACGCTGTCGGCAAGATGCAGCCCGTAAAGTCCGTTAAAGCCATTCTCGGCAGTTATGGTTAAAGTTTTCCCATCGGAAGATAATGCGGCAGTCAAAGCTCCCGGTTTATCCGCCGTCTTGCCTTTTGAATCTGTCATGGCTTTAATGGATACGCTGTTAAGAAGCTCACCGTCGTCATTAATTACCGTTGATTCGCTGATAGCACTGTCAAAAGTTATGGTCAGGGTGGTGGTATCCGTTAATACCGCACTTTTAACACCGGCTGTTTTCTCAACAATCTGGATATTGACCGTATCTTTTACCAGACTGGCGGAAGCTGCGGCTTTTGTCAGGGAAGCCGTAGCCGTAAGGCGTACGATACCGGCCTTTAAACCTTTTACGATACCCTTTTTATCCACCGTAGCATAATTCGTATTATCGATGGTATAGGTTATTAAATCACTGGCGTTGCTAGGTATAAGCACACTGTTAAAATCAATGCTGTCCCCCACGGTGATAACAAAATTATTCATACCTTCCTCCGGGGTATTGGTAATTTTGATTTCTTTAGCCTGGATTTTAACCGTTACCTTGCAGGTTGGGCGCAGCACGGTACCGTCTTTATATGTAATCTTACATTCAATATTGGTGGTCCCTTTTCCGGTAGAAGTTACATAACCGGAAGTATTAACGGTAGCAACGTTTTTATTCTTTGAAGACCATACCGTTGATTTTACCTTTGTTTTGTCAAGATTTTTGACCGATAGGGTAAAAGCGGTTCCTACCCCGATGAGTGTCTTGGAAGTCATGGATAAACTTGGTTTCGCTGCAGCAAATGAGATTGCCCCATTTACGGGAAACACCGATGTAATCAATAGGACGGCAAGTAAAATTCCCATCCACTTTTGCATCCTCTTTTTCATTCTTCGTTCCTCCTATTATAGTATCCCTTTTCAAAATAAAACTCTGATTGCCTTTCCCACCAGCCCTTGGCCTATATGGCAGCCTACAGGAACAGGCAATATATCATTACTATTTTACATCATAATCCCTACATATGTCAAAATATTGTCTGATTATGCATAAATTGTTATATTTTTATTAAATTACACATTTTTACCTTGTATAATTATGGTATATACTTTTTTTAATTGTTTCAAGTCATAACCTTGTACCGCTTATGGGGAAGCAGTGCATCCTCTATACTTGTTGTGCATCCTCCTAATACACCAAAGCAAAGGAGCTTTTGTTCCGCAGCCTGCTCAGCTGCTTCTCAAAAGCTCCTTTTCGCCGTTTCCGGATTATATTATCTGGTTGGAACTATGGTTTCCGAAGCGATTTCGGCAACATTCCCATATTTGTCCGTTATATGGTTATAGCTTGTGGGGACAATCTCCACTTCTTCATCCAAAACAGGTCTGTCCACAAGGGTAATGATTATCTTCTTGCCGCTTATTCTGGAGCTTTCCACCAGATCCGCACCGTTTTGAAGAACCCTGAAGCTTGCCGTTCCCGCAAGGGTTTCATCAAAGGTTATGGTTATAACATCGGGATAAGTATATTTTACATCCTCTATTTCCGGTCCCACATTCTCATTCAAATAAACCCGAGTCTTATATTCTTCCATCTCCGTATAAGTATTATGATATCCGATGATCCCGGAAATCGTAATATAATATCTGGTGGATTTCGTGACGCTGCCAGGCTCTAAGGTTAATTCCACCGTAGCACCGCCGGAGCCGTTATCAATCAGCTCTGCTGAAATAATGCCGGCACCTTCGACTTCATAATTACCTAAGTCCTCCGCCGTATCTTCATCTACTTGGTTGGCAAAGGTTACATATATAATACTTGCGTCATTTTCCGACTGAACAATTAGTCTCGGTCCCGGCAGGGCGGTGGAAGAACCTTCCGTATTTTTAACCTTGACCGTTGTTTTATCATTTGTATTGCCGTATATATCCTCAACAAACTCTTCGGGAATGGTAATGGTGTAAGTACCGGGTTCGCCGAAATCTTCACTGTCCAGTATTACCGTTACAACCGTATCATCCGCATCGGCGGTGTATCCGATATCATAATCGTTGTAGACGTCTCCGTCTGCGGTTACCAGTTTGGAGCTTAATATTCCTTCATCATCCAGGAGGCTTACCTCTTTATCAAAGGTTAATATCAGGTTATAGACGGTTTCATCACTGCCAGTTTCAACAACAAGCTCGTAGCCGCTGATTTCCGGCTGAGCGGAATTAATGGTAAAATCAACCTTCACTTCCTTGTAATCATCGGCGGAATTATCCGAATCTTTGACATTATAGCTGTCCCAGAATCCGATGTTTACTTCCTGTTTGCCCGAAAGCTTTGCGGATTCGGAATCCAGGGTATAAGTAACCTGTCTCGGATTATCCTCGCTTATGACACCGGTAATAATCTCACCGTTGCTTAACAGCACTCTTCCGGGAACACTGATTGCCCTTGTAAAGGTTGCAGTAAGGGTATTATAATCGGTACGCTCCAGGGATACCAGTCTGGCCTGAGATTTGGGCGTGGTATCAGTGGCCAGTAATGCCGTAATCCGGTCATTGTCCGGATAATTGCCGGCTCTGTCCTTTAATCCGGTGAATACGATTTTAAATTGCTTGTTCTGGTCAACGGAAGACATCTGGGACAAATCAATTGTCAGGGATTTTCCGTCACCGGATGCTTTATAATTGGCTTTGTTGCTTAGCCTGCTGATGGTGGCGGTTTTAGCCGTCGTATTTTTCGTCACCAGTTCCACATTCTGTATCTGCATACCGGAATAATTCATGGATTCACTGAAGTTAATGGAAACAACCAGTCCGGTGTCATCAATGGTAAAATCCTTAAAGGAAGGCGGTGTGGTATCATAAAGGGACAGTGTTTCATAGTATTCCATCAACGGCTCGCTGTCCGCAGTCAGGATATTATTTGAAAATTTAATTCCGTATAAACCGTTGAAATAACCGGAAGGCGTTACGGTTAACGTCTTCCCGTCCGAAGAAAGACTGCCGGTCAGGGTTCCTAAGCCGCTGGCGGTCATACCGTTGCTGTCTGTCTTAGCCGTTATGGTTATATTGCTTAAAAGCTTATTTTTATCATTAAAAAGCGTACTTTTATTCATTGCTTTATCAAAGGTTACCTTCAAGGTTGTGGTATCCGTCAGTTCAACACTGGTAACGCCTGCTGTTTTTGTCACGATTTCAATGTTAATACTGTCTTTTAACACAAGGATACTATCCAGCAGATTTTTGTAATCTGCCGGCTTGTTTAAATTTGCCTGTGCAGTTAAGGTTACAAAACCAGGTTTCTTTCCGGTAACAATTCCTTTTTTATCTACCGTGGCATATTCAGTGTTGCTGACGGCATAAGTAATATAATTATCCGCATTTGCAGGAGTAAGCACGCTGTCAAAATCATAGCTGTCCCCTACCGCAATGACCTGTCTGCTGTTATTGGATATATCATCTTTTGCATTGGTAATCTCGATGGCCGTTGCGGGGATTTTAACGGTTACCTTACAGGTAGGGGTTATGACGGTTCCATCCTTATAGGTAATTTTACATTTAATGGTAGCCGTTCCTCTGCCTACCGAAGTAACATTACCGCCGGATACCGTTGCCACCTCTTTATTGGTGGAAGACCAGCCGGTAGATTTTACTTTTGATTTCGTCAAATTCTTAACCGACAGTGTAAACTCCTGGTTTAATCCGATTACTGTTTTGGATGTCACCGACATAACAGGCTTTGCCGCCGCCAAAACGGATACGGCGCCGGCCGGAAGTACGAATAGCAACAGGATAAATGCCGAAAAAAATACTTTCCGCTTATATAGGTATTCCTTCATTTTGTCTCCTCCTTTATGTTTCTGAATAAAAATTCCTTGTTATGAGATTAATACCCAAATTTGTCAAAAATTAGGCTAAATCTTTAAATTTTATACCGATATTGGATGTATCGGCATTTTCCTTTAAAAATATAAGAAAGGAGCAGTTACAAAAATAGTTATACATTTTATAAAATATCTGCGAAATATAAATCATATTCTCCCACAAGTTTGTAATATTTTGAATTTTGCAACGGCCCCCCTACTGCCTTAATTCAATACCCAATTTTCCAAGTCCTTCCAGTATTTTTTTCATAACTTCCGTTACATCCTTTTCTTCCAGGGTTCTGTCCTTGGCACGGAAACTGATGGAATATGCCATGGACTTATAACCTTCTTTGATCTGGCTGCCTTCATATACGTCGAATAAATGGCAGCTTTCCAAAATCTGGCCGCCGTTTTTGCGGATGACACCTTCCACATCCCCGGCCAGTATATTCTTTGGCATAACCATGCTGATATCACGGGTAACTGCCGGGTATCTGGCAATACCTTCATATTTTATATCAAAAGTTGCACGAGAGACGATTTCCGGCATATCCAATACCGCAACATAGGCTTTTTCGCCTATATCATAATTCTCCAGTACTTCCGGATGCACTTCCCCGATATAACCTATAACCGTATCCGCATATATAATGTTAGCCTGACGTCCCGGGTGAAGGTAGGGTCTTCCTGCCTTGGGATTATAAGTTAACGTTTTCTTCATTCCGATTTTCTCTAAAAATTCTTCCACGACACCTTTTAAATCAAAAAAATCTCCTTCGCCGTACATTCCAAGGGTAAACTGCACTCTCTCATACGGAAGTTCGGTAAGAGGAAGTGCCTTGGGCAGATAAATATTTCCCAGTTCATATAAACGGACGTTTTTATTTCTTCTGTTATAATTTGTAGACAGGGAATTTAACATGCCGTTTAAGGATATGGTTCTCATAATACTGTAATCTTCCCCTAAAGGATTGGAAATCACCACATATTCACGGAGCTTATCACCGGCCGGAATCAACAGCTTATCAAATACTCTGGGACTTTCAAAGGAATAATTCATGCCTTCGTTAAATCCGAATTGTTCCGCAATGTCCCTGGCCACATTCTCAACGCGTAATTTAAAGGATAATTTACCCGTAGTCGCTTCTCCGGTGGGCAAAGTAGTGGGAATATTGTCATAACCAAAGAAACGGGCTACTTCTTCATCCAGATCCGCCTGGTTCTCCACATCCTGCCTCCAGCTTGGGACAATAACTTCACCGGCAGATTCGTCATATTCCAATTCTATTTTCTTAAAATAACCGATCATGGTTTCTTTATCCAGGCTGGTCCCCAATATTTTATTCGTTCTTTCGGGACTGAAAGGCACTCTTCTCGGCTGTCTTACCTCCGGGTAGATATCAACGGCTCCTCCAACTACTTCTCCTGCTCCAAACTCTTCGATTAACTGGCAGGCGCGGTTAATTGCCTCTATGGCAGTGTTGGGGTCCAGGCCCTTTTCAAATTTAGCGGCAGCGTCCGTCCTGAGGCCAAGCTTTTTACCTGATAGGCGGATATTGGTTCCGTTAAAACAGGCTGCTTCAAATAACAAGGTTTTAACCTCTTCCGTAATCTTGGAATTTTCTCCTCCCATAATGCCTGCAATTCCAATCGGTTTTTCTGCATCGCATATCATCAGAACGGAGGGGTCTATTTTTCTTACCTGGCCGTCCAGGGTCTGGAACTCTTCCCCTTCCCTGCCTCTCCGGACAATGATTTTCCTGCCTTCCACCAGATTAAGGTCATAAGCATGCATAGGCTGGGAGTACTCTTCCATAACATAATTCGTAATGTCAACCAGATTATTGATGGGGCGGATTCCGCAGGCAGCTAATCTTTTCTGCATCCATAAGGGTGAAGGACCCAGCTTAATATTTTTCACAACCCTTGCCACATAACGGCTGCAGAGGTCTTTATCTTTTATTTCAACCGAAATATAATCGGCTGCATTTTCATGATTGCCCGATGTTTTTACAACCGGAGGATGAAAGCTTTTACCGAAGGTTGCGGCCGCTTCCCTCGCTATCCCCAATACCCCGAAACAGTCCACACGGTTGGAAGTAATTTCGTATTCGAAAACCACATCATTCAGGCCCAGTGCTTCAATTGCGCTGGAACCAATGCTGATACTCTCATATGCAGGATTATCACTGAAAATATAAATGCCGTTATCCGGTGCATCCGGGTACATATCCTTGCTGGAGCCTAATTCTTCAATGGAACACATCATACCGCAGGATTCGATGCCCCGAAGCTTACCCTTCTTAATCTTAATTCCTCCGGGTGTTCTGCTGCCGTCATGGCCTCCGGCAACACGGCCTCCGTCCAAGACGACCGGTACGATATCCCCTTCCTTCACATTTGGCGCCCCGGTCACAATCTGTACCGTATTTCCCTCTTCCGTAATCTGAACCTGACACACGATTAATTTATCTGCGTCCGGGTGTTTATCTATCTTTAAAATTTTGCCTGCCACAATTTTATCCAAATCCGCATCCAGCTGCTCATAACCTTCTACCTTCGTACCGCTTAACGTCATGCCGTCGGTGTATTCCTGCGCTGTTACGTCCAAATCCGGTACATATGCTTTAACCCATGACAATGGTGTATTCATTCCACTAACCTCCTATATGAATATTCCTGCTAATCAGACCTGATATTTTAAAACTGCTTCAAGAACCGTACATCATTCTCATAGAGCAGCCTCATATCGTCAATTTCATATTTTAATAACGCAATACGTTCCAAACCTACTCCAAAAGCAAAACCGGTATATTGTTCCGGATCTATTCCGCTCATTTTAAGTACATTAGGATGAACCATGCCGCAGCCTAATATTTCAATCCATCCGGAACCCTTGCAGAACCGGCACCCGCTGCCTCCGCATTTAAAGCAGGTAACATCAACTTCTGCGCTTGGCTCTGTAAACGGGAAATGATGGGGCCTGAATTTTACCCTGGTATTCTCACCAAACAGCTGCTTTGCAAATTCAGCAAGAGTCCCTTTTAAATCTGCAAAGGTAATATTTTTATCAATGACCAGTCCTTCAATCTGATGGAAACTGGGTGAATGGGTGGCATCTACTTCATCGGAACGGAATACCCTGCCGGGAGCTATCATTCGGATTGGAAGATGTCCCTGTTCCATTACACGGACCTGAACCGGTGACGTCTGGCTTCTCAGTACAATTTTTTCGTTGATATAAAAGGTATCCTGTTCATCTTTAGCCGGATGATTGGCAGGAATATTCAAAGCCTCAAAATTGTAATAATCATATTCCACTTCCGGTCCTTCCACTACTTCATAACCCATTCCTACGAATATCCTCTCGACTTCCTCCAAAGCGATGGTATTTGGATGACGGTGTCCTACCATGGGTTTTTTAGCCGGAAGAGTTACGTCGATGGTTTCCTTCAGAATTTGTTCTTCTCTCAGCTTTTTTGCAAAGTACTTCTTTTTCTCCTCCAGCTTTTCCTCCAGCACGCTTCTGGCTTCATTCACCAATTGCCCGACTACCGGTCTCTCCTCCGGTGTCACCTCTTTCAGGGATTTTAAAATTTCCGTTAGTTCACCTTTTTTGCCTAAAAAGGCAACCCTGATTTCGTTTAATTTTTCCAGCTCTTCGGAAGCCTTTATTTTCTCCATTGCTTCGTCTACTATGTTTTTTAATTTTTCTTTCATGGCAATCTCCTTTCTTAACAAAATGCACACCAGCGAATCTGACTTGCCAGACTCCGGCGTGTCATGCACATCCCGCGGAGCGTTTTTATCCCATAGGACGAACTTTCCTATGATACAAAAAAAACCGTCCCTGAAAAACAGGGACGGATTAAATATCAGATTTGATAATACAAGCCCTGGAAGCTTTGTATTCCGCGGTACCACCCAAATTCCCATGCAATACGGCTAATAAGCAGAACCTCATTGCATAAGCACTTAATAGTCGGCGTAACGTGCCGTAACGTCATCTCCTACTATTCGTTCAAAGATGAGGCTCCGGTGGGAAAATCAATAATTATCTGAACTTAAGGAAGCTTTCAGCCGGTGACTTCCTCTCTCTGGCAGAAAATAATTATCTTGTATGCGGCCTGCATTGCACCTTCACAGCCTTTTACATATGATGACTTCATTTTAGCATATTATTTTGTATTGTCAAGGATATATTCCAAATTAAACACTAACTTCTAAAACCTTTGCCGGACCGGAGTTATGGAGGGCTCCGGATTTTACCTGGAAATATTAAATAATTATAAATTCTTACAATTCCATACTAAATAATGGTATAATTAAGAAAGTTAACTTGTCTTTTGACTAAGTATTCAAACGCTTACATATACTAAAATATAATCACGATATTACACTTTAAAGTGGAATATCCGGCGAGGTATCCTATGAATATTGCAATTTCAATTTATAAAATTATACGTGCATTCAACAGAAAGGTAAGGGATGATTTTATATCGGCATTTTCCGCACAGGCAGCCTTATTTGTATTAATTTCCTTTTTTCCTTTTATTATGCTTTTATTAAACCTGGTTCAGTTTCTGCCAATTACAGAAAGTGTATTGATGGCAACATTAACACAAATCTTTCCGGGCAGTATATCTCCTTTGATTATCAACATTGTATCGGAAGTTTATAACAAGGCTTCCGGCACCATTATTTCCCTTACCATTATAACCACGCTATGGTCCGCTTCCCAGGGTATATTGGCTATTGTAAAGGGCTTAAATTCTGTTTACGGTATAAAAGAAACCAGAAGCTATCTGAAACTCCGTTTAATCTCTTCCGTATACACTTTGATTTTTGCTGTTATGCTGATTATTACCTTAACAATTTTAGTGTTCGGCAACCGCCTGTATGTCTGGATTGAAAGCAAAATCCCCATATTAAGGGAGCTTGCTCTGGTAATCATCAGTATACGGACCATTGCCGGCTTATTTATACTTACGCTTTTCTTTTTACTTATGTATGTTGTTATACCCAACCGTTCCACCCGGGTATATAAAGAACTTCCCGGCGCCATAGTATCCGCCGCCGGATGGATGGGCTTTTCCTATTTATATTCTTTTTATATTGACAATATGAGTAATTATTCCAGAATGTACGGAAGCCTTACCGCTATTGTACTGTTCATGCTATGGTTTTATTTTTGTATGCACATCCTTTTTATCGGCAGCGAAATCAATGTTGTACTCTCCTCCGGAGATCTTATCTATTATTTGAAATATATCTTTAAACACAGAAAAGAATTTAACGAAAACAGAAAACTTTCCTCCGTGGATTCCGTCCGTATCCGGGAAGATAACCAGGCGGCCTCCTCCAAACACTAGTGTACTGACACACAGGCTATTAGGCTGAGGATAAATTTAATAAATTAATCCGATATCTGTCCCGGTATAGTAGTGATTAATAATTTCCTCATAGTCTTTGCCGGAATCGGCCATCGCTTTTACCCCATTCTGGCTCAGGCCTACACCATGACCGTATCCGCCGCCGTGAAAGGTAATATTCTTCTCCGATTTATCCATTACGAAAAATGCACTGGGCAGCATACTTAAATCGGCAACCGTACTGCCGTCCTGTCTCGTTATTTCATTCTGGATGGGGGCAAGAAGGGTTCTGATATTATATTCGGACTCTACCTTAATTGTACATTCGGAGCCGACTAATATCACGGCAGACAGAATTCCGCTTTTTTCCCGTTTACTCACCAGCAAATCCTTAACTGTCCCGATGGTACTGACCGGCCTGCTCTCATACTTGGGATTATCCTTTACGCTTCCCCCCACCAGAGTCTGAATTAAGTCCGGATTGGCTTTGTACCGGCCTGCCAGACTCTTATCTATGGATTTCTTTAAATTTTCTTTCGAAATAGTAACATCCCATCGGTACCATGCAAATTTACTGTCATATGTATCTTCAGGCGGGTTCAGTATAAAGTCTCTGAATACGTCTTCGGATGAATAATCCGCCTCCTCCGGCGACCCGGTAGATGCGTAGACGGCTTTACCGTCCA
Organism: Lachnoclostridium sp. UBA903; assembly: GCA_002294045.1. GTDB lineage: Bacteria > Bacillota > Clostridia > Lachnospirales > Lachnospiraceae > Anaerocolumna. The sequence goes on along the minus strand of DBEP01000023.1, from coordinate 135,627 downwards.
CTATATCATAGGTAGTCTGCAATCTTCCAACCAGATAATCAACCTTGCTGCTATTCCATACCTCGTTGAGGGAAGCGGTGTGCCCGCAGGATGTTGAGAAATAATATGCGGTTATGACAGCATCCTGATAACGGATTACTTTGCCGTAAGTATCCTTTACTGCCAGGATAGTATCTTCGGTTTCAGCAATATTATTGTATACCTGGTAATTTACACTGTCATCTATATGGGCCCCGAATTCACTGTAGCTGTTTAAAAATAATTGATTATAGGCATAGCTTCTGGCGCATATGGCCTGGACTTTAAGCGCTTCCTGTCCGTAATTCGAAGGCATTTCACTGGGTATTACCGCATACAGGTATTCTTCTATGGAAAGCTCGTTGATAACAATCAGGCCGCCCTCCTCCTTTTCCACCTCCATAGCTCCGCGATAGGCCGGATTCCCGCTGGAACGCTTCACGGAAAGCAGTGTAATTTTGCCGTTTTCAGATTTCGTTTCAACCCGCATTCTTCCTTCCTTCAGTAATTTATTACCCGGATTAATCGTTATTTTTGCACCTGCCTTATAGCTTTTTACCACATCCCCCGCCGTTATGGTAAAATCCTTATCTGCGGTTAATTGCACCTGTTCATGATATATATCTTTATAATTAGTTGTCTTTATTAAAACCCTGACATCTTCCGCTTTAATGGTTTCCTTTATCAGAGCCGCCACAATCTTGCCGTCTGCCACCACAAAATCCGTTGCTTCATAGCCTACCAGAATGCTGTTGGTTACTTCCATTGACAGCTCATCATATATTTTATAAATTTTATAAAATTCGTCTAAATCAACCTTGCCATAGCCCTCGATTTCAATGTAGTCCTGATTTGCAACCAGCACTTTTCCGCCGATTTTATCGGGCTTAATGCTTATTTTAATAATCTTCTTATCCTGAATTACAAGGTCCCCGACCTGTTCCGTAATCTCCTTGGACAATTTATATCTGGTATTAAAATTTCTGGACATATTATTTACAAAAACAGATACGGTAGTATTTTCCCCGGAAGTAATCCATACATTGTGAAGTACGGTTTCTTCCTCTAAAATACCCTTCACATATACCAGACTGGACCCGCTTACCAGGGCAACGATTTTACAGTCAACATAATCTTCTAAACGGAACTGGGTGTCAACACCGCTTTTGTCTGCCAGTTCCAGAATTCCGTCGGTATAAAGACTGATATAGCTTGCCCCATCTTTATATGTAAAATTCCCCTGGTCCGTAACCATAATCTCTTCTGAACCGGCCGCCGTACCTGCGGATTCGCCCAATACAAACATCGTCTTTTCCGTTACGGCTCTGTTTTTTTCCGGCAGGAGTGAAAGGACACTCTCATACAGGTTCAAAAATTCGTCTGTCCGCATGTTCCGGCTGTCCGGCCCTTCCTCTAAATCAAAGGATAGCTTATTAAGGATATCCGATTGACCAATCCCCAGTTCATCGCATATGATTTCTAGTACATCCATACATTTGCCGAACTTAAGGTATGCCAAACCTGCTTCCGGCTGTTCCGTTTCTTCCGCAAGGCCGGCAGCCTCCCTAAGCTTATCCTCACCGATTCCAAGAAACTTAAGTAGACGTACAGCTTCTTTTGCCGTCATCACACTCCCGTCCTGTGCCGTTTTCTGGCCTGACTTACCGGGGTCCTTGTCCCGATTTAATTCTTTATAAATATTAGTGGCAAATATAATAATAAGTGCACAAATGCAGATTCCCGTCAACCATAATTTTTTTTTCATATCAGCTCCCATGTCACACCCGAAACACAAGTCTTTGTACTATCAGACAGCACCGGAATAATTTACTGCTGCCTGAATACCCTATGGGGATGCGCTCGATTCATAAAGTGTTTATCGTGCCGGACAGGTATAACCGGCAAAGCAGCTATCTATTGCAATCGATTCCGCTGTTGCATACGGTATAATGACTTGTCTTTCGAATGCTGCTTTTCTATTAAATCTTACTGCTTGTATTACAATTATATACGCGGTATTTAAGAATATGTCAACAAAATTCAAGAAATAGTAAACATATTCCAGACACAGGTTCCGTAAATTAGACTATTTTGCAGCTAAAAAGAGTCTGGCTTGCCAGACTCTGGGGCTGACGCGCCGTCACTTTAGTGACAATCTTCGTTGGCGCGTCATGTGCATCCCGCGGAGGGTTCTTATTCAATAGGAAAGTTCGTCCTATGAAACAAAAAAAACCTGTTTAAGCTTAAGTCCGGAACTAAAGTTAAACAGGTTTAGGGCTTGTTTGAAACAACTGGTGTGCCGACAAGCTGATGTCTATATCAGCTTGCCGGTACTCTGGGCTGTCTTTATTCTTTCAGAAAATTGGTAACAGCATCTGTTATTTCATTTACTTTTCTTAAGTCGGTCAGGAAATATTCCTCTCCGTTGGTATTTGCAATATAGTAACTTTCATCATAAGGTTTATAGGATATATTTATGGTACCTCCGGAAGTAAGATGATAGGTTACCGTCATATACGGAGTCTGTTCCGTACTGCCTTCAAAATATTCTTCGGGTATATCACGTTCCGTGGTCGGCGATATAATCAGCTGGTATAACTCTTTAAAATCATCTTCCTCTACTTTTGTACCGCTAAAATAGTAATTTGTTACTTCTTCTTCCTCATCACCAGACTGGGTATCATCGGCCGTTGCCTTGGTTTTTTCCGTAGCCAGGGTATAGGTTTTGCCGCCGAAACTGATATCCAGCTTATTTATGGTATCCAGGTTCACCAGATTAATATAGTGATCCACGTTACTGTATGCATCAATATTAATTAAGTTCTCTACGGTATCCGCGCTTATGGTATGAACTGCATTGGAATCTTTGGTTTTTGCATAATAATTGCCGTCCGCATCCTGGGACCCGATTAACAGGTCAAGGGTATAATACAGCCTCGTTTTCTCGGCTTCTTCTTCGTCTGCCGTATTGCCGTCATCCTCCGTATCGGAATCCTTCGTATATTCTTCGAAATATTCCAGGTAAATAGAAGCGGTCGGTTCATCTAAGCCATATTTACCAAGCTCTTCGGCATTATAGTCAACGCAGGCACTAAAAGACATGGATGAATAATTTCCCAATAAAGTACTGACGGCCTCTGCGTCGGCAGCAACCGGGGTTTTATAAGGCTGTATCATGGACCATTTTGTTAAACCCGCATAATCCGTATACTTATTCTCATCATAAATAATTTCGAATCCGGGTTTATCCTTATTTTCCACTTTCAGATGGGTAATATTTTCTGAGGTAATGGACGGAACGGTTTCTACCTCCGTCATCTCCGTTAAATTATACCTGAAATAATTATAAAAAGATGCCGATACAATATACACCTTGCTATCACCGCTTACTAAGGTATAATAGCCGCCGGTAACCGGAGCCTCACTGCCCAGTTCTATGCTAGTTTTTTCACCGTCCATATTGGTTACGGCAACCGAAATCGCAGGTTTATCCAGACCAAAGTTTGATAAGTCATCCACACCTTCCGAAATTGACCTTGTTGAGGTCAAATCCGTAAATGCATTCATCATATTCTGGGCATAGGTCTGGTTAACCGGAAACAATTCATCCTCCGAATATTTCCAGGTTCCGTCCTCTGCCTTTACAAGGGTCATTTCATTATTCTCATTCTTAAAATAGATGGTCTGAATGGAATCGGCATCGATGTCCGCAATGGTTTCCGTTTCCTGCGTTGACTCTTCATTGCCCTCTGCGTCCTTTTTATCATTATATTTTATCAGCCAAAGGCAGGCTCCGATCATAGCAATCATAGCAATCAGCAATATTATAAGTGTAAAGCTTTTCTTTTTCTTACTGCCTGCCATTATCTCTTCCTCCTTCTGATGCAGATATAGCCGCCAAATGACAATACGAATACAGGAATTACAACAACGATTATGATTGCCCAGAAGTTAACCTGTGCCGCATTCATGGAGAGATACTGCTGGGTTACGCTTCTTGTACGTATGGCCAGATTGCTTTCCTGGTCGGAAACAAAATTAACGGAATTCAGAATCAGGTCCAGATTGCCGATGGACGGATAGGACATCATGCTCTCATCAATCAGCAAGGTAGAACCCAGTACCACCAGCTTGGATTCCACATTATTATATGTTTCCGTTATCGCCACGGCAAGATCAAAAGGCCCGTCAATATCTTCCTCCTGTTTTTCAACCGTATTGGAACTTACGTCAACTTTTGAATAGGCGCTGTCGGAAGTGGTTAGCAGCGGATCAATCTGGGTGGTGCTCCTTTTTGTATCCAGTGTCTGTATACCGATTGCGGAGGGAGCAACAACAGAAGTATTTTTGGATATGATGGAGGAAGTAATATCATGGCTTTCCATGTTAGGCACCAGGTTATTCACATACTGCCCCATATAGTATCCCTGCTCCCCTTCCAATACGATACCGTCTGCAAAACTAATCCCATAATAATTCAAAAGACTGTTAAAGTTGTCCAATCCTCCCACAGCATAATCTACCAGAATGATGGCATTCCCGCCATTTGACAGATAATCTTTTATCATGGCAATTTCGTCTTCCGTATAATCGCTCTGGGGTCCGTTTATGAAAAGGATGGAGCAGTCTTCCGGTATGCTTTCTTCCGTTAAGGTAGATAATGTGTTGGTGGTTACATTCACTTTAGCCAGGGAGGAAGCAAGAGTGCTCCCGATTGCCGTTTCTCCGTGTCCCTGTACCATGTACATAACCGGAAGATCTTCTGTGGTAACATATTGCAATGCCGAGGTTACCTGTCCTTCCACATCAATACCGGTAACCTGGGTCTGGTACGTATTATAGTTAATCTCTGTCTGGTACATTTCGCTGTTGTCCACATATTTGGCTCTTTCATTGGCGTTGTTGACTACTATTACACTATTATCCGTCACTTGTTCATCCGTATAGGTGGCCGAAAAATTAGGATACAAAACGGGGTCCTTATATTCTACTTTAATCTTATTGGATATATCCGCATATTTATCTACTATTTCGGTGAAAGTCGTATCTTCCGAACCGGTCTGAACCATATAGTAGATAGTGATATCATCCTTTATTCCCTTAACATACTCCTTGGTAATATCGGTTAAGGTATACATTCCTTCACTGCTTAAGTCAATCTTAAAATTTAATTCGGTTACAAATATATTAACCAGCAAAACCATGACGATAACAATGACCGATATTGCGGTTGCATAGGCGCCGCCTTTAAATTTCCTGGAAGTAAAGGAGGATTTCAATTTAGACATTATATTTTCATGCGCCTCGTTATCCTCTTCCTTCTCACCCTGGTTTATTTCGTCCTGGTTCGGCTCATCCTGGTTTGTTTCGTCCTGATTCTGGCCTTCCTGGTTTGTTTCATCCTGGTTTAAATTACCCTGGTTTAAATCGTCCTTGCTTAAATTATCCTGATTTTCATTATTCATGTCTTTCACCTTGCTCATCTCCCTTCCTTAGCTCCACCTGCGTTTCTTAATCGCCTGAACCGTTAAGAACTGGAACAGGAATGCAATGCTTATAAGATAAACGGCGGAGGATAAATCCAACACTCCCCTGGTATAATTATCAAATCTTGCAATTACGGAAAACCAGTTAAATACTCTTGATACCAGTCCGTCAAATATAGTCGGTCTGATTAAATAAAATACGGTAAGTACAATTTCCGCTATAATTCCGATAAGCAGGGAAACAGTCAGATTATGCATCATAGCATAAGCCACCCAGCAGATTACTAATATTATAATAGAGAAAATAATCCAGGCCGACTTTTTGTCAGTGGGCAGCAAAGTTACAAGACCGTCCATCAGCGCCGTGATTAATATTACGACAAAAGAAACCACTGCGGCCACTACCTGGCTTTCGGTTAAAGCTGAAATAAATAAACCGATTGCTATATAAGCCGCACCTAATAAGGAAAATCCCAGGATAGAGCCGTAAGCAACTTTCAGGGATAAAGTACCGAATTGTAACAGAATCAGAGGATACAGGCATATAATTCCCATTACAACCAAAAATACGGTTAATACGGCAAAATACTTACCGGCAATAATCTTACTAACCGGCAGGGGAGAAGTAAACAGTAACTGGTCCGTCTTTTGTTTTTTCTCCTCCGCCATAAGGCGCATTGTCAATATAGGTACCAATAAAATAAATATAAAAGAAACACTGGATAATACATATTCAAAATTAGCATATAACTGAATCATGTTATAAATCACATAATATATACCGATAATAACTAAAAAGAATGCGATAAATACATATCCTGTCATTGATGTAAAATAAGATTTTAACTCCTTCTTATAAATCGCCAGCATCTTTAATTTTCCTCCTCACTGTCAGTTTCTTGATTTTGCTCCTCTATAGGAGCCCCTGTTGGGGAAACAACCGCTTTAGGAGCAGCCTCGTCCGTTTTGGAAGGGACGTTTTTCCTTCTTCCCAATCCCCTTGCCTGTTTTTTTCTGCTCTTTGTCTGGGTTACTTCCAGGAAGATATCTTCAAGGGACATACTGGAGAACTGCATATTTAAAATAGGGCATCTGGCGTCACTCAAAGCATAAAATACCTCCTCGCGGATATCGCTGTCCTCACCGCAGTATGCAGTTAATTTTATAATGCCGTCTTTTGTTTTGGACCCATAATCTATTTTTGTTATATCCTTAATATTTGACAAAGCTTCGCTGATTTTTTCTTTCGTGCCTTTAACTTGAAGATGTAATCCGTTGGAGCCGCCGATATGTTTGGATAAATTATCCGGCGTATCGCTGACAACTAATTTGCCTTTGTTAATAATTACAACGGTATCACAAATTGCACTTACTTCCGATAATATATGGGAACTTAAAATAATGGTATGATCCTTGCTTAATTTCTTTATCAAATCCCTGATTTCAATAATCTGCATAGGGTCCAAACCTACCGTAGGCTCGTCTAAAATTAATACGTCAGGAAATCCCACTATGGCCTGTGCCAGACCTACTCTCTGCCTATACCCCTTTGATAACTGCTTAATTAAGCGTTCCGATACATCAGAAATTTTTGCCATCCCCATAATCCTGGTTATCATTTTGCTTTTTTCCGACCTTTTTACCATTTTCAGGTCGGCTACAAAATTCAGATATTCCCTTACGGTCATATCCTGATACAGGGGGGGCAATTCGGGTAAGTATCCAATACATTTTTTTGCTTCCTCCGGTTCGTCAAAAATATCATGGCCGTCAATCACCACAGAGCCTTCCGTTGCCGATATATACCCTGTGATAATATTCATGGTAGTGGACTTTCCCGCGCCGTTTGGTCCCAAAAAGCCCAGTATCTGACCTTTTTCAACCGTAAAGCTTAAGTCGTCCACAGCCAGATGGTCTCCATACTTTTTGACTAAATTCTTAACTTCTATCAAGACTTTCTCCTCCTTAATTAAAATTAGACTCTAACAACAATATGGTACTCTCATAATGCGAAAAATTTGTGAACAATTATAATAAAAATAAATTGTTCACAAATTTTTCATAATTATACCAATTAAATTATAAAGCAACAATCCAATAAAATCAACAAAAGGAATATTTTCCAATTTTTTATGTGATAAATATGATGTATACATAAACCTCCTGATTTCCGTTAATTTTCTTAAGTTTATTTTTTCGGTTCACTGTAATTTCAGTAACATAAGTTACAGTTCTGCCATTATTTTATTGTTAATTTAACTTATGTATCAATTCTTTTTTCTGGTTTTTATGCCTTTTTACCTGCTTACATTAACATCATTTTCCTCGCTTATTCCCCCTGTTATCGATAAAAGTAAGCATTGCCAGAAGTATCATGCCGAATTGAAGCATTAAGAATAAAGAGTCATACGTAACCATTGCATCACCACCCTTCGGGGAGGTTATCAGCCCGGCTGACTTTAAATAATTCCTGATGCTTGTACCCCAATAAGCATATCTGTCTCTTTTCTTATCGAAATACAGGCATCGTCCACTGGTAATCCGTCCTTTTGATAAGTCCGCTTTGCTGTCGTCATCCATACCTTTTCCAGAACATTTCTCATTTTATAATCCTCCTTTAAAAATTGCAGGGTTATCAGTTACTGTAACGAATTGCTTATTACAATGTAACTATTCAGCCATACCGGCTGAAAGTTACGGTAATGCGTTCAAAGCAGGCAAAATCTGCTTGCTTTGACGCTACCTGATTCCGTATTTCCATCGAAAAATATATGAAAATAGCTTGCTGTAAACATCGGCTGAATAGTTATATTACAATTTATATTATAAACAATTTCCTTACATTTACAATAGTACTTGCATATTCTACATGTTTTTTGTCTAATATACAGAAAATGTCTTTCATGTCATATTTATACTAAAAGGGAACTACCTGCCTGTGGGATAAATCTCAAACACCTGACATAAAGTATCATAAATAGTTTTTGCCGCCTTTTCCTGGAATTCCGGGTCGTTTAACAAAGCCAATTCCTGTTGGTTTGACATAAAACCTAATTCAATAAGTACCGCTGGAACCGTGTTTTCCCTGGTAACAATCAGAGAATTATCTTTTACTCCTCTATTTGTGGTCCCCAGATTCCGGGTCAGGGATTCCAAAAACATCTCTCCCAGTTTTTTGCTGGTCAGCCCGCTTGCATTGGGAGTATTGTTGGCGGAGCTGTAATATACTTCCGTTCCTGCCGGCGACGAGGTATTATGAGCATTCATATGGAGGCTGACGAATAAATCCGCCCCGATACGTTCCGCCTGTGCCGCCCTGTCATAATTTTCCGTAGTTGTATTCGTAAATCTTACCTCATCTCCATATCTGGTATAATATACCTTTATCTGAGAATCAGGGGCATTAAAATACTTTTGTGCCAGAGTATATAATATAGTAAGGTTTAAATCTTTTTCCATAATTTTAACACCATCTAAAGTACGGGTAGCACCTGCTGCGTTTCCTCCGTGCCCCGGGTCTAAAAGTACGATATTCCGGTACATTTCCCTGGGAGCCCCTAAGGTAACAACCACACCGCTTTCTGTTTCACTTAAACGAAAGCCCTGTAATTTTGATGTTTCTATCAGTATCTCAGTTTGGTTATTGACATAGGATACGGATATGTTCTGTACTGCTTCCGATGCGGAAGTAACCGGATTACCGGCAAAAAAATCGGTATGGTTGCCGGGAATCAGAACCGCAATCTGATTTTGATAATAACGGTATCTGTCTTCTGCAGTGATATCGGAAAAGTAAATTCCCTCGGGCAGCTTAAACTGCAGTGCTGTCTGTGAATCTCCTTCCGTATTTCCCCCCGGAACCGCCGTATCACCCCGGGTAAACAGGATAGTATAGCTCTTATCTTTCTGTTCGACGCGGTAACCGAATCCCGGTGCTTTTTCGATGGTTATACTTGTCGTATAGTCATCGGTATTGGCAGCGTTAACTGCTTTTATGGCTTCCAGGGAGGAGTCCGTACTTTTATTCCCCACACCGTTGACGGTAAAAGGAAACTGTAAAATCAGCAGGTTACCGTTCTCCGTTAAAGTAACCGACATTTCTTCCATTGCCGTTACGTTAAAAAACTCTTCCCCGTTATTTCTTCCCGCCGTCACTTTATTAATATAATTGGGATAAAGGGTTATTGTCAGCGTGCAATCATCTTCTGATAAAGTAATCTCATATTTTATTTTTGAATCCGATAAATACATGCTTACCTCACTGGAATTATCCAATGCGTTAAAAACCGCGTGTAACTCTCCGGCAAGGATTCCTCCCGGATTGTAAGCCGCCGTATCTATATAGGAATTATTAATATGCAGTTTCAGTATGTTTCCTTCCGTCTCCACAGTAGTTTTACTGATGGGAGATTCGGCACGGATGGTGTATACCTCTTTCCTGCCTGCCGTGTCCAGTACCTGGTCTAAATCTATGGATTCTATTACGGCTATGTTATCCCTGTCCTCTGAAACTTCTGCCGTTTTAATTACATTGCCGGCTGTTGTATAGCTATCTGACAAGTCAGGTGAAATTTCCCATTCAAATAAAGTTGTATCCGGCAGGGGTGTACTGCCTGATTCCTCCGGATTACCGGTTCCGTCTTCCGTATTGTTTGTTTTCTTAGTAATCTGTGAGGTTGCTGTTTTGTTATCCCAGCTATAACCGTATCCCAGGGTGGTTGCCACAAAACTGCCGGGCACCATTACACCGGATTCCTTACTGCTTAAATTTGTTACCAGCAAAGGCGCCGTATCCATTACCCTGGCCGTACCGTTCACATATGCCGTTTTACTTCCCACTGTCAGCTTTATAGCGGTATTGCCCTTGGTTAAGGTTACTTGTCCGGTACTCTTATCATAAAAATAACCGACTTTTAAGGACGTTTTAGCAAATACTTTCCATGCAGGAAGCATTGCCGTATCATCCGCTATAATGACCGGTATGGTTCCCAGTTTCACGGTTTTTTGGTCAATGGTAACTTTACCCTGGGTACCGGTATAAGTAATATCCCTGCCATTATAATTTAAACGCAGAACCTGTCTGATAGCAGCTACTGAAGTTTTGCTGTTCCACTCATAGGAATATCCGAAGGTCTCTGCTACAAACCTTGCAGGGACAAGAATCTTTGATACATTCCGCTCTTTATATTTCATCTTGACGGGTGCCAATGGAGCAGTAACTTTCTTCCCGTTTACAAGAACGGTTTTACTGCCAAGCGTCATAACCATGACCGTATTCCCTTTGCTTAGGGTAAGTTTACCCGCTTTTTCGTTATAGGTGTATTTCATTTCCATTCCTGAATTAACAAACACATCCCGGAAGGACGCAAGAGAATAACCGTTTATTATTATCCCGGGTGTATTTTTTGACGGAATGGCTTTCCCGTTATAAGTATATGCCACCTGCTGTCCGGTATATTTAACCCACTGCTTCGTCTGGTAGTTATATAAATTAAGTCCGGCGGCCGCGTCGGCACTGATTGGCGTTAAAAGACACACAATCAGTATAACTGCCACTATATATGGTAATCTGCTGCAGCAGCATCTTCTCTTTTTATAAATGCTTTTCTTATTCCATTGCTTTATTTGGTTCCCGTCATTCCTTATCACAACTAAATTCCTCCTTGGTTTACTGCTATTTTTTACTATAATACCATAATTTGTTATAAATGTGTCAAATTTCCATCTTATGTAATAATTAACTAAGAAAGAATTTGCTTTTCAAAATCTGCACTGACGCGCTGTCACCTAAGTGACAAATTCATTCCCATAGCGCGTTATGCGCATCCCCAAAGGGCTTTTTATGCAATAAGACGAACTTTTCTATGAAAACAAAAAAGCTTCAGCAAGTTCTAACGAATTCGTTAAGACTTGCTGAAGCTTTTTTTCGACAGACCCGGTAGATATCCCGAAATTTCCCGCTGGAATAAAAGAACCGGCACAAGCATTTTTCAAACGCACTCTAACCTATTACGTCACTCATTTGGTACATGCCCGGTACTTTTCCGGCCAGAAATTTGGCGCCATGAATGGCACCCTTTGCAAATATTGCTCTGGAATAGGCCGTATGCTTAATTTCTATCACTTCATCCAAACCCGCAAATATAACTTCATGTTCCCCGATTATGGTTCCGCCCCTGACGGCCGAAATTCCGATTTCCTTTTTTTCCCGTTTTTTACGTTCCGAGGAACGGTCAAATTTATAAAAGTATCCGTCCTTAAGTACTTCATTTATGGTATCTGCCAATGCCAAAGCGGTACCGGAAGGCGCATCCACCTTCTGGTTATGGTGCTTTTCCACAATTTCAATATCAAAATCTGCTCCGGCCAGCACTTGTGCCGCAGTTTTCAATAATTTCATTACCGTATTGACTCCAACGGACATATTGGCTGATCTTAGTATCGCAACGTTTTTGGAAGCCCTGTCAACCATTTTAAGGTCTTCCGCCGACAGTCCTGTTGTACAGAGTACAATAGGTATCCGGTTCTTTTCTGCAAACTGAAGCATCTCATCCAGTTTTTTCGGGGAAGAAAAATCAATTATAACATCGGCTATTACGTTACAATCCATAAAAGATGTAAATACGGGATAGCCTTTATCCCTGGTTTCCGTTAAGTCTATACCGGCCACAACAGCTGCCTGTTCATCTGTTTTAAGGAGCTTTGTAATCTCATGACCCATTTTTCCGTTGCAGCCACGTAAAATTATTCTTATCATTTTAACACCCGTTGCATATCACATCTGCTTGCAGATGTAATACTGCCAAAAATAAAGGTTGAAAGAATCAATATCCGGCAGACCTTTCTAAAATCAAATTTTCTTTCAACCTGACACACATGCATATCGCAAGTTTGCTTGCGATACTGTAGTCCTGTTAATTTTTCTGCATGCTATCATTTACCGGAAAATAATTTTATTTTCTCATCTTCCCTTAAATGGCGGAATTTATAACCGCAGTTTTAATTCTTAATTATATTATACAGAATTTAAATTAAATTTAAACCCCTTGCCTTTATCTCTTTCACTAATTTTTCCGTATTTTCAGGCTCCATATCCGTAAGAGGCTTTCTTAAACCTCCCACATTAAATCCCATAAGATTCATTGCTTTTTTAACAGGAATTGGATTCACTTCACAGAACAATGCATCAATTAAAGGCAAATATTCCAACTGCTGCCTGCAGCTCAGCTTCACATTCCCATTCAGGTAATTTAAAACTATATCATGGGTTGCTTTCGGCGCTATATTGGATAATACGGAAATAACCCCAATACCCCCTAAAGAAAGCAAAGGCACAATCTGATCGTCATTGCCGGAATATAAATCGATATCTCCCTGGGTAAGCTGCATCAGGCCCGCAACCTGGGATATACTGCCGCTGGCCTCCTTGATTCCTACAATGTTATCCACATCTTTTACCAGACCGGCCACTGTTTTAGGAAGCAGGTTGCAGCCGGTTCTGCTGGGTACATTGTAAAGGATAATAGGAATATCAACTTCCCCGGCAATATCGGTAAAGTGTTCTGTTAATCCTTTCTGCGTCGCCTTGTTATAATAAGGCGTAACCAGTAAAAGACCGTCGGCACCGTATTTTTCGGCTTCCTTTGACAGATATATGGCAGTATCCGTGCTGTTTGAACCGGTTCCTGCTATTACCGGAATCCTTTTATTAACCTTGTCAACCGTATACCGGATACATTCCAGATGTTCTTCATGAGTCAGCGTAGATGCTTCACCGGTGGTTCCGCATATAATAATACTGTCGGTTCCGTTTTCAATCTGGTAATCCAATAATTCACCAAGCTTATCATAGTTTACTTCCATATTCTCGTTAAATGGTGTTACAATCGCAACACCGGCTCCCGTAAAAATCGCCATTACAGCACCTCCTGAAAAATTTGTGAAATTTCCTGTTGCATAAAAAAAACCGGCTCAGAGCCGGCGCCAAAGAATTCTACTGTAACCCCACGATTTAACTGCAAAATGTTATGCAATATTCCGGGATATACATTCTTTAGGCAGCACTCCATCAATAAAATGATGACAGTCATATGGTTATTTACCATATGCCCAACTAAGACAATACAGTATTGCCTTAATTTCGGCATCTTTTCCTTTCCATGGCATTCACTTATGTCTGCCATATCCTGCCATGTACTCTTAAAAAATGCGCCTCTACCAAAAATCATCTATTCAATTGTTATAAAGCTTCTACCATAATTCTTTTAACTCATATTATAGGAATAAAAATCATCTTCCTAAAAGTTATATTATCACTACTCCCTATACTTGTCAACATAAAACTAAGATTATCCCGGAGAAACGTGCTTGCAGTTCAGCCGTACGGCCGAACTGTAACGAGAAACGCATGACGGGGCCGCTGCAATTGCAAGTTAATTGAATTGCAGCAGCCCCGTCTCCGACAATCCTGTAATTAATATTCTTCCAGATACTCCAGTTTACTCACCGAAACTTCATATGCAATACGTTTCTCATATTCGGTCTCGCTTATTTTTTTCTGGTATTCTCTGCTTTGGATTCTTCCCCAGACCTGTATGTGTCCGCCTACGGCAAAATTTTCAGCAAATCTTGCATTTCTGCCCCAGCAGATACACGGTATGTAATCCGATTTGCCGTAAGGGCGGTTTACGGCCAGTAAAATATCCGCAATTTCTCTGCCCAAAGGAGTCTTCCGATATATTGGCTGTTTACAAACATAACCATCTAAAAAGATATAATTAGGTCTTACACCATCCATATCTTCTTCACAAACCTTAATTTCTCTGGCAAATACGGACAAAACTAACCGGTTTTTATTATCTTCGTGCCGGTTGTAAGAACGAAACTGTCCGTTTACCTCAACATATTTTCCCTTTAAATCTGCTTTTACATCAATGAGCCTTTCGGATACCATAATCGGAATAATATCATAGGAATTACTTAACCGGCTTACGGACACCTCCAGAACATAAAAGCCTTCCCCGAATACATCGTGACTGAATACAAAATCAGTCATTACCTCGCCTGCAATACTTACTTGATTGTTATCAAATACTTTATCTGTCATATCGTATGACTCCCTTCTCTTTAATCCTGCTCTGTACAATGCATATTGGTTACCCAATTTAATTGTCCTGAAATTCAAGATAAATATTTTCTCCACTAATATATATATGCTTATTCGATTTATTTTAGAATCAAAATTTCAAAAAATTTCCTAATTAATTTTTTAATTATTAAATTCCCGACAGCAAAACGCTGAAAAAAAGGACTTATCGTGGAAAAGCCTTGTAAATTTCCCGTTATATGATACAATATTCAAGTTAGAGTGCATTATTTTTCCCTAAATTTAAGTTTAACCGGTATAATATGTTATAATCTATTACTTTAAGGAATTTATTATGACAGAAAACTGCGATATTTTAATAGATAACTGTTTAACAGCCAAAAGGTATTGCAGCCTCTTAATATTATACGATGCAGTGCAAACGGGATAAATTCCATGCCATAACAGCTACTTAAGGGTATCAGAGGATACCGCAAAGGAAGGAAGTACCATATGCAAATCAAAAGAGAAGATATTCGTAACATCGCTATTATCGCCCATGTTGACCATGGCAAGACAACCTTGGTAGATGAGCTGTTAAAGCAAAGCGGTGTATTCCGTTCTAACCAGACTGTCCAGGAAAGGGTCATGGATTCCAACGACATTGAAAGGGAACGGGGAATTACGATACTTTCTAAAAATACAGCAATTTACTATGAAGGGGTGAAAATTAACATCATTGACACACCGGGACATGCTGATTTCGGCGGTGAAGTGGAACGTGTTTTAAAAATGGTAAACGGGGTAATCCTGGTAGTGGATGCTTTCGAGGGAGCCATGCCTCAGACGAAATTTGTCCTGAGAAAAGCCCTGGAGCTTGACCTGCCGGTTATTGTCTGCATCAACAAAATAGACCGTCCGGAAGCAAGACCGGCAGAGGTAATTGATGAGGTACTGGAGTTATTTATCGAATTGGATGCTTCGGAAGAACAGTTGGATTGTCCTTTTGTTTATACATCTGCCAAATCCGGTATTGCCATACTGGAATTAGAGGATTCTCCTGAAAATATGAAACCTCTGTTCAAAACCGTTATTGATTATATCCCTGCGCCGGAAGGTGACCCGGATGCCGGAATGCAGGTACTGATTAGTACCATTGACTATAACGAATACGTAGGCCGCATCGGTGTCGGCAAGGTAGACAACGGCACTATCAAGGTCAATCAGGAAGCTGTCCTGGTAAATGCCCATGACCCGGACAAAAATGTGAAAGTTAAAATCAGTAAATTATACGAATTTGAAGGTTTGAAAAAGACGGAAGTGCCGGAAGCAACGGTAGGTTCCGTTGTTGCCATATCCGGGATTGCAGATATCCATATCGGGGATACCATCTGTTCGCCGGATAATCCGGTACCCATTCTATTCCAGAAAATTTCGGAACCCACCATTGCCATGCATTTTATCGTCAATGACAGTCCTCTGGCCGGACAGGAAGGAAAATATGTAACTTCCCGCCACTTAAGGGACAGACTCTACCGTGAGCTAAATACGGATGTCAGCCTTCGTGTGGAAGAAACCAGCACTACGGAAAGTTATAAAGTTTCCGGCCGGGGTGAACTGCATCTATCGGTTTTAATCGAAAACATGCGCCGGGAAGGTTATGAATTTGCCGTAAGCAAGGCGGAAGTTCTGTATAAACATGATGAAAAAGGCAAACTGCTCGAACCTATGGAGCGTGCGATTATTGATGTTCCGGAGGAATTCACCGGAACCGTCATTGATAAATTAAGCCAGAGAAAAGGCGAATTGCAGGGTATGTCAAATGCAAGCGGCGGATACTCCCGTCTGGAATTCTCCATTCCGTCCAGAGGTCTTATCGGTTACCGCGGTGAATTCATGACCGATACAAAAGGCAACGGTATACTAAATACCTTATTTGACGGATACGGGCCCTACAAAGGTGATATCCAATACAGAAAACAAGGCTCCTTAATTGCTTACGAATCCGGTGAATCCATAACCTATGGTTTGTTTAATGCCCAGGAAAGAGGAACTTTATTTATCACTCCCGGTGAAAAGGTCTATTCGGGCATGGTGGTAGGACAAAACGGTAAGGCTGAGGATATTGAAGTAAACGTATGCAAACGGAAGCAGCTTTCCAACACCCGTTCCTCCAGTGCGGATGAAGCCCTGAAATTAACGCCTCCCAAAATATTAAGCCTGGAGCAGGCTCTGGAATTTATCGATACCGACGAGTTATTAGAAGTTACTCCTGCCAGTCTAAGAATCAGGAAGAAAATATTAGATCCGACTCTGCGTATGAGAGCAAAGAGAAACAGCCAAAACAAATAAAAAATGAAGGAAGCCTAATTGCCTTAGAGGCAGGCAAGCCATTCTTTACCAATATGGAGTGATATCTATGGGGATTGAATTAAAGAAATTAACAATACTCGAAAGCATGTATTTACAGAAGTATAACAGTCTGCGCCCGGTTTACATTTCGGAACGGCAGCCTGTAAATGCAATCATATGGGAAGAGTTTTATGATACCCATTATTACCGTAATGATACCTACATGATGTGCGTCATTAAATCCAGAAACCGCAACTGTCCGATGATGCCCTTATGCAGGACAGAAGATATTCCCGAGGTTTTTAAGGAAATAAAATATCATTGGAATCATGAACTGCATCAGCCTTTAAATATGTTTCTGATTGATAATACTTTTCTTGAAGTTCTGAAATCAATTCCCGGTTTTACGGATGAATTTGATATCGTTGATGACAGGGATACCTATGACTACATTTATGATGCGGAAAAGCTGCGTACCCTGAGCGGCAAGGCATACCATAAGAAAAAGAATCATCTGAATTCCTTTTTAAAGAATTATGAGGGACACTATAAATATAAAACGCTGGATTGTTCCGATATAACTGAAATCGAAGCCTTTCATAACACCTGGCTTGATAACCGGGATTATGAGGATAAACATAACAGTATGCGCCTGGAAGAAAACGGGATACACCGGCTTTTCAGAAACTGCGGTTTAATTGATTGTGAATTAGGCGGCGTCTATATAGACAACAAGCTGGAGGCCTATAGTATCGGAAGCTATGCCCCAGACATACAGTGTGCATTTATCCATATCGAAAAGGCCAATATTAACATTCCCGGATTATATAACTTTATTAACCAGCAGTTTCTAATCCATACATTTCCGGAAGCAAAGCTCGTAAACAGGGAAGACGACCTGGGGCAGGAAGGCCTCCGAAAAGCTAAACTCTCCTACCGTCCCGTACGGCTGGAGACAAAATACCACATCTATCAAAAAATTACCGCTGTTAAAAGACAACTGTCAGGGGCTGATTAAGCGATTATTATGCAGGGCTTCACTAGTACAACGTTTTCTATCCAGTTATTTAGAAAACATTGTACTAGAGCGTGTTTGAAAATGCTTGTGCGGGCCTGAAAATTGCCTATTTGTTTTAACAGCAGATTATACATTTGCAGTTAAAACAGATAGGCAATTATTTATTCTCTATATACCTTTCAGCTCACGGAAACGCCTGTCAGGGTAATTATTAATATCCTCTACGCTTTGTATGTCATATTGTGCCAAAAGTTCTTTAAAATAATTCTTAATGGTTTCTTTCGAAATGATTCTTCTTCCTTCTTTATCCCGGGATATTTTAAAATTGGAACGCTCAGATGAAGTAATGGATTTTAATGCTTTGGGCCCATACCAACAGAAGGCTTCAAGAATCTTATGAATAAGTTTTGTCTCCTCTTCCGTCAGTCTCCCCTCGGGAACTTCAAAAACATTAACTCCATGTTTTTTCATACTTATATAAAGCTGATAATACGGAGCATTTTCCTGATTTACATTATAATCGTCTTCAAACAGCTCCTTATCGTATATAGCCAGCGAAAAACCTTGGGAATAGTATAATAGCCATTGAATATAAGCCGGTGAAATATCACCCTGTGAAAAATAAATCATAAACTGGGCGATCAGATTAATCTTTTTCTCCGTCAATTTCTCCAGAACGGCCTGCATACTTTTTCTGAAAGCGACATTTGTTAAGTTATCTTTATTCTCCAATAGCAATTCATAATAATAAGCCGGCTCTTTTGCTATTGTCTTTAATTTGTTGGAATATTCCGCAGTTGGTATATCGCCTTCAATATATCTTATTATTGTAGTTTCCCCCCAACCCAACAGTTTTGCAAGAGGCTTTTTACCAATGCGAAAATCACTTAATATTGTCCGTATTTCATTGGCAGTGACAATTGAATTAGCATTATTCTGCAGATTTTTTTCTTTCATAGTTTTATCCCTTTCAGTATAATGTCTTCCCCAAAATCCCTTATTCCTTCGCGTTTCAATATCTTCATAATATATAATTTTTCAATTTAGGTCAATAATAATTGTAAAAAAGTCCCCCGTTATTTAGAACAACTTATTTTTCCAGTTGAAATTAGTAAAGATTCATACTAAAGTTACTTAAAACTTTCGAAACTCATTGATGTCATGAATGATTATCTTAAATCCTCTGATTACCCGGTCAAACATTCCGAGCTGATAAAACTTAACTAAAACCATTCCGATGGGTATTCCGATTATCATACCCAATACACTCATAAAACGGTATCCGATAAACATAAAAATTAAGGTTGCAAAGGGATTAATACCTATACTGTCTCCTACCATTTTAGGCTGCAATACCTGTTTAACAATCTGGCAAACAAGATAAACGGCCAGCAGCAGCACGGCTTTTAAATAATTACCGGTAAACAGCTCTACCAAAGCCCATGGCCAGATAACGGCGCCTGTCCCAAAAAACGGCAGAAAATCCAGAAAAGCTATACCTAAAGCCAAAAGGAAGGAATAGTCAACTTTCAGTAATTCAAAACCAATAAATAAAATCAGCATTATAATAATCATTATTTTAAATTGCGCCTTAAAATACCCGCCCACCGCAGTTTTAAAATTATCCATAATTAAAGCATAGCTTTTTATTATTGTTTTTGGTACAAACTTTTTCAGGTTCTGTGATATATTATCCCGTTCCGCTATAAAAAAATATGCCGATAATACGGTAATTATGGCCATAAGCAGCACTTCTATTATATTTCTTGCATAGGTTCCGGCTTGGCTGATACTGGGAAAATTATCATCCGACATTAATTTGGAACCGTATTCCGAAATATTGACATTCATTCCGTCAACTACATTTTTTAAACCGGCAGGAAGCAGAGCATAGACACCCTGCAATCTATCGGACACTTCATTTAACTGCTGTTCAATACTTTTATAAATATTGGGCAGGTCACCGATTAATTGCATCGCTTCCCGCACAATCAGGGATATCAAAGCATAAAAAACCCCGACTATCGCGACTATGACTACAATAATTATTATGGCCGAACTATGTTTCCTCAGTATTTTCACCTTTTTTTCCAGGAATTTTACCAATGGATTCGCTATCACGGAAATAATCCATCCTATAACAAAGGGCATAAAAAACCCAAGGATTTTAGGCAATATAAATACGGCAAAAAGCAGTCCCAAAACAAATATGACCAGATTCACGGCTATTTTAATATATATTATTCCATTCTTCATCGGATCATCTCCAAGATTGTAATTAACGTAAGGTGCATTATTTTCCGGATAAAAGGCTTGTAATAATTTTACTATCAGTTTTTATTATAATACTATTTGAATTTTAATGTAAATATATTTTTGAAATTTAAGTAATTTTAAACCGGCAGCCGGCTCCTGATTAAGCTTAAAACTAATTATACGAAAAGGCACCTGTCCAAAGTGCCTTATCCATTGTTGCTTATAAATAAATTATTCAGGATTTCTGTTTCGGTATTAAAATCTTTTCATAATAACTATTCTAACTAATAAATTACTTTTTTTCAATGTTTTTTTACAATAATACCAGGATAAATGCAGGAGCCTGTCCCAAAACCTGCATTTCTTTCCTTTTATCCTTTTATGCAGTACAAAAGGCTTAGCTTTAAGTTTCGGGGCAGACTTACCAGAGTGTGTTTGAAAAAATGCTTGCGCCGGGCTGAATGCTCCAAATACCGCAAAGTGGGGCGTTCAGAACGGCGCAATGATTTTTCAAACACACTCTGACCGTTATATATTCTCTTGCTCCAATATGTTCAGGATTTGTTTTTTATATTTCATAAATTCTTCACTGACGATAAATTCCTTGTTTCTTGGTTTTGGTGCCTGTATTCTGATTTCTTCCGTTATTTTTCCGGGTTTTCCCGTCATCATATAAATCCGGTCGGACAGCAGTATTGCCTCATCAATGTCATGGGTAATAAACAATGTAGATAGCCTGATCTGTTCCATCACGTCCAGATACCATTCATGCATACTGCTTTTTGTAATGGTATCAAGAGCACTGAAAGGCTCGTCCAGAAGAGCCACCTTGTCCGAAAACAGATAGGTCCTAAGCAGGGCTGCTCTTTGCCTCATACCTCCGGATAACTGGTTGGGATATTTCTTCTGAGTTCCTTCCAGGCCGAATTCTGCAAAGTATTTATCAGCTGTCTGCCTTGCGGTGCTTTTTTTTACCCCTTTTATTCTTAATGGAAGGGATACGTTATCCAGTATGGTCTTAAACGGCAGAAGCAGATCCTTTTGAAGCATATAACTTATTTTACCGGCCTTTCCGGTTATATCCGCGCCGTCCAATTCAACCGTGCCGGTATCAGGATACAGCAGTCCGGATAATACGTTAAACAAAGTTGTTTTGCCGGCACCGCTTACACCCAAAAGGCATACAATCTCGTTTTTCTTCAATTCAACGGAAATATCTTCAATAATTTTTATACCGTCAAAGCTTACGGTAATACCTTTTGCAGTCAGCTTTTCCATGTGTATTTCCTTTCCGGAAAGGGATTATTGGGGTAAATAATTATTGCTGAAGCCGGTCCCGGCAGGAATTTCATTTTCAATCAGTCCATTTTCAAATAACCATGCATAAAAACCATCCCATCTTACCGGGTCGATATATCCCCACTGTTCCACTTCTGCCTTATATTGGTCTTTCAGCCAGTTCTGGCTTTCTTTTATAAGGATCTCGTCCAGTTCCGGAACCGCTTTTACTAAAATATCGGCTGCTTCATCCGGATTGGCAATGGCAAACTCATAACCCTGTTTTGCCGCGTCCAGGAATTTTTTTACTATTTCCGGGCTATTGTTCAGAAAATCATTATTTGCAATAATTACCGGGCTGTAATAATCCAGTTCTGTTCCATAATCGGCAAAATTCAGATAGTTGGTATCTAAACCGGCTATCTTTGCCGCAATACCGTCCCAGGCATAATAAACCCATACGGATTCAATATCAGTCTTAAGGGCTGTCACCACATCCGTAACCGTATTGGGTATTAACTTAATGCCGTCATAATTTCCTCCGTCATCTTCCACAATCTTTTTGATAATAGCAAGTTCGATGGGGGAATCCCAGGTTGCATAGGAATGTCCTGCCATTTTAGCGGGAGTATCAATTCCTGTTTCCTTTAAAGAAAGAATACCTGATGTATTGTGCTGAATTACGGCTGCCACTGCCGTAACCGGTATGGAATTGTCGGAAGCAAAGGTGGGCGCAAGGGTATCCTGGAAGCTGATACCGAATTCCGCACCGCCGGCTCCTACCAGCTCCGTTGTGCTACCTTCCGGCGGCTGCATAATTTCAACCTCAAGCCCGGCCGCATCAAAAAAGCCATTGGCCCGGGCTACATACAGCCCTGTATGATTGGTATTGGGCGTCCAGTCAAGAACAATCCGCACTTTTTCTTTCTCCCCTGCGGGGGCCTGCGTATCATCATCCGAAGCTGCGGTATTCTCTTTTGCAGCGGTGTTTTCATTAGACGGGACGCTGCCACCGTTTTCGTTGTTTGATTTATTTGTGCATGCCGTTAAAACAGAAACTGCTAAAACGGATGCCATAAATAATATAAATAATCTGCTTTTCATAATTTACTCCATTCCTGCGTTATGGCATTCTTTCTTTTGTTTATTTTCTTTCACTCTTTTTTATCTTATTCATTTCCCTTCTGTCCCAGGGCATTAACACCTTTTGAATCACGGTAACCCCAAACATCAGCAGCAGACTGATGAGGGATATAAAAAATATGACGGCAAACATTTTGTCATAGGAATAGGATTTTCTTACCCTTGTCATATAAACACCCAATCCGTTAAACCCTCCGAGCCACTCGGCAACCACCGCGCCGATAACCGAATAGGAAACGGAAATCCGAAGCCCGGCAAAAAAATGGCTCATGGAACTGGGCAATTTTATATGCAAAAACCGCTGTATCCGGTTAGCTCCCATTGCCTTCATAAGATTTAAGGCATCCCGGTCCGCAGAACGGAATCCGTCCAGCAAACCGATGGTAATCGGAAAAAATGAAGTTATAATGATAAGGGTCACTTTAGGCAGAATACCGTATCCAAGCCAAAGCACCAATAACGGCGCGATGGCTACCGTAGGAACGGTCTGTGTTATTACAAGGACCGGATAAATAGCCTTATAGGCAATCCGGAACCGGTCCATAACCACCGCTACCAGAAATCCCAATATGATTCCTGAGAACAGGCCGAAAAAAGCTTCCGTCAGCGTTGTCCCGGCATGGGACATAAGTAAGGTAAAATCACCGAAAAATGCGGCTACCACATCGGCAGGAGAAGGCAGCATAAATCTGGGGACTATGCCGGCCGAGGAAAAAACCTGCCAGACAGTTAATATAGCGGCAATTGCCAGAACCGGTGAAATTTTATAAATGATGCTTTGTAACTTTTTTCTCAATCGTGAGTACACCACCCTCCGGTGCAAAGTTAATTTTGACATAGGCCGCTACTTTCGGGCATCCTGCTCTAATTGCAATATACTGACAATTCTTAACGATTTCCATTAATTCTTCGTATTCACCTTCTATGGCTGTTTCACAGGGTCCCACATAGTAATTTAAGCCCGTACTTTTTATATAAGCAATCACCTCATCCACTATCCGTATTACATCTTCGTCCGTATCGGCATGGGGCAGTACCTGTATGGCTACGCTTGCATTCATTGCTTCTCCTCCTTTTTTCCTATAAAATAAAATACCTCTCCGGTACCGGAGAGGTATGTATATTTGCAGGTTTCATTTTACCCTTTTAAGCACTCTTATATACATCCCTACGCCGGCATTATCCGGATCAGGTATGAAACAGTTCTCACTGTTTCAGGGTTTAAAACATTGAAGTAGTTTTCTCTCAGCCTGATTCATCAGGCACCCCTAGACACTGGCAAGTGTAGCATAACTCATTAAGTATGTCAATACATTTTTAACTATCGTATCCCTTTTTTAACATTCCATTTACCGGCCTCTATACACCCCGTAGATAAGAAATGATCTTTCAGTTTATTCCTCCAGCATGGTTTTACCGATCCTGAGAGTAACTTTTGTACCTGCCCCGGGTTCCGAATCAATGGTGATCCCGTAATTTTCCCCAAAGTAAAGTTTGACCCGTTCCTGTACATTAAAAAGCCCGTAATGCTCCGACTGTTTCCGGCTTAGAAGCTCTTCCACCCTCATTTTTGTCATGCCGATGCCGTCATCCTTAATGCTGATCACAATTTCCTCCTCCAAAACCTTAGCGTCTATGGATATAAAACCGCTTTTTTCCGGTTTTTTCATGATACCGTGGAGTACGGCGTTTTCCATAATGGGCTGCAAAGTCAGTTTTGGAATATGATACTTTGTGATAGCCGCATCCATATTGATCTCAAACCCAATGACATTGTCAAATCTGGTATTCTGGATCGTTAGATATATTCTGGCAAGTTCCAGCTCATCCTCTATGCCTACGATACTTTTTCCTTTATTTAGCGTCAGGCGGAAATACTTAGCCAGTTTTGTTATAAGGGAACTGATATCCGGCGCATTTTGGCGTATGGCCATCCAGTTAAGGCATTCCAGGGTATTATACAGAAAATGGGGGTTTATCTGGGCCTGTAATGCCATCAGCTGGGCTTTGCGCTCTTTAAGCCTGGCCTCATAAGTTTCCTCCGCCAATGCTTTGCTGCGGTCTAACATTTCATAGACCAGCTGTTCTATTTTGCCTAAATCAGCTTTTTTATCGGCCACATATTCCCTGCGCCCGGTCCGGATGCCTTCTTTTTCAATATTTTCCCCGATGCGGCGCATCCGGTTCATAAGCTCTCTGGTCAGGTTATTAATTATAACAAACGAAGCGGCTACAAAAAGCAGCAGGACCGCTATGGATAATACGACAAATTGAAAATCACTCCAGAACGAATAATTCTCCAGGACGTTTTTTCTCCCTATCCGATCCACGATCTTCCAGCCGGTGCCTTCTACCGTAGTAAATACCACATAATCACCGCTTTTTGTATCCTCCGGCTCGATAATACCCTTTTTCCTGCCGCTTACCTTCTGCAAGGTATTTTCATCCAAAAAAGATTTACCCAACAAGGACTTCTCCGGCCCTGATATGAGAATTCCGGCCCCGTCCGTTATAAATACCTCTTCGCCGTCCCTTAAGCGGATATCCTGTAAATAGGAGTACAGTGTGGATTCTCTTATGTCCAGGGAAAGGATCCCGTCATTTGCAAAAAAATTATCGCTGTGTTTTAAGACCCTGGCACAGGATATAAGCCAAGAATCCGGCTCTGCGGCTATATCGGTTTCCAGATATGCCCCGGTCCAGACATTGGCACCTTTCTGCTCCACCGTCTTCTCATACCAGGCCTGCTTTTGTGCACTCTCTAAAGGAAAAAAATTAACATGTTCCGTGGAGGCCATTTTTCTTCCGTCAATATAGATGCGTACTTTATAGAGACCTCGGTCCCTTTCGAAATTATAGAAAAGATTTCTGAGAGTCTTAAGCTGCTTTATCTGCAAAAGCGGATCATAGGTATTTTCTTCACCTAAAAAATCCCGCAATTCGCTGTCGTAAAATAAAGTATCGGAAATGCGGGTTATATTACTTAACGTATTTTCAATATTATATTCGATCTGGATCAGGGTCTGCAGCATGGCCTGATTCACATTAATATTGGCGGATTCTTCCGTTTTCCGGTAATTGCTGTAGCTTAAGGCAAAAGTGGGCAGCAGGACAAGGCAGAAAAAAATGATAAAGAGCTTTCGTTTCATAAAACTCCTTCCTTATGCCTGCTTGTACCATTATCAGGAACCGCCCTGCTTTTCCCCATGCCAATCATCATCTGCCGGTATTCTTTCGGAGTCAGGGCGGTCATTTTTTTAAATATTTTGCTAAAATAACTGGGTTCAACATACCCGATTAGAAAGCCTATATCATATAATTTCACGCTGGTATCTTCCAGCATTTTCTTAGCGGCTTCAATACGGACATAGGTAATATACTGGTTTATGGTACTTCCGGTCACCTGCTTAAAGACGGCGCATACATAATTGGGACTTAAGTATATCTGCTCCGCAATGGACTGGATCGTAATATTCTCCCTATACTTTCCTTTAATAATCTCTTTTACCCTATGGACAATATCCCCATTCTGGTTCGTCATCTTTCCCCTTATGGTCCGGTTAAGCCTTAAGCAAAAATCCATTACCACCTGTTTCATATCCGGTATGGTTTCTGTTTTTCCAAGCTTCTCGTAGGTTTTCAGAATATCCTCCTCCGTAGTTTTATAATTACCGTGAAGTGATAAATAGGATTCCATGGCGGTCATGATTACCATGCTGGAGCATTGGATACCGTAAAGGACCGTAAGACCTGGATGCAGGGACAGCTTGTGGAAGAAGGTTTCCACTGCTTTTGCAAGGCCGTCCGTATCAAAGGCGGAAACCCGGCTGCGTATCTCATTTAAGGACTCAAAAAGGGTGTCGTCCCTGTATCCGCTGAACTCGTAGTTAAAAATGACCCGGTTGCTGCCAAGGATGAGCCTCTTGCAGACATTTTCTTTTGCCTTAAGAAATGAGGTATTTATTCCTTCTATTCCACATGCGGGTTCCCCAAGGCCTACCGTTGCCCTGATTTTTGTCCCGCCTCTTAAAATACCCAGAAAATTAGCGATCAGCTCCTCCGCCTGCAAAAGCAGATTCGCCCCACTATTTTCTTTCCCTTCACGTAAACCGCCCTCCTTAAGGATCAGGACAAAATCCCCTTTATCGTATTCAAAGGCATATCCTTCCCCGTATACTTCTATTAATTCCTCCAAAAGATTTAAAATGCCGAAATCCAGTGCCTTTTCGGCATTCCGGTTGGCACCGCTGTAGGCCGCCTGTTTTCCGTCAAGGCTGATCATAACCACTATGTAAAAAATATCCGCTTCCAGGGTAATATGAAGGAAATCCATTCTTTCCTCCATGCTTTTAAGATTCTTGTATGCACCGTCTGCCAGATCAGTGAAAAATCTGGCCCGGAGTAAAGGAAGGTTTTTCTTCATCTGCTTTTGAAGCAGATCCCTGCCCTTTTGTTCTTCATATTCCGTATCCAGGCGCTTCTTTACTTTCTCCATAACCGACAGCAGTTCTTCCGTGTCAATGGGTTTTAAAATATAATCCAGAGCATTGACTTTGAAGGCAGTTTTAAAATAATCCACATCATCATAAGCACTCATAATAATAGTAGCAGGCTGTTTCTTAAGCTCCGCCATACGTCTGATCAGTTCAAACCCGTCCAGATCCGGCATCCTGATGTCGGTAAGCACCACATCGGGTTCTCCCTCACCTGCCATATTTAATGCCGATAATCCACCTTCCGCACTTCCTATGACTTCAAAGCCGCAGGGATTATTCTGGAAAAAGAATACCAGTCCCTCTCTTGTCTGTTTCTCATCATCGGCAATTAATAGTTTATACATATGTAACCCTTCTCCTTCTGAAAATTTCCAGTGTATCTTCTTACACAAAGGCTTAAATAAAGCTTAAATTCTGTAAGGCTCCTCCCCATTCTGCCTTCCCCAACTAAATTATAACAGGTATACCCCATCTTCTTTCAGTTTATTTCTAAGCCTGTTCCTGTCTACCTTGTGGGTATCACCGGTTTTTGCAGCCATTACGGCGGCAGTTCCTGCAGCCTGGCCGGTAACGAGGCAGACGGGCATAACCCTTACACTGCCTAATATTCTGTGGTCACAGGATATAATTCTTCCGGCGGCTAAGAGATTATTCACTTCCTTTGGTATCAGGCTTCCGTAAGGAATTCCATGGGATTCCCCAGGTCCGTAGCTTTGAAAGCCTTCTTCCCCGTTACTCTCGCCCCGCATCACTTTATCCCTTTCCTCCTTCGTAAGATGTACATCCAGAAAATAACAGTTCCGGCCGATTTCATCGGGAAAGGTCCTTCTCTCCATATAATCCTCACAGGTAAGAACATATTCCCCCAATATCCGCCTGGATTCCCTGACTCCCACAACAGGAGCGGTATTTACCAGATAAGATGCTCCGAAAGTTTCCGGCAGATACTCCTTTAATCCCTGATGATACTGGTAGGCCAGTTCACGCCCTTCCATTATGGCTTTGGATATACTTAACGGGTCCGTTGCATCCACATTCCATATATGTCCCGCATTAAAGCCTACCGTTCCCGGCCCCTGAAGGGAATGGCAGCAATGGGCATCCGTAATAAGAGGATATTTTTCAGACCTTGCTATGGAATAGGCGGCACAATCCGGATTATTCATGTGAAGGACGGGAGAATTACGGTAATAATATTCATTTACATTTGCCAGGGTAAAACAATGGGTCGACGGCTGCACAACATGGTCTTCGTCCCCATATTCAAAGGGCAGGCCGGCAAGGGCAAAAAGGTCCGCATCCCCGGTGCAATCAATAAATACCTTTCCCCCAAAGGCAGTCAATCCGCTTTTATTGGCGGCAACCACATACTCGATTCTATCTTCTTTGCGGGATATATATACTACCTGTGTAGAAAAAAGAACGTCTGCTCCCGCTCCGCAGGTCAGCCTGTCATATACCCGTTTTAAAGCCTCCGTGTCAATGGGCACCCAGTCACTGTCTTCTTTTTTCACATGTCTCATTTCTGACTTTGCTTTTTCAAAAACTTCTTCCGCTATTCCTTTATAAACAATTTTTTCTTTGTCGGAAAAAGGGCACCAGGCAGGTACCAGGCCGATGGTACCCATGCCGCCCAGAGAACAGGAGGCATCGATCAAAAGGGTACGTGCACCTCCCCTGGCGGCCGCAATTGCAGCGGCACAGCCGGCCGGTCCTCCTCCTGTTATTATAATATCATATTCCTCCTTTAACGTAATCTCCTGTGAAAACTGAACTTTCATTTCATTCCCTCCTTTAATATGATTGTAAAATGCCAAAGGAAGGGAGACAGGAATTCTCTGCCACCCTCCTTATTATTTAACCTTATACCTGCGCGTAGCAGGTATAAAGTATACTTACTGTTGATCTTTCGCCTGGTTACGAAGATCATCTGGACTGATACCAGCCATTATAAGCTTTGGTCAGCTTATCCCCACACTGTGCTTTCCAGTTGGTCACGAAATCTTCAAAGCTTTCTTGGGTGATTCCGGTCACGATGGAATTAACGATAAATTCTTCCGTCAGGCTTTTGGAATTGGTAATATCCGAGGATATTTCGGTGTATACGGCACAGGGTAAATCAGAAGACGGGTCCGGTTTTACAAATTCGTCATAATCATAATTTAACTGGGAATAAGCCTCAAACTGATTCTCATCCTTTCTTGCCCTGCACAGCCAGTATTTTCCGTAATCCTCATTGGCCCCTGTCAGGTAAGCATTGGCATTGCCCCTGTCTTCAAAGAAAGTAGGAAGGACCGGCAGGTAATTACCTTCTTTATCTACTGTATAGTCCACGCCTTCTTCCCCGAGTACCATTTCTTTAAAAATATCAGGGTCTAACTTCTGGTTTATATAATCCATAGTCGCTTCCACATTTTTCGAATTCTTTGGAACCACCACATAATTATCGATCTGGTTCCTTGTTCCTACACTGGTCGCCGCAACACCGTCCTTTGCCAGGGGCTGAACAAATTCAATGACCGCGTCCGGGTTGGTTTTACTAAAGGTATCTACTAATGAGGGAATGGACCAGTAGCCGTCCATTTTACATAATGCCAGGTCCGTCGTAAATTTTTCCAGAATGGTTGCCGACTGGTTGGTAGGCATTTCAGGGTCCATTAATCCTTTTGTATAAAGCTCATTAAGATATACCAAAAAGTCATAGAAACCTTCCTGTACCTGGTAAGGCACCAGCTCGTTGTTGACGTCCTTCCAATCGGATTCAATGCCGAAAGCACCGCCTATACTGTTGTTTCTTACGGCATATAAGTCACCGATATTAACGGTAAAGGGAACGTTGGCATTGCCTTTGCCCTTAGGGTCCGTTGATTTAAAGGTTTCCAGCATGGCGGTAAATTCGTCCAGAGTGGTCGGTTTGGAAAGACCCATCTCCTTCAAGATATCGGTACGGACTAAAAGTCCCAGACCCACATTGGCACTGTCTTCACGGCCGCTTGGTCCCATATTCGGTATGGCATAATAAGTATCTCCTACCGTGCAAATGTCCAATAAGGTCTGATTGATGCTGGACGCAACATTTGGCGCATACTGCTCAACCAGAGATTTCATATCCATTAACGCACCCTGGCTGGCATATTCCGCATACCTGCTTTTATCGGCCAGAACAATAAAATCATATTCCGCGCCTGCTGCCATGATGGCATTTAATTTGTCGTTTGGATTATCTACAGGCAGTACATCATATTCTACCTTATAACCGGTGGTCTCCGTAAGCCAGTCATAAACGGGATTTGCCTGACCGTCATTCCATGCCAGGCCTCCCTGGTTCGGAACCAGGGCTTTCAAAACTTTCCGCTCTTTCCCGCCGGTGCTTTCCTCCGATTCGGTAACAGCACCTTCCGAATTACTATTTTTGGATGCACCCCCGCTGCATCCGGTCAATAAGGAACCCACTAAACACACTGATAAGATAATTGCTGCAAATTTCTTTCCTTTTTTCACCTTTTAATCCTCCATAAATAATTAGTTATAAGTTATATAAATCTATTGCATAACACATCTGCAGGCAGATGTTTCTGCTAACCTTTGGTAGAACCGATGGTCATACCCTTTACAAAGTGCCTCTGCATAAACGGATATACCAGTAAGATAGGTACGGTGGAGGCTACTATTGCTGCGGCCGTAATACTTTCCGCCGAAACATCCGTTAACAGCAGGGCCTTGGCCTGAATATCCTGGGCTTTCATTATCATATCCCGTAAATATAAGGGCAGAGTCTGGAGTCCCGGGCTGTTTACATACAACATTGGATCAAAGTAGTTATTCCATAGCATAACAGAGGTAAATACTACTATAGTCGCGTAGACCGGCTTACTAAGCGGTACGATAAACTTAAGAAATATGGTCAGATTGCCGGCCCCGTCTACCTTGGCCGATTCCACGATGCTTTCCGGAATATCCTCGTAAAAGTTCTTTATAATCAGCAGATGGAATACATTAATCAGTCCCGGCAATATTAAAACACTTCTGGTGTTAAGAATACCATAGGCATGATAGAGAAGATAGGTCGGGATAATGCCTCCTCCAAAATACATCGTAAATACAAATAATAGCAGAAAGCCTTTCATATAAGGAAGCTGGCGCATAGACAGCGGATAAGCCGTCAGGGCCGTCAAAGCCAGGGTACACACCGTGCCGGCTATGGTCACAAATAAGGAATTGCCAAATGCCGACAGAAAGTTATTTGACACCAATATGCTTTTTATGGCACTGGTCTGGAAATCCACCGGGAATATACCCACCGTACCGGAATTGATTGCCCACTCCGCACTGAAGGCCTTGGATATCACATGCATTAAGGGAAATAATACAATAAGGGACAATACGCCAATAAACAAATAGGAGAAGGCCGTAACCAAATTCGATTCCGTAATAATTTTCTTTTTTGTCTTAGTTTTTACGCCACGCATTACCAGATGCTCCTTCCTGCCGCCTTTTTACTGGTGTAGTTTCCAACCAGCACCAGAAATAATCCCACCAGTGATTCGAACAGCCCGATTGCCGTAGCATAGCTGTAATTCATTTGAGAGACGCCCGTACGATATATATAAGTACCCAATACATCCCCCGTATTGTAGACGGTGGGGTTATACATCAGTAAAATCTGTTCCGTATTGGCATTCAATACGCCGCCTAATTTTAATATAAACATCAGCAGAATGATGGATAACATCCCCGGCAGAGTAATATGTATGATTTGCTTGATCTTCCC
>DBEP01000023.1:34771-103712 GCA_002294045.1 Lachnoclostridium sp. UBA903 | reverse complement strand
ATGATACCGGTAGAAGGCGAACACGCTGCCGCTACAAGACCGGTTACAATAACCCAGGATAAAAAGTGGGGAAGATACAAAACGGTCTGGAATACTTTTTTAAAGATCTGTTTACCGATCTCATTTAATAAAATGGCAATTAATATGGACATGGGAAAGGTAAACAGTATTTTTCCAAAACTGATTATTAAAGTATTGCGAAGCACCTTATAAAAATCCGGTGAAGAAAATAAGGTATTAAAATGTTTAAACCCCACCCAGGGGCTATGTAAAATACCCGAAAAGATATTATAATCCTGAAACCCGGTCACAATCCCGTACATGGGCATATAACGGAACAGGAATATAAACAGGATCCCGGGAATCAAAAATAAATAAAGATTCAGATTTTTCCTGGCAATGCGCCGTTTCACGAGCCTTTCTTCTTTTCTTGCCAAACTGTCTGTTTTCATAGTTTACACCTATTGCTCACCGCAGGCTGGCCCGCGATACCGCCACAAATAAAAAGCAGTGAAAAAACCACCTTATGGCACCCTTTCTTTTTCTATATTTTTATTCTGTCATGACGCCGCCCAAAGGTATTGCAAATAATACCGGATGGAGCTTTTTTATTACACTTTCCTCCATTCACCTGCAGGTATTTTAATACCAAAAGCATATGTTTATTTTATTCTCCCACCTTCTCTGATTCAATGTCGAGGATTCCGCTTTCTGGTACAATCTTACGAACTTTATAAAATGCAGGAAATTTTTCAGTTCTTTATCAAAGACCGGCCGGTATGAGTTCTATGCCGTTAACGGCTTGTAATCCTAATGAAAATTCGAAAGGGTGATTTTCCTGAGTGAATGTTCCGGGAAACGCAGGATGGATATGAATTTTTATAATACAAATATTTGCCTATATCCGGTATATAATGATATAATGAAAGCGGAGAGAGGAAATTGCAAGCTTGCTTGTAATTTCCGACCGGAGCAACAAGATCATGAATACGTTTTTTATTCATGATATAATAAAAACGGAATATGGAGCCGGCAAGCCTGCCATACTGCCAACAGCAATCCTTTATAATTATGGCAGGCTATATTTATACGGCTGCCCTGACAATAGTATCATTGAGAAGACAGGAGAAAGAAATGGATAAAAAGACTTTATATTTAGAATGTTACTCCGGTATCAGCGGAGATATGACCGTAGCCGCCCTTATCGACCTGGGCGCTGACGCAGATGTTTTAATGGCCGGTTTAAACAGTCTTAATGTGGACGGCTTTAGGATAGAAATAAGCAGAAAAGAAAAAAACAGCATTGATGCCTGCGATTTTAATGTTATCCTGGATGTTCCGGAAACGAGCTATGAGGTGGATGAAGCCGACAGCCATGCCTATTACCATGAGTATAATATAGAGCATTCCCACGAACAGGATGAACCTGTACATTCTCCTGCTCATAATTCGGACAGTTTTCATTCCCATGTACATTCGGATATTACCCATTCCCATGAACATGCTACTGACCATGCTCATGATAATAAACATAAACACCACCATGTACACAGGCACCTTCATGCCCATTTAAAACAAACAGACAGCAGCCACAGACACATCCATTCTCATGAAGGAAACCATCCCCATATACATTACGGACATCATGAACACAGGAATTTAAACGATATTAATGCAATTATTGATGGGTCAGGTATAACGGAAAATGCCAGAAATATTGCCAAGAGGATATTCCGCATTGTAGCGGTTGCAGAGTCCAAAGCCCACGGCAAGCCCGTTGAAGAGGTACATTTCCATGAGGTTGGTGCGGTGGATTCCATTGTTGATATCGTCGCCACAGCTGTCTGTCTGGATAATTTAAATATCGGAGAAGTAATTATATCGGAACTATATGAAGGAACCGGTCACATTAACTGCCAGCACGGTGTACTCCCTGTTCCCGTACCGGCCGTAGTCAATATAGCAGCCGAACACCATCTGAAACTTCATATTACTTCAGTAAAGGGAGAACTGGTTACACCAACCGGCGCCGCAATCGCAGCCGCCATAAAGACCGGCGATATTCTGCCGAAGGAATTTAAAATAAGTAAGATTGGACTTGGTGCCGGAAAAAGGAATTACGAACGGACCAGTTTCCTGCGTGCCATGTTAATCGAAGACGCCGCTGTTAATACTTCTGATACTTCTTTTTCCGTCATCCCGGATAAGGTATGGGTATTGGAAGCAAATATTGATGACTGTACCGGAGAAGCTTTATCCATAGCTATGGAAGCTTTATTGGAGCACGGCGCAAAGGATGTATATCATACGCCGATATTTATGAAAAAGAACCGCCCTGCTTATCTTCTGGGAGTAATCTGCAGCGAAGATAAAATTGAACGGATGGAAGAAATCATCTTTACCCATACCACCACTATTGGAATCCGGAAGCACGAGTCCCTCCGGACAACACTGAGCCGGGAAACCCAAAGGATAACAACCCCTTACGGTGAAGCACTTATAAAAGTATGTACCTTTAAAAATAAAACTTTTTATTATCCCGAATGTGAAAGTATTAAGGTATTGAGCAAGGAATCCGGAATAGACTACGTAACACTTTATAGTCTTGTCCAGACTCTTGCAAGCCGGCAGTAAACAGCTCTTCGGGGCTATTGTTCCTTATCCCTTCCCAGACGGTTTATCTGGGTAGCAATATAACCGGCCCCGAAGCCATTATCAATATTGACCACCGCAAGGCCTTCCGCACAGGAATTAAGCATGGTTAAAAGCGCGGATAATCCGCCGAAATTGGCACCGTATCCGATTGAGGTAGGAACTGCAATTACCGGTTTTTCTACCAGGCCCGCCACAACGCCGCCTAAGGCTCCTTCCATTCCTGCAACGGCAATAATGCAATTGGCTTTATGGATTACTTCCAGCTTGGAAAGCAGCCTGTGGATACCGGCCACACCTACATCATAAATCCTGATTACATTGGATCCAAAAAATTCCGCGGTCTGGGCTGCTTCTTCCGCCACAGGTATGTCCGAAGTACCCCCTGTACAGACTACAACACAGCCCTGGCCCGGTTTTTGTATTTTCTTAATGGATAAGATACGGGATACCGGGTCATATTCCACCATGGGCAATACCTTCTTCACCTCTTCATATTGCTTATTATCGGCTCTCGTTCCCAGTACATTGGTATCGTGTTCATAAAATTTCGTGAATATATCCTTTAAATGGGGAATAGACTTTCCCTGGCAGAATACTACTTCACCAAAACCGGAACGCAAAGTCCTGTGGTGGTCCAGCTTAGCAAAACCCAAATCCTCATAGGGTAATTTTTTTAACAGCTCTTCCGCTTCTGATATATCTATTTCGCTGTTTTTAACCTGCTCTAATAATTTATGTAAATCCATCATTTTCTCCTTTCAAAAAACATGTATGAAACCGGCGCTAAAATAATTTCATTCTGTTCGTGCAGTTATAAAGACTTTTCATAGAAAACTATAATAAAATAGGAAACTTAACTAAGTTATTATAGTATAAATTACAACATTACGCAAGTTTCCCATGCAGAATCTTCAACTCTCCGAAAGAAGAATTTTATATTTCGCATAAACCTTATTTTTTTAAATATTTGCCTTTCATATAATTTCTGAACTCATGAAAAAATTTCTTTTCGTTAAATTTTCTTAATCCTTTATAATTGAATATAATGCAAAGTATAACTATAATTTCAAAGATAGTAATATATACATCCTTTAAATCAAATATAAAAAATCCTTCCAACCGGATATAATCTAAACTGCCGCCCCAAAATACTTTATCAATAAGAGAACAGAGTGTTCCTGCAAACAGAAATATAAACAGCCGATTTTCCAATTTTCCGGTTTTGTATTTATTCTTCATAAAGTCGTAAATTGCAACAGAAACTAAGAATATTATGATTGTGAAAATTATATGTGTCTTTAAGCCGATTCCCATATTGCTGATACTATTTAACCACGAATATTCTGTGTTGAGATGCGGCTTAAAACCAAGTATATGGTCAATAAAATAGAAATTCTTATTTAGGAAATTTACTGAAATATATATTTTTATGGCCTGGTCAATTAATATCAATATTATTACAGGCAGTACTATTTGTTTGATTATCCTGTATTTTTTAATCATGATTTTATGCATCCCCTCACATTAATATTTAGCTATACATTTTCAAATAAATTATTTAATATAAGTTCTTTATTATTAAGAAATACTATCGTTAATTTGTAACTTTCCATTTCCATATCCCATTATATGCAAAATATTCTTCTTCTCATCCTAAGAAAATTATCAGTCCAGTTTGTCCATCTATCTGACTGCATAAGAAGTCCTATATCATTTTTGCATAAGGGGACGGTAGATAAAGACAGCAGGAAAAATACCGAGCCGACTATTTTTAATTTGGTAAAAAGTAACAATTAGTTATTTAATCATGTAGAATAGACAAAAAACATGTAGAACAGGCAATATATAATTGCAAAATTATAATTAAAAGATTATAATAATTAAATAACTGAAAAAGTTATATGTATTCTATACATAATTCTCAAATCAAATAACAATCCAGAGAGAAGGGATAATATGTAATAAAAATACACTATTATAATTTAAAAAGTGAGGGTACGCAATCACCAAAATATTTATTAATAAGGAGGGAATTATAATCTTTAGTAAACTAAAAAAATACTATCCATTAATTTTTCTGATTATACCTTTATTATTTGTACCATTAGAATGGTATCAACAACTTATTGTTGATAAAAATACTTTTATAAGAACTGGTGTAAATGGTATTTTTGTTTTATTTAATGATAGAGGCAGAATTGCTCTTTTATATTTATATTGTATTATAATACAGTATATGGCTTTACAAAATAACAAATATATATATTCTGTTATTACACAAATAATCTTAGTTATAGTATTAACGTTTTTTCCAAATTACTATGTTCCAATTAATTTAGCTGGGACAACATATTTTTCAACATTTTCTGCTGGTTACTATATTGCAATTATATTCCAGATATTTAGTTTAGTCATTAATATAATGAGAGTGTTAAGAAAACGTGATACAGCAAACAATATTTGAAAAGGGGGATAGATATGAAAAAATTATTTATAAAAAAACTTTTTTGTTCATTTTTACTTATATCTTTGTTTTGTATTAATATAACTTTCAACGTTGAAGCAAATGATAAAACAGAGGATATTAAATCCCAAAATGCTATATCAGAGTATGATAGAAGTATTAAAAATAATTTAGATAAGTTAATTAAACAAGCTAAAAATAATAATAAAAATAAAAAAGCGGACAAAATAGCTAAAATAACAGATAACAAGGGACAGAGTTATGGAATACCTTTACTCAATATTTCTACTGATGAGGTTTATAATGGGGATAATAAATCTATTATGGCAATTACATATGCTTTTGACTTATCAGAAAAAGCAGATTCATCAGCTGTATCAAATACTTTAAAGTCAACATTTTCCGAACCGATACCACCCTCGTTAGTTGCAACTAAACACAATGAATCAGTAATTGCTACAGAATCTACATTATTAAATTCAAGTGGAAATACCTATTTAGATAAATGGGATAATAGTCTCGGTGTATTAGGTTATTGTACGATATATTATAGCATTTCAACTGATAGTTATGGAGTTGCAATATATAACCTCACAAAAGTAACTGGAGGTTACACCATAAGTGATTCATCTATTTCCGTTTCATCTCAGAATTTAGTTTATGGAGCAGTAGGTACCGGGCCAACAGGAATGGTAAATAATAGTAATACCAAAACTCCTACATCAAGTTCATGGAGTTATAATACTGGATATAGCAAATATATTGCATTTGCAGGTTATTACACATTTGGTGCAACTTACACTTTAAATTTAAGTAGAACTACTAGTAATTGGAGTTTGACGTTAAATAATTTATTATAATTTTATATTATGAACCGATATTTATGCTGTAATCGTTAGCAACCATATTAACTTGTAGACATAGCAGAAATACAGTTTATTACTACTTATATGGAAGGATTTACAATATAGGTAGTCATAGACCCAAGATTCTCTAACGAAAAGAGAGCGTAAAATTTTCTGTGTCTGGTACTAAAAATTCGATAAAGAATACCAGCTATCCGGCAAGAGTTAAATCTGTGGTAATATAACTAACCTAATATATTGGTAATAATCACCACTTTCTTGATAAGAAATAGAGATGAATAATTTTATCAGGAAGGTGGTTTTTTATAGTTATTGCCAAGAACCAATTACGACAGATTATCAAAGAAAACAACACTCAAAATGTAGGTGGTATCTACAACCTACTCAAAGAAATGATGCAGGAAATGCTGGTAACAAAGATGGATGTTTCTATTGGTTATCTTAAAATAAAAAGGGTAAACTCGTCATTAATTATAAAGAAATGTTATACTCCTAAAACAGTAAAGAGTCCGTATGGTAAAATTGAAATGGATATTCCCAGAAACAGAAATGGTAAGTAAAATCACGGACCGTATTATTCTGCCTTGCCCATATCAAACCATTCATGCATCTGGCACTGTTAATTATATTAATTCTGGAACTTTTAATCATACCAAGATTATTATAAAGTAACTTAAATAAAATTACGATAAAGAAATGTACAGAAATACGTTAGTTTGTAAGAAGTGCAGTGAACCCCCCTCTGACTGGGGGTGAAGGTCACGATATACTATTGAAAGGAGCAGTCATTCATGAAAAATAAAACTCTTAAAATTGTAATAGCAGCTTTGATGGCTGCCATGACCTGCGTCGCAACCATGGCAATCAGGGTTCCTTCCCCGACTTCCGGCTATATTCACTTAGGAGACGGCCTTGTGCTCCTGTCCGGTATTATACTTGGTCCTGTATATGGAGGAATTGCGGCGGGAATCGGTTCTATGTTTGCGGATGTTTTTTCCGGATATGCAGGCTATGCTGGGGCAACCTTCCTTATAAAAGCTTTGGCTGCGGTAACGGGCAGTATTGTCTTTCACACAGTAAATACCTTTTTATTAAAATCCGTTCTTAAAGTTATTCCGGTCCTGCTTGCAGGAGTAACCGGCGGTATTGTGGTAACAGCCGGTTACTTTATATTTGAAGCTTTTATTATGAACCTTGGGACAGCCGCCGCATTTACCGGAGTACCCTTTAATCTGGTCCAGAATTTATTCGGAATTATAGTATCGGCAATTCTGCTGCCTGTTTTATTTAAGATACCGGCGGTTCAGGAATTTATGGTAAAAACCGTATAATCTATTTTATACACACATTAACTCTACAGAGAATTTTCAGGATTCATGATGATTTATCTTTCCCCCGTTCCTGCGCACCCGACCAAATGTCTTCTCAAAACAACGGAGCTTCATCACGGATACTGTTAATCTTCTGTAGAAATCAATTGACTTTTCTTATTCTGTCTGCTATCTGTATCATCCTCGGAAGGCATTCCTTAAAAAACTCCTTATATCCCTCACATAGATAATTCTTATATAATGCATCCCCGGTTTTTAACCTGGTCCTCTGACAGCCTCCCTTGCATATGCCATAAAATTCGCATAGTTTACAGTCTGCCGTTAACTTTAAGGATTCCTCTATAAATTTTATTTCTTTTCTTTTTTCATCCATGGCTGATATGGCAGTATTATTTATATTTCCCAGTTTATATTCATCCAGCATATAAAAATCACATGGATAAACGCTGCCGTCTGCTTCTATGACATATTGAATGCCGCAGATGCCTCTCTGATCACAGGCTTCCGCCATTCTGCCGAAAAGAATGGCTATATAATTTTCAAACTGTCTGATGTAAGGCTGCCGGTTTATTTGTAAATCGGAAAACCACAGGTCGAATAGTTTAATCAGGAACTTGCCGTAATCAGCGGGAAGTAAAGAATACCCGTATTTTCCGGGTGATTCAAACAAAGGGTCCAGACATGCTATATATTGCTGATAATGCCAGCCCTTATTTTTGTAAAATCTATATATCTCATCTATCCGGTCGGCAACTTCCTTGTGTACAACCGTCAGAATATTATAATCCACCTTATATTTATCCAACATTTCCGCCGCTTTTTGAACCATTTCAAAAGTCGGCTTCCCTGACCCGGTATGACGGTATTTATCATGTATGTCCTGCGTTCCGTCAACCGACAGGCCAATCAGGAAATTATTCTCTTTAAAAAACCTGCACCACTCATCGTTAATATTCAGCCCATTGGTTTGTAAGGCATATTCTATCCTGATATGCTTTCTGTTAAAATACTTCCCATATTCAATAACTTTATGGAAAAAGCCAATCCCTGCCAGAGTAGGTTCTCCGCCCTGAAATGCAATGGAACACATGCCGTCGGCGTGCAGTATTGTTTTACGCATTACGTTCCTCAGAGTATGTTCATTCATAATTCCAAAAGACGCAACGGCTCTTTTATTCTGTTCATCGCAATAGAAGCAGTATTCACATTTCATATTGCAGCTTCCGGAAGCAGGTTTTATTAATACACTCATTGGCGGCATATCCATTCTCCTCATTAAACAGATTATATAGTTCTATAAGTATTGTAGACGTGTGGGACAAATATGTCAATCAAATTACCTGCCTTTTGACGGTAAACGCAGGAAGGAAAATAATCCCGGGAGGAAGGCGGTCCCCGGATGCAGCTGTCTTGCAGACATTAACGGATATTTATTTATTACTGCCTGTCAATACCGTATCTGGAATAAAGCTCCTCCGGTGCATCGTTTTTCTTCATATATCGGGAAATATAACTTAACATTCTCTGGCGAACTTCTTCATTCCGTATTTCTGCGGACTGGTTCGGATTCTCTGTCAAATCAAATAATTTTGAACCAAATTCCGTCGTATCTCCCATTCTGTTTTCCGCTTTTATCTTCAGCAGCTTACATCCCTTACTGAATGTAAAAGGGCCGGCAAGTTCTAATTCCTGCAATTCGGACGGCCGGAACATCCGGCGCATATGTGTTGGCATAAGGGTATATTCATAGACAGGATTATCCGGATTGACCGCCGAATGCATATATACATATCTGCCGTCGGTTACATTAATCTGGCTTCCATGATAACCAAACAAGGCATACTCCCTGATTGGTTCCTCGTTTTCCATAATTTTCCTGAGCGGTTTCCCCTCCATATCTTTTGGAATTTCCAATCCAAAGAACTCTAAAAGTGTGGGTGCAATGTCTATGGTCTGTACCAGGGAATAACGCTTATACCCTGCATATTCCTTAATTCTCGGGTCATAAACATAAAGCGGCGTATGGGCTATCTCATCATATATTGGCATGGCAGTTTTACCCCACCAGCCATGTTCTCCAAGCAAAAAGCCATGGTCGGTATTGACAATCAGCATAGTATCCTTCCACATATGGTATTTATCCATAATATCAAGCACTTTGCCAAGATACCGGTCGCATTTGGAAAGAAGGGCCGCATACTCGTATCTTACATGCCATATGGTTTCTTCATCTTCCTTCACAGGGCTGTACGGGGGCCAGTCTGCCTCCGCATCTCCCACAAAACGGTGCGGATATAAATCCTTATCTCCCTTTAAGGTATAGAACGGTTCATGAGGGTCAAAGGTTTCAATTTGTAAAAACCAGTTGTCTTCTCCATGATTGGTTTCGATAAACTCAAGTCCACAGGAAAACGTCACTGCCTGTGATGTCTTTTCTTCGGTATCCATAACCTGTCTGTTAATCTGGTCATGCTTCAGTATATCAGAATACAGCTTGGAAGAAAGTATCTTTTTCTTCCCGTCAAATACGGTGTCTTTGTCATACTGATAGGATAAATCCGCTTTCCACAAATCTCCTTCCTAGCCACGTGAAATTTCCCAGGAGGAATACCGGTTGTGGTATGTAGCCCCGCCGTCTTCCCAATAATGCTGGTGGTCGCTTACCAGATGCGTGTAAATCCCTCCGTCCTTCAATATCTCAGGCATGGAATCATCATATGGTTCCATAGGTCCCCAGCTCCTGTGCAGAAAATTAATACGCCCCGTATGAAGTTCCCTTCTTGCAGGTATACAGGGCATGCTGCCCACATAGCAGTTCTCAAATTGCACGCATTTATCTGCAAGCCTCTTGAAATTTGGTGTCTTAGTCCAATCACAGCCATAAGACTCCAGCATCTTCCTGTTCAGGGAATCATACATAACCATTATTGCTCTCATTGTTAGCTTCCTTTCATTCTTTAGTCTACTCTTGCCGTCAGTATCATCGTATAAGCTGCCGCCGCCTGATTATTTTCCGGTACTACCGTTTTCATGAATGCAAGTATATCCCTAGACGATACCGTTCTGATTTTATTACTTATAATAAATGAAGAAAGCCTTTCCTCAAGAATACTTTCCTTTATTTCGCCGGCCAGTATATTAG
Organism: Lachnoclostridium sp. UBA903; assembly: GCA_002294045.1. Lineage (GTDB taxonomy): Bacteria > Bacillota > Clostridia > Lachnospirales > Lachnospiraceae > Anaerocolumna. The sequence goes on along the minus strand of DBEP01000023.1, from coordinate 93,254 downwards.
CCAGTGCCCTGTAGCACCATACTGCTCCCGTTTCCCATTTTTCCGCCAGCGAATTTATGCTCTCCGGAAAATGTATTTTTTTCTCCGCCTCTCTCTGTATCATCAGCTCTTCCACGGTCATGGAACTATCCTTTGGAATTCCAAGTCTGATATACTGTTCATCCGGAGCGTCATTTTCCCGCATCAGTTTTGCTATTTCGTTAATCAATTCGGTTTCCTTTTCAGGGGCATCGATAGGATGCATCTGTCCAGGATCATTTTCCAAATCGTATAATTTATTTCCGTATCTGATTTTCGGCACATCCCTGTCTTCGGATAGAAGCTTTAAGGTAGGGCAGTCCTTTGTAAATGCAAAGGGCTCCCGAATCACCGCATCCTTCAGGCGTGCCGGTGCCATCCTTGCACGCATCAGGGTTGGCATCAGTGTATATTCATATAAGGGCCGGTTCTCTACGGTTACAGGTGCTCTCATGTATAAATATCTGCCGTCCGTTATATTGATATGGGAACCAAAGAAGCCAAAGACAGCGTAATCCCTGATTTTCTTGTCTTCTTTAATGACCCCGGCAAGTGTATGCCCCTGCATATCTTTAGGAACCGGCAGTCCAAAAAAGTCAAGTATAGTAGGCGCCAGGTCAATGGTTTGAACCAGAGCACTGCGCCTCTCCTTCTTAATTCCCGTCCTCGGGTCCCAGATAAACAATGGTGTATAGGCAAGCTCATTATAAACAGGCATTTGCCCCTTAGACCACCATAGGTGCTCACCCAGCAGAAATCCGTGATCCGTATTTACAATCAGCAGGGTATCCTTCCACATATCATATTGATCCATCATATCAAGCACCTTCCCCAGGTAATCATCACACATGGCAAGCAGTGCAAAATATTTTTTCTTTACTTTCTCTATAAATTCTTCCGATTCCGTAACAGGATAGTAAGGAGGCCAGTCATAAGGAAATTCTTCCTCCCCTTCTTTACGGTACAGGTCCTGGTATTCCTCCGGGGTAAAGAAGGGTTCATGGGGATCAAAGGTTTCTATCTGAAGATACCAGTTATCATAAGCTTTATTTTTTTCAATAAATTCCAAGCCTTTGCGAAAGGTTTTCGCCTGGGGAAAATCCTCTTTATTTTTTATATACGTCCGGTTAACCGCATCCTGACGTTTCCAGTTCGTTACGGAAAAAGGCACACTGCCGGACTCCATCCCAGGTCCGAAATCAAAATCAGGCGTAACAGGCTCCAAGGAACCCTTCCAGGCGTCTCCTTCCTGCCCTCTGGAAATCTCCCATGACTGGTAACGGGTATGATAGGTCGAACCTCCGTCCTCCCAGTAATGCTGGTGGTCGGATACCAAATGTGAATAAATACCATTCTGCTTTAAGATTTCCGGCATGGAATCATCAAACGGTTCCAACGGACTCCAGCCCCTGTGAAGAAAATTAATTCTTCCCGTATGCAGCTCTCTCCTTGCCGGCATGCAGGGCAGACTGGCAGCATAGGAATTATCAAAAGTAACTGTCTTCTCACCGAGTCTTATAAAATTCGGCAGTTTGGTCAGATTACAGCCATAATTCGGAAGATAATGACGGTTTAAAGAGTCGTACATAACCATGATTGCTCTCATAAAGTTATTCTCCATTCTATCATTTATTATTGATTGGTTCAGACATAAGCTGCCTCTACAGACGGCCCGGCACAAGCATTTTTAAACATGCTCCGGTACAGGGCACCAGAAGGAAGGTTGCCCGAAAAGGCACGGGCCCCCTTCCGTCAGATTAATTCTTCATACCGGATGAAACAATTCCCTGAACAAAATATTTCTGAGCACAGAAATATACAATGACCATAGGCAAGACCGTAATCAGGGTGGCCGCCATAAGCCAATTATAGTGGGTTGAAGTGGAACCCCTGAACATCTGCAGCCCCAGCTGGACTGTCTTCATATTTTCGGACTGTGTCATAATCAGCGGATAAAAAAAGTCATTCCATATACTTACGGACTTTAATATGGTAAGTGTGGCGAGTATGGTTTTGGACAATGGCAGATATACCTTTACATACGTTTTAAATGCACCGCATCCGTCTATCCTTGCCGCATCATCCAAGGACTGCGGAAAAGAAACATAAAACTGCCTGCAGAGAAAAATACCGAAAGCTCCCGACAAAGCAGGTATAATCAAGGAAGCGTAGGTATTTAAAAGACCCGTGCCGCCCTGGCCCAAAGCATTGTTGCCGCCCGCAAAGGGTACTGACCTCATTATAACAAATTGGGGTATAATAATGGACTGGGGAGAAACCATCATTCCCATCAAAATAAGCAAAAACAGCACATCCCTGCCGCGGAACTTAAGTCTTGCAAACGAATACCCTGCCAAGGAATTTATCAAAAGGCTTCCGATAACCGTTATGCTTGTGATAATGAAACTGTTCTTAAAATACAGCAGCCAGTCACCCATGGCAAATGCGGCCCTGAAATTTTCTAAATAGGTAAAACTTGACGGAAACCATTTAAAATCAGCCATAGAAATTTCCGTATCCGATTTAAATGCTGTCAGTACTACTATAACAATTGGTATCAGCGTAATGCAGACCCAAATCGTCAGGGTAATGACCGTAACACAAGTAATAAGCCTGCTTTTTGCCTTATTTCCCATTTGAGAATTAGTTAAGGTCATTGTCACCACCCTTTCCTGCCTTCATATTGATAACCGTGATAATCAATATAATTACCATTAAAATTACCGCTTGCGCAGATGCATAGCCCATCTTATAGTATTCAAATCCGTTCCGGTAGATTTGATGGGCAATGGTTGTCGTTGCGTTCAATGGGCCTCCGTTGGTCAATATCAGCACCTGGCCGAATATCTGAAAAGACTGAATGCACGACATGACAAATACAAAAAAAGTAGTTGGTGCCAGCATGGGCATAGTAATGGCAAAAAATTTACGTATTCTTGTTGCCCCGTCAATGCTGGCAGCCTCATACAGGTAATCCGGTATGCCCTGAAGGCCGGACAGAAACAGTACCATATTATATCCTGTGGAGTTCCATATGCTCAAAAGTGCAACCGATATCATTGCCGTACCTGCATCCGACACCCAGCCTACGTCAGGCAATCCTAAATCATTCAGCACCTTATTAATGATACCGCTATTTGTATCATACAGATACAGCCACGCCATGGCTACCGCCACCATGGAGAAAATGTTGGGCAGATAAAACAACGTTCTGAAAAATCCGCGGGCTTTTATCTTCTGATTGAGCAAAATAGCCAGAAACAACGCCAATACTATTGTTACCGGTATCGTCATCAAACTGTACCGTATGGTATTCCAAAGGCTCTTTAAAAATACACTGTCCGTAAACATATTAAAGTAATTCGTAAAACCGATGAAACGATACTCCCGAAGATTAAAATCGGTAAAGGACATTATGACCGTCCAGCCTATCGGTATTAAAATAAACAGCAAATATATCAGATAACTGGGTGCAATCAGAAGATATGCTATATTATCATATTCCAAGCTGCCTTTCTTCTTTTTTAACTTTAAATTCACCCTTTTATCCTCCTTCTTTATTTGTCTGCCGTAGCAATTACGGAATTCCACTGTGCCTCCATATCCTCCAGTGTAGATACCGAATCCGCGCCTTTTATAATCAGTTCCATGCCGGTACGGAAATCTACAATAACCGTACTGTACAGCTTATTCATGGTAAAGGAATACGGATAGGATTTCTGATATGCATAGATAACATTCTCAAATTCCGGATTAAGCTCCAGATAGGCATCATCCAACGACTTTCTTCCCGAATAAAGCGCGGCCTTCTCAGCAAGTACCTGCTGGGATTCTTTAGAATATAAATGCAGGAACACTTCGGCTGCGGTATCCGGATTCCTGCTGGCAGCATTTACCGCCAAATAATTACCAATCAGAAGAGTATTCATGTCATTTTTTACAATGCCGATGTTCCCGGGATAGGCTGCTTCCGAAACGGCGTAATTGGTTTCCGCTGTCAGGTCCATGGCTGCGGTTCCGGCTGCAACACCAAATATGGTTGCACTGGGGTCCCTGAAACATACCACGCCTTCCTCTATCAATGCCTTCATACCATCCAGCGCTTTCGCCGAGGCCTCCTTATTGAATGCCGCCGTCAAATCATCATTCCATAAAGCCAGTTCCTCATCATACATAGACGTTAAGGCAAAAAAGTCCTGCTCCCCGTCGGGGTCAAGCTCCAGTCCATATGTTTTAACTTTACCCGAATCATCGTATACGGTCATCTTTCTGACCAAATTATAAAAATCATCAGGCGTTTTAATATATAGTTCTTCTTCCGTTACACCGTTTGCCTCCGCAATATCCTTCCTATACTCCCATACTCTGGTGGAGGGAGCGAACAGTCCGTACAGGCTTCCATCCTTATAGCCGGATTTTAAAACGTTTTCATAAAAATCATCATAACCATCCCAATCTTCCGGAATATACTGGTCCAGGTTCAGGCAATATCCCAGGTCCTGAATAGACCCCATCTGTCCGTAACCCAGCATAAAAATATCAGGTCCCGCGCCCCCAATCAGACCCGTGTTAAGTTTTGTGAAATAATCCGTCCACGGTATGAACGTAAGCTCATATGTAACATTTGGATTTTCTTTGCAATATGCATCAAGTACAGTTCTGTAAGCAGTGTCATAGATTGCGTCACCGCTGCCCGCAAGCCATATGGTAAGATTAACCGCTTTTTTGCCGCCGGTTGTGTCTTCCGTTTTGGAAGTGTCTGCTTCTGCCGATTCACCCGACGGAGAACTGCCGTTGTCTGAGGAATTCTTTGATGCAGTGCTGCATCCGGTAAATATCAAAATTACCGCTAAAATAAGAACCACCATTTTAATTTTTTTCATAAAGCCCATAAGTTATATACCTCCTACCTTGTTTAGTTGCTAAAATTGTCTGAAATAACTCTGAAACATAGCCTGGAACAAAAATAAAAACAACCGTTTAATGTAGAAATAAAGGCCTCCTCTCCCTTCATGATATAATATTACGCCAATAATGCAATCGGTTACATTAAGAAATATATCACCGTTTTATCTTTTTGTCAATAATATTATAAATTTCTTTGTGCATAATTTCTATTTTTATATGATTTAAAAAATTATTTATGTAGTTTATGCCTTTCTTTAATGACTGACGTATAATATCATAATAATAAAGCCATTATGCAATCGGTTGCATTTCCGCTTTACTTATGTTAATTTTTATGATATATTATATTTAATAAGCATTCTGTTTGGAGGATTTAAAAAATGGAAACAAATAGAAATTCAGTTACAATTTATGATATAGCAAAAGAAACAGGTCTTGCCGCCAGTACAGTATCCAGAATCATAAATAAAAAAGGAAAATATTCCGATGAAACAATCAGAAAAGTAACCGAAGCTATTAACCGGCTTGGCTATATACCGAACACCAGAGCCAGGCATCTGGCATCCGGTTCTACCAATACAATTGCCATAGCACTGCCTTTTGTTTCTAACGGCTCACTAAATAATTTTTCATTTTATAATATGTTTATACTTGGGGTTATAGATAATTTAAATCATTATCATTTTAACATGCTGCTTTATAATCCCCAAAATATTACTGATTCCGGCGCTAATGCACTGCTGTTCAATCAGCATGATTTTGACGGCATCATCTTCCCCGGAATCAACAGCGGTATTATCGGCAGCATACCGCATCTGCTTTCGTCAGGCATGCCCTTTGTATTTGCCGGCGACGGCAGCGATATAATAGTAAAAGAACATAATATTTACGGTGGTTATTATTTGTACGCCCAGGAAGTGCTCCGGATTTTTTATGATAAAGGCTATAGAAATATAGTTTTATTTTATTCATTTATGAACGATCCCCAGTATTCCAGAATGAAATCTCTTCTGGAAGCCTTTCAGGCAGCCCATGAACAGGAAAATTTTACATGCCGTTTATGTATCTATACGCCCGACGACACATTCCAGTTCTGTACTATCATCGACGGTTATATCAACAGTCCTTCCCCTCCGGACGGATTTTTTATTAATTCAGCAGATTTCTGCATTACTGCATATAACCACCTTCAAAAAGCAGGTTACCGGATACCGGAGGACATTGCTATCATCGGCACCGCTTTTTCAACAACCACCGGTTCGGAATTTTCTCCGGCCTTATCTACCATTTATGTAAATGCTTACGAAATGGGTTACCGGTCGGTAGACCTTTTGTTTAACCAGATTTATCCGGAACAGAATAAAATAGTTGACGAGTATGTCCCGTTCCGGTATATTGACAGGGATTCCACCTGTTAAATATTTTAAATATGAATATAGAAAGGTTGCCACAAAATGCTTCTTTCAGCCTGTGAAACTTGTTTCACTTTTATATATTGTGGCAGTGCCGCAGGCCCGCCTGCGGTATGCAATGGGTGTAAATATGAAAAAAAGAAAAAACATTGTTATTATTAATCCGGACCAAATGCGTGCAGACAGCATGGCTCATTTTGGAAATCCGGCATCCTTTACCCCAAATCTGGACCGGCTTGCAATGGAAGGAGCTTCTTTTTCCAATGCTTTCTGCCAGAATCCTGTATGTACCCCCTCCCGGTGCAGCTTTATGAGCGGATGGTACCCTCATGTGGCAGGACACCGGACAATGACACATATGATGCGTTCCCATGAGCCCGTATTGCTGAAATATCTAAAAGAAGACGGATATCATGTATGGATGAACCAGCGTAATGATCTTCTCCCCGCTCAGCAGGAAGAATACTACAAGGATTATTGCAATACATATTATATTCCGTCACAAAAACCCGATAAACTTCCTGCCGGCAATTGGCGCGGGGAACCGGACGGAGATAATTATTATTCCTTTTTCAGAGGTATCATACCGGAAGGGAAGACCATAGATGATTTATGGACAACGGGAGCAGCGGATTTTATCAGGAATTATAATCAGGATGAGCCGTTTTGTATTTTCCTGCCGCTTATGCTGCCACATCCGGATTACCAGATAAGCCAAAAATATTATGACAGGATAAATATCAGCAGACTTCCCGGACGTATAAAGCCTCCGAAGGATTTCACCGGGAAGGCCAGGATAGAAAAGGAACTGAGTAAATTACAGAGAATATCCGGATGGGAAGAGGAACGTTTTGATGAGCTGAGAGCCGTGTATCTGGCAATGTGCAGCAAGGTGGACGAGCTGACGGGTATGATAGTACAAGCGCTGAAAGAAAAAAATGTGTATGATGACACCGCAATATTTGTCTTCAGTGACCATGGTGATTTTACCGGAGACTACGGACTGGTGGAAAAAGCTCAGAATTGTTTTGAGGATTGCCTGACTAATGTGCCTTTTATCGTAAAGCTTCCAAAAGGAATGCAGAAAGTCACCGGAAACTGTGATACATTGGTAGAGCTGATTGATTTTTACGCAACAGCCGAAGATTTATCCGGGATTAAAAAGCGGCATACCCACTTCGGCAAATCACTGCTTCCCTATCTTGCGGAAAAGGAAGAAAAGGTCAGAGATGCGGTATTTTGCGAAGGAGGCATCCGCAAAGGGGAAGAACATTGTAAAGAAAGCGGCGGCCAGGGAATACCCAATCCGGAAAGGCTGTATTATCCAAGACAATCTTTGCAATACTCGGATGATATGTATAACGGAAAGGCCATCATGTGCCGCACCAAAGAATATAAATATATTAAAAGGCTCTACGAAAGTGATGAATTTTATGATTTAAGAAAGGACCCATCTGAGATAAATAACAGGATAACGGACCCTTCATACCGGGAAATCATATTGCAGCTGAAAGAAAGATTGCTGGAACACTATATAAATACCTGTGATGTTGTGCCATTTGAAAAGGATTTAAGAATGGATAAAAGCTTTATGGAACTTCTGCATCCGGATTCCTAAGGTACTTTTACTGAACAAACAAATTATTTAATATTCCCACCAAAGGACAGAATGCATATTAATATACATTCTGTCCTGTCGCCGGTAAGCCTATGCCGTATTTTTCCCATTTATTCTTTTGTAAAATAAGTCGGAACCAGTTTTTTAATCCTATCCCTGATATCTTCCGTTTCCTCCTTGGCTGCCATATCCAATTCTTCCACTTCTTTTAAAACGTCGTCCACACTCATTTCTATGGGTTTTCCAATATGTATCAATTTATTATCCGTATCCTGCAGGCCCTCTTCGTCCATTAAAAGCTCTTCATACAGTTTTTCTCCGGGTCTTAAACCGGTGAATTCAATAGTAATGTCCCTGCCGGGTTCATAACCGGATAAACGGATTAAGTTTTTTGCAAGCTCCGCAATTTTGACAGGTTCCCCCATATCCAGGACAAAGATTTCACCCCCCTTGGCATAAGCGGCCGCCTGCAGTACCAGGGACACGGCTTCCGGTATGGTCATAAAGTATCTTATAATATCCGGATGGGTAACGGTAACCGGCCCGCCCCGCAGAATCTGTTCCTTAAATAAGGGGATTACGCTGCCGTTGCTGCCCAGAACATTTCCAAAACGTACGGCCACAAAATCTGTTTTTGACTGCTTATTGTAAGCCTGAATAATCATTTCACAGATTCTTTTCGATGCCCCCATAACATTGGTCGGATTTACGGCCTTATCGGAAGAAATAAGTATAAACTTCTGGACTCCGTATGTATCGGCTGCTTTTGCCATCTTGTAGGTTCCGCCCACATTATTCTTGATTGCTTCATTGGGACTGTCTTCCATAAGGGGAACATGCTTGTGGGCCGCCGCATGGTAAATGATATTGGGCTTATACCGTTCCATAATCCAGTTCATACGATTGGAGTTCCGGACGGATGCAATTAAAACTACCAGGTCTAAATCAGGATATTCGCTTTTTAATTCCTGCTGGATAAAATATGCATTATTTTCATAGATATCAACAATAATTAACTTTCGGGGCCCTTGTTTTGCAATCTGCCTGCATAATTCGCTTCCTATGGAGCCGCCTCCGCCGGTAACCATTATGACCTTGCCCCTGATATAATTCTCGATGCCTTCCGGGTCAATTTTAACAGGCTCCCTGCCAAGCAGGTCCTCAATTTCAACATCCCTCAATCTGGTAACGCTGACCTCTTCATTAATCAATTGATACATTCCGGGAAGAATCTTTAAGGCACAGCCTGTCTCCTTACAGATTTCCAGAATCTCTTTTATATTCTTCCTGGAAGCCGAAGGCATGGCTATAAAAATATCACTGATTTCGTACTTTTCGGCGGCTTCTATAATTTTAGTCCGGTCTCCTACCACCTTTACGCCCTGAATATAGCTGCCCAGCTTATCTTTATTGTCGTCAATGGCACATACGACACTCCCTTTTACATAGCCGCTTACCGCTATTTCCCTGATAATATAGTTGCCGGCCTCACCTGCTCCGACAATCATAATCCGGCTTTGGGAAGTCCCATGATAACGTTTTGACAGCCTTCTGGCATACCGGTAAAAAAACCTGCTGACGCTTATTAAAGCCATCATAAATAAGGTACTGAGCGGATAATAACTCCTGGGTACATGGATATTCAGCAGGAAATGCATACCGATTAACTGCAGCCCTCCCGACAGCGTACAGGCAAATATGATATTGACCAATTCATCAATTCCGGCATATCTCCAAAGGCTGTTGTATAAACGGAACAGAAAAAATATAATAATAGTGGTTACCGTATTTATAATTATGTAAGATAACACAGCTTCCGAATAATTGGTCGGAATCTGTCCCAGACGGAAATCAAAACGGATGAACAGTGCCGAGAAAGATGCTATATTAATTAAAATAACATCCAGTATGATTAAAAACAATCTTCGTATGAATAATCTTTTATCATGAATAAACTGCTTCATTTTATCTCCCATCTGTCCGTTTTCCGGACTATAAATCAGGATGGTTAAAATGGTTCTTTTCTTCATCTCCAAGGAGATGATTTTCTGCCTGAATGGCTTTTGCGGCCATTACTTAGATATCTTAGCATAGAATACCATAGGTTACAATGTTTTACCGCCTAAATCTTTATATTATTTAAAGTAAATCTTTGTTACTATTCACAGCCGATAAACTCGACGTGTTTTTTGTGAGTGCAGCGAAGGGAAAGTCACAAAAAACCGGAGTATAGCAGCGCCAAAACGCCGATTTTACGTTTTGTGTGCATCGCGAAGCGTGTTACTGTTCACGGAACTGCTTATCTTTACAGAGCCATGAACTGTAACAAATTTTTACCACCCGGTTATATAGTCCGGTCTTTTTTAAAACCGGAACTATAATTTTCTTTATCATCCATTGGGTTGCAGTCAGCTTCCCGTATTTCACCAATGCAGCGTTTCCTTTTGCAAAATATTCCTTCCAGAACAGGGGCCGCCTGGGCGATATTTTACTTGGCCTTTCAAAGATAGGCTGATAAAAAGCGGAATGACTGCTCTTAACCATTTCCGAATCCTTCCGTATGCTCTGAATCAAATCCTTCCCCTTCTTAGTATTTACCAATACAAGGGATACCCCCGTATCATCATCGGGAAAGGCTTTTCCCGTATTTTCGATTCCCCAGAAATCTGCCAGGGTTATATCCGATTCCCTGTGATAGGAGGTATAGACACATTGATGACAGGAGGGCCTGATGATCAGGTGGGAAAAAAACAAAATATAATAAGGGTCCTCCTGCATGCTTTTTTTATACACGGACCTGTTGAATTCCACTTTCAGAAAACTGTTCCGCCACCCGGAATCCTTGTTCCGGAAGTTTATATCTCTTATTTTATCCCGGTATTTTCCCTCCAGATATGTCCTGTAATCCTCCCAGACCTTAGGACTGGGCCCGCCATGACAGACTATGTCACACAGGATTAAACCTGTGTATTCCCTGCCGAGATAGCTTTTTAAGCCTCCGGTCTGGCATGGTGTGCCGGTAAAAAGCACAGGCTTTCCCGTTTCCAGCTCCGACTTTACCTCTTTAAAAATACTGCCAAGGTTACTTTGAACGTATTTGGAGCCTCTCATCTTATCTCTCTGTTTCCGGTTACAGGCTTTACTATGTATTACTTCAAAGCTTTCATTAAAAACCGCACCGTAAATACTCCCTCCCTGAGCCAGGACATAGTCGGAGATAAGGGTAAAAGCTCCTCCCGAAGAGCTTCTTTCCCTTACGTCCCGGTCCGGATGCTTAAGGGCAAAGACCTCCTGGTCACCCGGAATCTTTTCATTATATTCTTTATTATGGAAGGCGCATACTTTTACGCAGGCCATACACCGGATACAGGTATTAACATCAATTACAGGGTACAAAAAACCTTCCTCATCCTTTTCCATGGTAATGGAATTACGGGGGCAGATATTCATGCAGGCCGTGCAGCCGCAGCAATTACTTTTTTCTTTGAATAACTGAATCATAACCGTTTCAACTGCCTCCTGTCTGTTAATACTCCGTTACCCCTTAATTCCTAGTGCACCGACAAGCTGATATCCATACCAATTGCTTGCCTGAATTTCCATCTGCTGCGTTGTCGTCAGTCAATGTAGCCACCGCTACATCTCCTTCCTCCGCCTTGCAGACTGAAAATTCATTCTGCACAATTGATATAGACATCAACTTATCAGCACACTAACATCTTTCTTAAATATTCCATGGAATCCCCACGAAGCTCCTCCAGTTTTTTATTTACCCTGTTATAATCCACATCCGGCACGCCGAATCTGAAATTCTCCTTTTTATTTCCAGAGCTGCCCTCTTCTTTTGTTATTAACCTGTCTTCTAACCCAAAGGTCTTTAAAATATGTTCGATTCGGGAGGCCATAGCTCCTCTTATTCTTTCTTCCGCAATTTCCACATAAAAACTACGGTTAAAATTAATGGAAAAAGCGACTCCGTGAAAGGAGTTGGTTATTACATACCTTGCATTCTTAAGCTCCAGAAGCCACTCTGCCGGTCCCACATCCGTCCTGCATTCCTCCTTTATCCTGCGGTTAAAAGGTTTATTTAAAAGCCGGATGGGACAATTTACCCTCCTTGATAATTCCCTTGCAAACCTTAAGAGGTTTTCAGAATACTCAAGCATATAAACTATGATAACATCCTCTTTTGCAGACTTTCCGGCAGTCAGTGCGGCCCAATCCTCTTTCCGTAACAGAAGTGTAGGGTCCAATACTACCAAAGCCTCCCTGCCGGTTAACCTCCTCGTCAGCTTTGCTCCCGCTTCCTCTCTTACGGAAAGATATTCAAATCCCGAAAGTAATTTCTTATAATCCCAAAGGTACTTTTTCGGTATCTTCTTAATTCCGAAACTGGCCCCATAGCTGCCTTTTTTCCTGCTGTCCTTTACAAAACCAAGCAGGTAATTTTTATCCAGAATTACTCTGCCGCAGTTCCAGACCTGATCGCTGCCGGATATAAATAAATCATATTCCTCATTTAATTCCTCTACCGTACCGCTGTCCACAGCTCTGCTTAAATCCAGCCTTTTACGGAAGGAAGCAAATTTCTCCGCCACAGCCCTGTTATTAAAAAATACCGTAGTTAAGACCATATTCAGAAATTCCATGTTGGAATAGCTCTGGCGGTCAGGCGTACCCTTTAAGAAACCTTTTATTTTGTTTTTCTGCCACAACAAAACGTCCCTGAGACTTTTTCTGTTATAGTCTATAATATCACACTCGCAGCCAAGCCTCCGGATGGTTTTCTGCAGGGCATAGGCCTGTAATACCGCACCGTAATTATTCACTTTATGAAATGTAATAATTCCAACTTTCATCTTTTACCCATTTTCACCTTTTACCCCATTGCATAACGCATCTGCAGGCAGATGTATTACTGCGGCTCTATCTGTTCATAAAATTAGACTTTTCTGATTTTGAATACAGCTTTACCAGCATTTTTGCAATTCCCGCAGGCCAAAACTGTTGAAACATATCAAAATCCTCCCTGTAACGGACCTTGTCCCCTATAATGGCAGTTGTCTCCGACTCCTCATGTATTCTGTGATAAGTCAGAATCCGGTTGCAATATATAAAATTACCGTTTAATTTGGATAGTTTTTCCCAGGCCTGCCAGTCTTGGTCGGACCGGTATCCCGTCTGAAAAATAGTGCCCGGAAGCCTATCTTTATTAAACATTACGGAAGGACAGCAAATAGGACATCCGAAAGACAATATACTTCTTCTTACGAATCTGCTCTTCTGCAAGGCGCCGACAGCCAGCGGAAATAACATCAGCCTCTTTATATTCAACATGATATTGCTTTTAACAATCTTTCCTTCCCGAATCTCGGCATAATCCGTAAATCCAATTAAAGATTTATTGGACCGTTCCATCTTTCTTAGCATAATTTCCGTATAAAACCTGGAATAAACATCATCCTGATGGGCTATGGTCATATATGGGGTGCCTGCCTGCCCGTAAGCAAAATTCCAGTCCTGTACAATCCCCTTATCCCCGTCATTAATCCTGAAGGGAATCCCATATTTACGTGAAATACGGCTGATGTATACATTGGGCGTTGAAGTTACCATAATCAGCCTGGAACTTACCGTCTGCCTTAATAAGGAGCGGATACATTCTTCCAAAAACGGACTCTTCCGGTATGCGCAAATTACAAAAGTGTGTTTCTTTCCTGTAGTCAAAATAGAATCTCCTTTACTCAGAGCCATCGCCTTCCTTACCGAATTTATCTTCCAGTTCCCGGATTCTCTTTTCCAGAAGGGCATTCTCCTGGATTAATCTTTTTATATTATCACTTTGTTTTGAAACAATGGAAGTGATGGAAATCAAAATAATTAAAACAAAAAAAAGTATAATGGCAAAAACGCCGTTACTCGCCAGTTTTATATCCACAATGTGAATAAACCAACTTAAGATTTGGGGGAAAATAATCAGCAATCCCATACCGATTCCCCCGAATATCCACAATAAGGTATATTTTAAGGAGAGGCTTCTCCTCTTTAAAAGTGTAAATATCAGAAAAAAATACAGCGTCAGGCCAATCGTCAAAAATATCCGAAGAGACAAAGAAATCATATGTAATTCCCTCCTGTTCAGTATTTAAGACGATACGTAAAAATTGCAATGGAAACCTTTATCATATAATACACAATTTTCCAGGAATGAATGGAACTGCTGCCCGATTCCCTCTCATGCATGATTACCGGAACTTCTTTTATTCTGCCCTCATGATATGCACCTGCGATAATCGCTTCCGGTTCCGGGTAATCCTGGGAATATTCCTGGGAGTATACCTTAATGAACTTCTTATTAACGGCACGAAAACCGCTGGTAACATCCTTTATGCTTATACCGCTGCACAGCTTAATTAATAAGCTTAAGAAACTGATACCAAGCCTTCTTAATCTGGAAGACTGAAATCCCTGTTTTAACAGAAAACGGGAACCGATTACAATATCCGCCTTATCTTCTAAGAGAGGCTTTAAGATTTTATCAATATATTTTGCATCATGCTGTCCGTCGCCGTCCATTTGAATCGCAATATCATAATCATGTTCCACGGCATACAGATACCCCGCCTGCACTCCGCCTCCTATACCCAGGTTTACCGGCAGGGATATATAATGAAAACCGTTCTTTTTGCATACCGAAACCGTATTATCATCGGAACAATCGTTTACTACTATATAGTCAGCATAAGGAACATTTTCCTTCAGCTGAGAAATAACGTTTTCAATGTTATGTTCTTCATTATAAACCGGTATTATGATCAGTATCTTCATTTTGCATCCATACCTTTCATTCCGGTACTATTCCCAATGGAATAAACCGGCATACTGTTCTATTAAGATCCGTTTGTTTTCAACTTTCTTACAATAACTGATAATAGCAGGAAAGAAAAGATTAAAAATAAAATTGTATTTGCTATAAAACTAGTGACTGAAGCGCCAAACATAGTATATTCCCGTACTAAGACCGGGCTGACAGCCGTAACAATCAGCGCAGCAGCCGCGTATCCTGCCAGAAGTATCATCTGCCGCCTCATTGCTGTCAATACATGAAACAAAAGATAAACACAGGCACTTAGGCCCCCGCTTAACAGCAAGATAACCAATTCTTTCCGGTATATTATCAAATCAACGCCATAGATAAAAGACAGCAATTCGCTTCCGATAAGATATCCTCCGGCAACCACAACAAACGTTATGATTAATATACCCAGTAATAACCGGAATATATATGCCGCAAAGCTTTTTATTTGATTTTGTTCCCATTTTATTGCCAGGTCCGTTAATAAAGGCTTAAATATAAACTCACTAAATAAATTAATTACAAACGCCGGCATAAATAAAATATTGAAAAAGGCCTGTATATTTTCTGTCAGATACCGGTCTATCATGTATTTGGGAACATTGTTTATATAAAGGGCAAGAAAACTGCCGATAAACAGCGGAAAGCAGCCGGCAAACAAGGCAATCAGTTCCTTTTTATAAAGCTTTAACCGGACAGAAGCCATTTTTCTTGCTGTGGGTATATTCAAACAAATACAGGCCGCTACCGATATAACTCCTGTTATAATACAGGTAAACAGCAGGTCTTTGGTTACCGCCAGCAGGATAATAAAGACTGACACGGTTATCAGGTTTCTGGCGGTTAAAAATTTACCTGCCAGGTCTATACGGCCGTTCTGCTGGAATAAGCCGTGAAACACATCCTCCAGGGCATCTGCCATTTTAATCACGCATATGCTGAATACGATTGCGGCCTTCGTAAAAGTATACCCGCTTCCTATTATATAGAGCATACTTATGAATAACATTAAAATACAGGTAATAATTCTTGAGAGAAAATAGGACTGAAACTTTACGGTTTCTTTCACATCCGTAGCCTGGTAAGCCCTCATCCCATATCTGCCGATTGTTAGCATCAGCTGGGCGTTGGCAAACCCCAGTGCAAAAATGCCGGCATAATAATCACCGCATATCCTTGTCACAAATATCAACAACAAAAAGGAGGTAGCGGCATTGCACATAATGCCTGCCGTATTCCAGATAAACTTGCCGGTATTCCTGTTGTTCTTAAACGGGTTCACTTATTTAATCTCTTCTCTCTTAAATATCTTTGTTTACAAATTGCTCATTACTCTCTTGAGTACAGATAAAATCTGCTCAGATTAATATTTGCCCTTTCATAGCCTTCCACGGAAAACCATTTATTTGTTAAAATATATTCCGGATAACCTATGGCCGCATCCTGAAACTGATGATTAAAGCTATACAGATTAAGCTCCCAGAAGGATTCCCCCGGACGTTCCTTTATATAATCGTTAAAATCCTCTGTTTTGGAGTAATAATAATCCGGACGGTTCAGAAAGGTTTCCAGCTTGGCATCGGATACATTTTTATCCGAAACAATTAATAAGGATTTCCAGTCAAAGTCAGGCTGGCCTTCAAAGTACTCGTTTAAAGCCAAGGCATCCTCATTTTTACTAACGGAATTCTGCTTGTCATTATAGATATAAATATAAGTATACAGATTGCTGGTAACTCCCGATAACAAAAGTCCGGCCAATATAACCGAATAAAACAATTTAATTTTCTTTCTGTATAAAAGATATATGCAGACGGATATGCCTATGATAATAAGCATATGCAGGGTGTTAACCATCATATCGCTGTTAAACAGGTATTTGATATAATTGGCGCCCACACAGTCAATTGTGGACCCTTCGGCAGGCATAATGCTGATATAGCCCAGTAAAAGGACATATATCAATGACAGGATAACAATCCTTATGTTAAACCGGCTTCTCTTAATTTTATCATAAATACTGAAGAAAAGTATCAGCAGAGGTACAATCAGGTAAAACAGATACCGGAAATGGAATCTGGCAGCAACCTCATCTAAATTCTCCGCAGGAATAATCCTGAGACAAATCACCATAACGGTGGAGAAGAATACGGTTCCTGTTATAAGGAATAAATTACGTTCCTTTTTATTTAATTCCTTCCCCGCTGCCAGCGGTAAGGCAATGGTGAAATAACCAAAATACAAAACCGTCAGCAGCAGATAGGATAAGGCCGGATAAATTAACCTGCTTAACAGATAACTGTCCGTCATATTCCGCAGTATTGCCATAATAGTCGCTTCCGCAGATGATTCCTTGCTGATATCATTTAATATATTAAACAAAATATCATAGAAAAACTTTAATCCTAGAAATACGGTTGTAAAAAAAAGCAGGCTGGTTAAGCATTTTTTCCTGTTATCCTTATCAAAAATAAAAAACTGAAGCAGATAATATAAAATGACTCCCGCAAAAATATTAAGAGCCATTTGTTTGCATAAACTTGCCAGAAAAGTATAACAGCCAAGAAAAATAACATTTCTCAATCTGTACTGGTTTTTCAGTATTAGCACGATGAATATATAAAAAAACCAGATGACCATGGGATAATACAGATTTTCCTGCAATATCTTCGTGGTATAGTACATTTCCGGTATCATAATGCTTAAAAAGGCTATGATAAAGGAACGGAATTTATTATTGAGGAAGTTATCCGCCATAAAATATACCGGAAACAGAACGGAAGACATTAAAACCGAATTAATCCCCACCGCAACATAATACTGTGTCTGCGTATTGCCAAAACCATGGGAAACGGATATTACGGCGGAATATAATATTTCCTTATAGCTTAGGATATCATTCCTGAAATTACTGCCCAGATGATAATAGACGGATTTGCTTAAATTCCAATGCAGCAATTCATCATAAAAAACATTCATCTGCCCGCACAATAAACCCAATCCGGTCCTTAAAACAACACTGACTATAAATGTTATAATTAAAATAATATATATATTATGGCCTTTCTCAATAAATGCTTTTATTTTTGACATATCTGTTCGCTTCCGTTATTTATGATAGTATGATTCCTCTTTTAGGTATCAAAGTGATTATACCTATTATTGAAATTATATGTCAATAGTATATACTTTGCTTTTACAGCTATTATTGGTATGCGTGACAATATATTACATTTTGTTAAAAGGTACAAGATTTGCAAGCTGTTTTCGTTCCTCATTGAGTAATATTACGAATATTTCATTTATAAATGGGGGCAGCGTTTCCTTTTTCAGCAGCTCTATAATCCGGGATATGAGAAAAATCTGTTTGTTCTCATAATCAATAGCTTTAGCAATCAGCTGGCCTGCCGTTACAATACCGTAACCCTGAATCGATTGTTTCAGACTGACAAGCAAATAATCCACCTCACCCATGATATCGCCATGAATAACATAATCTTCTTTTAATTGTGTCTGTTTCACAAAACGCCGGTATACATCAATATGTTTCCTCTCTTCCGCCGCAAGGATGTCTGCCGTATTTTTCAGCGCGGAATTCGTTTTTACAAAATCGTTTTGGGACAGGTTCTCATAAAATTCTTCCAAAGAAATCTCCAGCTCCAATAGCTTGTATAATAATATGACAATCGTATTTTCCATTCATAACCGCCTTTTTAGTATTATGCCTATAACATTATATATGAATTCTGAATATTTACAATGGTTACAATCACTAAAAAATATCCGGTTTTATTTCCAAAAAATTGACAAAATAATCACTTTGGTTCATTCTGCTTATCCTGTGCGGACATCCAGGGACAGATACGCCTTTGGAGCCTGTTCACAATGGTAACACTGATAAGTCCCAGGATGCCCAGCACTAAAATGCCGGCATACATCTGCTTATAATCAAGCCTCATCCACATATCCATAATATAAAATCCCAGCCCCCACCTTGTTCCGAAGGTTTCGGCAAAAAAAAGTACGGATATCCCGGTAGCAAGCCCGATACGTACGGAAGTAAACATTTCCGGCAGCACGGCCGGAATGATAATGTGGAATATAATTGCCTTATGTCCGGCCCGAATTGTCCGAAGGGGTATAAAATATTCCCGGGGAATATTTTTAACGGCATCATGGGCGGCTACAACTACCTGAAAAAACATAATAATGAAAATAATAAAAATTTTGGATAAATCGCCTATTCCGAACAATAGCATAATCAGAGGCAGCAGTGCTATTTTGGGTATGGGAGCCAGTAAATAAATGACCGGTGAAATATATTCACTGAGCTGTTTGTGATAACCGATTAATATTCCTGCCGGCATTCCCAGTAAAACGGCCAGTAAAACACCTGCCGCCAATCGGAAGCTGCTGTAAAACCCGTGGACTATGACGGAGGCAAAATTCAAAACCAGTGATTTCATTACCTGCAAAAAAGGGGGGAATATGTTATTGCCCGTTAGAATTGCCGTTAACTGCCATAATACAACCAGAAGCAGGATTCCAAACCATTTCTTCACGGTGTTTCCTCCTTCCCGTATTTTTCACTATTCAGATTTATTATCCTGCTGCCCATATATTCGGCCTCTTCCGGATTATGGGTTACTAATAAAGCAGTAATATTACGCTGTTTCTGAAGATTTAAAAAGACTTGCTGAACTTCCCTTTTGGTTTTTGCATCCAGCGCCGAAAAGGGTTCGTCCATCAGTATAATATCCGGTTCATAAAAAAATGCCTGACCGAGGGCTGTCCTCTGATACTGGCCGCCGCTTAAAAAAAGAGGATACTGTTTTTCATATCCGGATAAACCAAGGCTTTCCATGAGCTTTTGGGCGCTCTTTTTATCCGCCTGTCCCGTTTCCACTTTTCTCAGCAAAACAATATTATCATAAACCGTCTTCCAGGGAAGCAGTGAATTATTCTGTGAAATAAAGGCTATCCGGCTGTTTTCCGGCAGGGAAACCCTTCCGTCATAGCCCTTATGGATACCGGCAATCATCTTTAGAATAGTAGACTTGCCGATTCCGGAAGCTCCGGTAAGAACGGCCGTCTCTCCTTTTTTTATTGCAAATGATATATTTTCAAGGATTGGCTTATCCGGTTCATAATAAATTGTCCGTACATTAAGTTCTATCATTTTAACTCCATTGACCAACTGATTTTAGTTTGATTTAATCCGGATTATTTTATTTCTTTAACCAGGTCCGAATATGTATATTCCTGTTTTAACATTCCTTTATCAATGAGCCACTTCATGGCATTTATTACCTGTTCTTCCTCCGGCAGAGCGGTTTTTCCGTATTCAGGAAGCTTAATATCCAGGGTGGTATCCGGAAGCCCAAGCTCCTTTATGACTGCGGGCAGGAATTCTGCCGGATCGGTGGAATTAATATACTCTGCCGCTTTATCGTAAGCTTCATAAAAAGCCTTAATTTCACTTTTTTTATTTTCGGTTGCGGTTTTTGTAAATAACATAATTCCCGGATTTATACCCAGTTCATCGGAAGTATTCACAATAGTCTGTCCCTCCTTTGCTGCTGCCGTAACATAGGGCTCCGGCATGGCAACCGCATCAATCTGATTGTTCTGTAAAAGTTCCAGCCTGGACGGTATCTTAGGCACGGAAACTTTTTTAAGAAGAGCCGGGTCCCCGCCGTCTGCCATAACCATACTGTCTGTTACATATTCAATAATGGTATTCAGGCTAAGTCCGATTTCTTTTCCCTCCAGCATCCCGGCTTCGGTAATTTCGGAATTTTTGCCCGCCGCAATTCCATAGCGGCCATAGGTTTTGGAGGTTGCATATACCGGAAAATCACCTTCCTGTGCAAGACATACGGCAAGCACATCGGAAATACTGCCGTCCAGATTGCCGGAATATAAGGCACTGTCCCTGTCCATAGCACTTTGATAGATTTCCAGCTTCACATTATCCTCAAAATATCCCAGGTTTTTGGCAACAATAAAGGGAATGGAATCCAAATCCGTCATGATGCCTACCGTCAAAGTATTTTTTCCTTTAGAGCACGCCGTTAACAGTAACATGGCAAATAACAAGCCCAAAACACAAACTTTTTTATAATTCATTTAATTTATCCTTTCCGCTGTTCCATTTTGTATATAAATCATTTTCAATCCCTGCGGATTTTAAAATCCTTCCCACAATGCCGTCTATCATTTCGGTATAATTTTCCGTCCTGGCATAAAACATGGGAACCGGCGGGAGTATAACCGCCCCGCATTCACTAAGGGTCAGCAGATTCCGCAGATGAATGGCATGCAGGGGAGCTTCCCTGGGTGAAATAACAAGCTTTGTTTTCTCTTTCAGGCAAACATCCGCAGCCCTGCATAATAAATTACCGCCGGTGCCTGCTGCGATTTTGGCGGCCGTGGACATGGAACAGGGTACAATCATCATAGCATCTGTAGCAAAGGAGCCGCTGGCCACACCGGCAAACATGTCTTTGTTATCATAAGCTGCAATAACCGATTTTTTCTGATTTACGGCATCTAAAAAAATATCCCAGGGAATCCCTGTTTCATATTCAAATACCTTCTTTCCCGTATCGGTGGCAATAATATGAAGTTCCGCCCCGGTCCCCGCCAGATAGCTTATCAGCCGCCTGGACAGGACGCTTCCGCTGGCACCGGTTACACCAATTATATATCTTTTCATATTTTTCACCAATTGCATATCGCTGGCCTGCCTGCGATACTGCCGCATACAATAGAATACAAGGATGCATTCTACTGTCATAAATAAAAAGGAGTGAAAGAACCTCATTGCGGCATCCTTTCTCTATCTATATTTTCTATCACTCTTTATTCCATTCCTTCGCACGAATCACGCAAATAGAATACATTTTTTACTTCAGTTTTCCGTACCAGAAATCAATCATAGCAAATATAAAAAATACGACGCTTAAAATTTGATTTATGTGGTAGGAAGCGAAAATCATCTTATTTTTATTTTCCGGTATTACATTATAGTGCTCCACACAGAGCAAAACGGCGGATACGATAATTCCTGCCAGGAAAAATATTCCCCTGGGCATTAGAATGTAAACGGCAAGCAGACAGAGAATATGCATGGCATGGGATGCCCTTGCAATCCACAAGGCATTTTTTAATCCGAACCGGGCGGGCACGGAATAAAGTCCTTCTTTCCTGTCAAATTCAATATCCTGGGTGGCATAGATGATATCAAAGCCTGCCACCCAAAAACAAACTGCCGCACCTAAGAAAAGAGGCATGAAAGTAATTCCGCCCGTAACCGCAATCCAGGCCCCTACCGGTGCCCCGCCGCAGGCTGTTCCCAGGATAAAGTGGCAGAGCCAGGTTATCCGCTTTGAATAAGAATAAAATATAAACAGGGCAATGGCAAAGGGCAGCAGTATCAGGCAGGTAAGATTTAACATATAGGCAGCTGCCGCCATTAACCCAAAGCATAGAGCCGTTATAATTACCGCTTCAAATAATTTTACCTGGCCGGTAGGCAGATGCCTGTCCCTGGTTCGTTCGTTTTTCTGGTCGATAAACCTGTCGGCAATCCGGTTAAAGGCATTGGCGCCGTTTCTGGCTCCGAATAAGGCCACCAGTATCCAGAAAAACACCCGAAGCTCCGGGATGCCGTCCGCTGCCCAGAGCATGGCAAGCAGTCCGAAAGGCAGGGAAAATACGGTATGGGAAAACATAACAAGTTCCCCGTACTTTTTCAGCTTGTCAAATACCATACTCCTTCCACCTCTTATCTACCATTTCTTTTATCTTGCCCGACATTACGATATCATCAGGCCATTCCCTTTCATATCCTTCCGAAGCCCACTTTTTCGTAGCATCAATTCCCAGGCGGTTGCCGATCAGTTGCAGCGGGGAGGAATGATCCAGAGCGTCTAAAGGCCCTTCCGATATAATCAGGTCCCTTTTGGCATCAATGTTATTAAATACCTTCCAGGCGACGGCGGAAATATCATGGGGATTTACGTCCGCATCCACCACAATAATCATCTTGGTATACATCATCTGTCCGTTTCCCCACAGCGTATTCAGGACTTTTTTGGCATGTCCGGGATATTTCTTCCGTATGGATACGATAACACAGTTATGGAAAACTCCTTCCAGCGGGAAATTAATGTCTGTGATTTCCGGTGCTATCATCTTTAACAGAGGAAGGAATAAACGTTCCGTAGCCTTTCCGATAAAACAGTCTTCCATGGGAGGCCTGCCCACAATGGTTGCCATATATACGGGCTTTTCCTTCCTGGTCATTTTGGTCACATGAAATACCGGATACATATCCTTTTCGGAATAATATCCCGTATGGTCGCCAAACGGGCCTTCCATTCTGAGTTCTTCCGTATCCACATATCCTTCCAGGACGAACTCACTGTTGGCAGGTATATAGATATCATTGGTGACGGACTTGACTAGGGGCACCGGCAGCCTTCTTAAATAACCGGCAAACATAATCTCGTCAATCATTTTGGGAAGAGGGGCCGTAGCCGCATAAATGGTGGCAGGGTCACATCCGATTACTACGGTTACCGGCATTTTGCCTCCCTGTTTTTTGTACTTTTCATAAATCTCCCGGCCGTCCTTATGCAGATGCCAGTGCATACCCGTAGTCGTCTTATCATATACCTGAAGCCGGTACATACCGATATTCTGCTGTCCGGTCTCCGGGTCCTTGGTAAAAACAAGAGGCAGGGTAATAAAACGTCCTCCGTCCTGGGGCCAGCACTTTAAGGCGGGAAGCTTGGTAAGGTCCGGCTCTTCGATGACCTCCTGGCAGGGTGCTTTTGGTACTTTTACGGGAAAAACCGCCAGCAGTCTGGCAAGTCTTGGAATGGATTTTATTTTATCAAGCATGGTCTGATAATTGGAGAAGTCTATCAGGTCCTGTATGTCTTTCCCGATGTCATCCAGTTTATCCGCTCCGACAGCCATACTCATTCTCCGGTAGGAACCAAAAGTATTAATTAACAGAGGATAGGGGGAGCCCTTTACTTTTTCAAAAAGCAAGGCCGGCCCCCTTTGTTTTACCACTCTGTCCGCGATTTCCGTAATTTCAAGGATTGGGCTGACTTCTGCCTTAATCCGCTTCAGCTGATTTTTTTTATCCAGATATTGCATAAAGTGTTGTATATCTTTATATGGCATTCTTTTTCTCCTTACATAAAATCATAGGAATAATTTGTCCAAAGAATACTATAACACATTGTAAAAAAAGAATCATCCAAAAGATTTATTTTCTTTTGTTAAAATTAAACAAAATAGAGTCTGGCCTGCCAGACTCTATCCCTGACGTGCTGTCACCTAAGTGACAAATTTCCATAGCGCGTCATACGCATCCCCCAGAGGGTTTTAAGTTTATTAACCAGCTTGTACTTATCTAATCAAAATAACTATTCAGCCAGGTTATCCAGGTTATAATGAAATTGGATTATTTCATCACAAATTGAAAGATTTGCTCCTATCGCCAGCTATGGCAAAACTCATAATAGCTTATTCACGGCTTCCACAACTTTTTCAACGGTAGCATAGCACTTCGTAAAATCCTCCTCATTTGCAGTAAAAAAATCATTTCCCGGATACTTTGCATCAAAATAATAGTCGGTAAGATTGGCCAATTCTTCTTCCGGAAGCAGGAAAGAAGCTATATAACCACGTATTACCCTATAAAGGGTCCGCAGGGAATGGGATTTCAGATACTTATCTTTATCTTCTCCTGAGTACGATATTGTTATGATATGCTTAAACAGCTTTTCACATATTTGCTGGCAGGCAATACAATGTTGATTATAATACGGCAAATGTTTGGCAGCGTTTATATAATCCATATCATTCATAGCTATATGATAATAATCATTCTGTATCATATTTTATTTCCTCCATAATACGATTTTGTTTTTAAATATCTCATCGACCAGCAAACCGGGATTATCCGCAGACAAGCTACTGCTGTTTATGAATACGATATCACAGTTGTTTTCTTCCGCAACCGACCTAAGCATACCTTTTTTTTGTCTGCTCGGTAAAGGACCGTCAAATTCCAGATAAATATCCGCGTCACTGTTGCATGTAAATTTATCATTCGCTAAACTTCCAAACAAGCCTATCTCCTTCAGATTATTGAGATTCTCATTGTGCACCGCTTTTATAACTATTTCGGCTTTTGATAATAATTTCATTCGCAGTTCATTTCTGGCCTTTAATAAATCTGCATGCATAAAACTCACACTCCTTATAGCTGATGCAAACCAATTTTATAGACATTCATTATATTATGAACAAAAGGCATGTTCATAATCTTGTTGCTCCGGTCGGAAATTACAAGCAAGCTTGCAATTTTCTCTCCGCTTTTATTATATCATGAACATAAGGCGTGTTCATGATCTTGTTGCTCCGGTCGGAAATTACAAGCAAGCTTGTAATTTTCTCTCTCCGCTTTCATTATATTATAACTTTCTTTTAAAATAGATTCAAGTGTATGAGGAAAAATCCCAGGTCAAACGCCGAAAGGAAAAAATCCGGATGTACTGCCAGCTACATCCGGATTTTTGTTATTCAATATTAATGTTCTGTCAGGATAATATCAGATTCCAGCTCAATGTAATTTCTTTCTCGTCCAGCCGGTATTTCTTAATCAATTCAGGGCCGCAGCTGTTGGAGCCGATACCGCTGTTCTTATAATCCAGGCAAACCACCGTATGCCCTGATTTCTCCAGTTCAAAATTATGCTGCTTTTCCTCCAGCTCCTCCTGGGTGTATTCCGATACGTTAAAACTGAAATCTTCCGCTCCCGTAACTTCAAGGTAATTATTCTGTTCATCAGAAACCTTTAAGTACTGGCAGCCGTAATGGCTGGAATTTTCCTGGGGCCTGATATAGTCCTCATGCATATCGGATACGTCCTGTATAAATCTGCTCATACGGGAGCATCTGTGTTTGTCGATATAGCTTTCGTAAGGACCGTAAGCAAAATACTCTGCTTTTGTATATTCCCTGGGCATAAACAGCCTGAAGCCGAATCTGGGAAGATATGGCATGGCAGTGTTGCGGGTTCCATGAAGTTCCACACCAATACTTCCATCCGGGCGGACCGCCCACTTCACTTTAATATCCAGCATATGTTCCCTCTGGATGGCCGCAATTGACAGCACGGAAGTAATCGTGACGGATTCACCGGTTACGGTATCGGTATGATAAACCCTGACCGCAGGTCTGTTATAGCCCGCTTTACGCCATTCCTGTTTAATATTGCGGTCATTATCCGTAGGAGCACGGTATATATTAAACTCCATGGGTTTATCCAGGTAGGAAACCTGATGATTCACCAGGGAATCAAAGGTTCCGGTTAATTTATTAAAAACATAACGGAAACCTGCTCCGGTTATTATAATCTGCCGCTCTTCTTCCATGACCCGGATTCCTCCGGATACGGAATTTTCCGCTTTGTTCTCTTTATGGCCGTCTGCTTTATATCTTCCTTCCTTTAATAAAAGCTGGTCAAAACCTAATACGTAGCCTTTGGATGCATAGGGCTTATCTTCTTTTAATATATAATACAGATTCAGATAGGTAATTCCGTCCTGTGGTAAACTAAAACTTACATGGAAGGATTTTCCGGAGCCGGCAGGGATGTCAAACTCCTCTATGGCTCCGCTTTCTGTCGTATGGCCGTTGCATACCACATCATAGGTAACTTTCAGGTAATCCTTTAAATTCATAAAATCCAGCTTATTTTCAAAATAAACTTCACCGGAACCCATATCTTTAAGGGAAGCCCTGACGGGACGGATTACATTCTTATACTCCAGTAATCCGGTGCCAACCCTGCGGTCCGGGAATACAAGTCCGTCCACACAGAAATTTCCGTCATGGGGATATTCCCCGAAATCACCGCCATAGAAGAATCTATCTTTCCCTTCCGCGGTTTTGCCCATATAAACGGCATGGTCACACCATTCCCATACAAAACCGCCTGTAAATCTGTCCTCCTTATATATTTTCTCAAAATAATCTTCAATATCTCCGGGGCCGTTGCCCATGGCGTGGATAAATTCACATAAAACATAAGGTTTCTTATTTTCTTCCTTGCCTAAGTATTCTTCGATCAGTTCCAGAGAATCATACATTTTACTGTAAACATCCAGCATGGAGGTATCATTTTTATGGCCTCCTGTTTCATATATGCTGCCTTCATAATGGGTCAGCCGGGTATTGTCGTAGGATTTAATCCATCTGGCCCCATCTTCAAATGCCTTGCCGTAACCGGATTCATTTCCTAAAGACCAGAAGATAATGCTGCCGCAGTTCTTATTCCGTATTACATTGCTCTCGATACGGTCGCGGACGGCATCATAAAATATATCCATCTGAACAATATCCCCATAAGTGGTAAAAGAACCTCCTGAATAAAATGCAACGGAGCCGTGGGATTCAATATCGGATTCGGAAACCACATAAAATCCGATTTCATCACACATCTGCAAAAACCAGGGAGATGCCGGATAATGGCTGGTACGTATCCCATTAATATTGTGCCGCTTCATTAATGTGAAATCCTTTAACGCCTGCTGCCGGTTAACGGCGGCGCCGGTATAAGGGTCGCTGTCATGGCGGTTTACGCCTTTTATTTTAATTGCGGTTTTATTAACATAGATAACACTGTCTATAATTTCGACTCTTCTTAACGCCACTCTCTGCAGGATGGTTTCCTCTTCCGTCTTTATAAGAAGGGTATAAAGCACGGGAGCTTCCGCGTTCCAGAGCTTTGGATTCTCAATTTCAAATTCCGCCTGACCGCCTGTAATTTGTTTGGTCTCCAGAATACTGCCCTTAGCCTGGCCTGGAATTCTTTTACCGTCTTCGCTGAATACGCCGGTTTTGTCATCGGCTTCCAGTAAAACACAGTCGGCCTGGATTTCCTTATTGGAATATTCCACATTTACCAGAATTCTTGCTTTATTGGAATCCTGAGAAATTTCGGATTTGACAAAATAGTCCCGGATATGTTCCTGGGGACGGGAAATAATATATACATCGCGGAAAATACCGGAAAAACGGAATTTATCCTGGTCCTCTAAATAACTTCCGTCACACCACTTCAGGACAAGAACCGCCAGCGTATTCTCTCCGGCTTTCAAGAAATCCGAAATGTCAAACTCGCTGGTGTTATGGGAAACCTGGCTGTATCCTGCAAATTTATTGTTTACCCATACATAAAAGCAGGAATCCACACCTTCAAAATTGAGGAAGCTTTTGTCTGACAGCTGTTCCTCCTCTATATTGAATTTTTTAATATAAGCACCGCAGGGATTCTCTTCCGGTACATAAGGAGCATCATAAGGGAACGGATATCTGACATTGGTATACTGATTTCTGTCATATCCTAAAATCTGCCAGCAGCTGGGTACCGGAATGGTATCAAAATTTTCCGCCTCATATTCCGTGCAGGTAAATCTCTCATCTACGTCAAAGCGGTTTTTATAATAATGGAATTTCCAGTCTCCGCTTAACATGGTAACCCTTCCGGAATCTTCTCTTGCCGTTTCTAAAATTTCATTTGCGGTCCTGTCCGCTTCAAAAGGAATATAATAAGCCCTGTACGGCATGGTTCCCAGATGAAGCGTTTTGGGGTCTTCATAATACTTTGGTAATTTCATATAGGTCTCCTTTTCATTTCATATTTGCACCCATTACCGCATCCCTCAAACTGGTGTACTGACCGCCTGACATCTTGACTGGTTTACGGTACTGCATATGCCTTAACCAGATTATAATATATTTCTTTAAAAACTCATATAAAGGATATTATCTAAAATATGCACAAAATAATACTTTATACTTTACTTTTTTTTATCTTTCATTCATACTGTTTTATAAACGCGGGAAATGGGCCTACTTGATAGGTTAAAATGCAGAACCGGTGAAAAACAGATAAAAGTATATGGTAATCAAGAACAAGAAAAGCCGGTTGAGAGGAGATAATATGCTGAATATATCCGGATATTTAAATGGCTACGACGAAGAAATCGTAGATACACAAAATAATATTTCCGTAAATAGCTGCGGGCATTACAAACTGATTAACCTGAAAAAATTTGAAACCCTGCGTGTAGCAGGACGTCAGGATTACCAGCTGCTCTATGTCGCCCATGGCAATGCGGACTTTTTGATAAAAAATAAAATAAAACATGTGTCTGCGGAATCTTTTATATTATATTACCCGGGCGAAACACAGCACTACCGCTATTACTTAAAAGACCATCCGGATGTTTACTGGGTCCACTTTTCAGGCCTGCAGACCGACGGTCTGCTGAAAAAATACAACCTTTATCCTCATCATATCTTTCATGTCAATACGGCGGAAGAATGTAAAAGAATTTTTGATAAAATAATCCGTGAATTGCAGTTGAAACGAAGTAATTTTTTTAACCTTGCCAATATATATCTGGAAGAATTAATACTGCTGCTCTCCAGGCAGATTGCTGAAGAGACCTCCCAAAGCCAGAAGAGCAGCGGATTGATTGAACAGGCCATTGAATATTTTCACAAGGAATACAGAAACAACTTATCTATCGGGGAATATGCCCGCAAATGCAATATAAGCTGCTGCTGGTTTATCCGCAGCTTTAAGAAGCATACCGGAGCAACCCCCGGCCAATATTTATCGGACCTGCGGATTAATAAAGCAAAGGAGCTTTTAAAAAACGGCACCTTTAATATCAGTGAAACCGCAGAGTTTGTGGGATATGACAACCCGCTGTATTTCAGCCGCATTTTCAGGAAAAATGTCGGGATGTCTCCCAGCGAATATTTAAAAAAACAGCGCCCGTACCCGGGGTAATAGAAATAACTTTAAAACGCGGCAAATACGTTCCAGATAAAATAATATCAGGTCCAGGCAGCCTCCGGATGCAACACGGAGGCTTTTACCTGGAAAGGTTCCTTTTTCTGGCATTATCTTCCTTTCCTTCGGCTGCCCTTCATCAGCTCAAATTACCATGGATGCTGCCAGAGCTTGTGTTCAAACCACTCTGGGCTATTATTTTTTACGACATAAAAATGGAAAAAATAACAAAAACTTAAGAAATCGCCGTATTGACATCTTATTTTATTACTTTATAATATAAGATAACTGAAATTATAAGGAATATCGCAACTAGTAACCACGGAAAAAGAATGGAAACTTACAAGCCTGCAACGGTTCCTGTTCAGTAAGACGCAATAAAGAATCCTTTATTTTCCAATCGGTAATCGTTTGCATAACCGTTATGTAAGTCATTTATTCTTTGGAATTCTCGACAAAAGAAGGTGTTCCTGATCTCAAAAATATATACGAATGAGGATGTCCTGACTGCGGCCAGGAAAAGGTTTAACATTATTTTTTCTAATTTTTCATATCTGTACCTTTGTGTTTCAGGGGGAAAAGATTCCTCCGTTATGCTCCAGCTATGTGCGGACATTGCACGAAAACAAGGGAGGAAGTTCAGCGTAATGTATATTGATTTAGAATCTCAGTATCAGGCAACTATTGAACATGTGGAGCGGCTGAGGGAAATCACCTCCGACGTGGTGGAGCACTTTTACTGGTGCTGCATGCCGCTGTCACTGCGCAATGCGGTATCCGTCATCCAGCCCACATGGATATGCTGGGATAATAACGAACGGGATAAATGGGTCCGGGATATGCCGGCACATGAATGTGTCATCAACGAATGCAACTACCCGAAGGAATGGACATGGTTTCATAAAGGCATGGAATTTGAGGACTTTACCTATGAGTTCAGCCGATGGTTTCAGGAACAGGCCGGAGCACCGGCTGCAGTCGGTATCGCTATCAGGAGTGACGAAAGCCTGAAACGATTTAACACCATTATCAACAAGCGGAAAACCACCTTTAAGAACTACAAGTGGACGACAAAGCTCCAAATTCCCGGCTCAGAGCGTGAAATATATCATTTTTATCCGTTATATGACTGGAAAACCGAAGATATATGGGGTGCTGTCAGCAGGTTTGATTTAGAGTTCAATGAGATTTACGAACTGATGTATAAAAACGGCATGAGAATCTCCCAGCAACGGTTGTGCCAGCCTTACGGAGATGACCAGCGGAAAGGCCTTGACCAGTTCCGGGCCCTGGAGCCCGAAACATGGGTAAAAGTTGTAAGCCGGGTACATGGTGTGAATTTCGGAAATATCTATGCCAGGACTTCCCTGCTTGGTAACATAAAATCAGAAAAACCCCCGGGAATGTCCTGGCAGCAGTACGCAGTTTTTTTGCTCGAAAGCCTGGGCCTCTATTCTCCTGAACTCAGGGATCATTATTACCTGAAAATCAAAACCTTTTTACGGTGGTGGGAGCACACTAACGGAATACGGACAGAGGATATTCCCGATGAAGCGGACCACCAGCTCGAATACCGGGGAAAGGTTCCGAGCTGGAGGCGGGTAGCCAGAGCCATCGAAAAAAACGATTTCTGGATGAAAGGGCTTGGTTTTGCCCAAACAAAATCTGGCCGGGAACTATTGCTGCGCCTGAGGAAAAAATACCACAATTTAATCCGCCTTGAGGATATTAAGGATAAAAAGCTGCTGGAAGCCATAGGGGAGGATGAAAATGAACAACATTCAGTGCTATGAAGGAAATTATGACCGTGAGCTCTTCTATTCCAAAATGGGCCGTTTTTTTGCAGAAGAAAGGTATATCCGGAAAATGCCTTACCTGCGGAATATGCCGGAGAAAGTCTGGTTTACCATCGAAAAAGAGAACCGGGTCATCGCATTTTCCTCCCTGGAGATTCGGGACGGATACATTTTGTTTACAACAGAGTATGTAGAGGCACGGTACCGCCGGCGTGGTTTTTTTAGTGCCCTGACGGACGTCCGTTTTGAATATTGCCGGGACCTTAAGATGCCTATACGTACTTCCACTAATCTTGAATTTATCAGGGATTATTATATAAAGCACGATTTCAATGTATACCGGACTACAAAAAACTATTGGTTCCTGTGCAGGAACCGCCAGGAGGCTTTCCATGAATACAAAATACGATTCTGACTACATGGAATCTTATCCCGAACTTGAAAACTGTATTTCACAGCTCAGGCAGATTCTGAAACCCATGAAACTGGAGGAAAAAGTGAAGGCTTTAAACGGGATAAGAAGGGCACTGAGCGAAATGTCACCTTTTTCCGACCCTGTGGATTTAGTACAGTGGGTTCCGGCCAAAAACGTGCTGGCAAACGATTATAATCCCAATAAGGTTGCGCCGTCCGAAATGGAGCTGTTATATACGTCCATTCGCCTGGACGGTTTTACACAGCCTATTGTGGCCTACCATCTCGGCACTCACCAATATGAAATTACCGACGGTTTTCATCGGAACCGCATCAGCAGGGAGCACCGGGAAATTGAAGAAAAAATGCATGGTTATCTGCCCCTGTCCGTTATCTATAAACCGCTGGACGAACGTATCGGTTCAACCATCCGGCACAATCGTGCCCGGGGAACCCATCAGATAAGGTCAATCAGTGAAATAGTCCTGACTCTGACGAAAATGGGCTGGAATGATGAAAAAATCAGCAGGAATTTAGGCATGGAACAAGATGAAATTATTCGGCTCAAACAAATCAGCGGCCTGAAAGAAGCCTTTCAGAATCACACGTTTACCAAGTCCTGGACGGAGTTTGAACGTAAATATTATAAGTAATCTATTTCTTACTCCTTTCCGCAGTGGCAAGAGGTTTAGGCACTTATTTATCCGCGAACGGGTATGCCATAATCTGTTTTTTAATTTTCTGATTAGTTATCTTCTTGCGTTTTCCCTGTTTTTTTACAATTAATGGTTGACATCCATCCATTATGCCGATATAATAAATAACTATAAAAATGTTTAGCAAGAGCGCTTAGTATTCAAGAGCGCTCTTTTTTGTGCAGCAGCGTCAGCGCCGGAGTCTGGCAAGCCAGACTCTGTCTAGATTCAGAAAATGAGGTGAGGCAACATGATAAAAATAGAAAACCTGAATAAATATTTTGGAAGCCTTCACGTATTAAAAGACATTAACCTTCATGTAAAAAGCGGTGAAAAGCTGGTTATTATAGGCCCCAGCGGCAGCGGCAAAAGCACCCTGATCCGGTGTATGAATTATCTGGAGGAACCTTCCTCCGGTACCGTATATATCGACAATGAGATACTTACCAGAAAAAATAAGACACAAATGGCCAAAAGTACTTCCGCCATGGTGTTCCAGCAATTTAATCTGTATCCTCACATGACGGTTCTTAAGAATCTGACCTTAGCACCTGTAAAATTACAGAAAATACCTGCCGGCAAGGCAAAAACAATTGCCATGGAGTACCTGGCACGGGTAGGCTTGGCCGATAAAGCGGAAGAATACCCCCATACCCTTTCCGGAGGGCAGCAGCAGAGGGTCGCCATTGCCAGAGCTCTTACCACCAGGCAGAGAGTTATTCTGTTCGACGAACCTACCAGTGCCCTGGACCCGGAGATGGTACAGGAAGTACTGGATGTTATGATTGGTCTGTCCAGGGAAAACATTACCATGGTCTGCGTAACCCATGAAATGGGTTTTGCAAGACAGGTTGCGGACAGGGTGATTTTTATGGATGAGGGAAAAATTATTGAAACCGGGACTCCGAAACATTTTTTTGAAAATCCTGAAAATGAAAGGACAAAAGCTTTCTTAAGCAAAATCCTGCGTTAAAGTGTTCCGGAACCTTAAGGTATTGCCGCCCGTCATATATCCGAGATTGAGAGTAATAAAGCAACTATTTAATTTAACTATAAAATATTAAAGAGGAGGTTATTACATGAAACAAACAACCAGGAAAGTATTCGCATTGGTTCTGGCCGCCGGGCTTTTATGGGCATTAACAGGCTGCAAGGATAAATCCGATCCGGTGGCTGCCATACAAAAAGCAGACGTATTAAAGGTAGGCTGTAAACAGGACGTTTTAAATTTCGGTTACCTGAATCCGGATACGAATACATACGAAGGTTTGGAAATCGATATTGCATATGAAATTGCCGCAGAGCTTTTTGACTGTTCTGTGGAAGAAGCCCAAAAGAAGGTTCAATTTACCGGCGTAAATGCTACAACCAGAGGACCTTTGCTGGACAATGGGGAAATTGATGTAGTCCTTGCCACTTTCACGATTACGGATGAAAGAAAAGAAAGCTGGAACTTTACGACTCCTTATTATACGGACGCCGTTGGTTTTCTGGTATTAAAGGATTCCGGGATTACACAGACGGCAGATTTGGAGGGTAAGGCAATCGGTGTTTCCAATGCGGCTACCACAAAAGATGCCGTAACGGAATATCTGACTGATAAAAATGTTTCGGTAACTTTTAAGGAATTTGATACCTATCCCAGTATTAAAGTGGCACTCTCTTCCGGCAATATCGACGTATTCTCCGTGGACCGGGGCATACTGTCAAGTTATGCGGATGATACCACCTTCCTGCTGGAAGACCGCTTTGCCGAGCAGGATTACGGTGCCGCTACCAAGCTTGAAAACAAGGAGCTTGCCGAACTGGTCGACAAAGTTGTCACGGATATGATAGCAGACGGAAGAATGGATACCTATAAAGCAAAATACAATCTGAATTAAAATCTGCCGGAAGGCATCCGGGAGGTGGAGGTGGATATGACAAAATTATTTAGTATCAGGCGCTGGATGCAGTTATTCGGTGACTTCGACCAATTTTTAGCCGGTATGAAAACTACTTTAATCGTTGCCCTGCTGGGTCTGCTTACGGCTTTGGCACTTGGCATCCTCTTTGGTGTGCTGTCCTCCGTTAAAATAAAAATACTCCCGTGGCTTGCAAGAATCTATGTGGAATTCTTTCAGAATACACCATTGGTGGTACAGGTATTCTTTTATTCCTTCGGACTGCCCTTTATTGGTATAAGAGTACCTGACCTGATGGTCGGCGTATTAGGTGTTGGTTTGTATCACGGTGCCTACATTGCAGAAGTAGTCAGAAACGGTATTGAAGCTGTCCCAAGGGGACAGGTGGAAGCGGCTGAGTCCCAGGGCTTTGGCCATATACAGGTTATGGGCTATATTGTTCTTCCCCAAACCCTGAAAATCATCCTGCCGCCTTTAACCAACCAGGCCATGAACCTGATTAAAAATACTTCCGTCCTGGCAATGATTGCCGGCATGGATATTATGTACTACGCGAAATCGTGGGCAGGAAATAACGGCTTTTTCTATCAGGGATATTTAAGCGCCGGCCTGCTGTATTTTATACTGTGCTATCCTCTGGCAAAACTTACCGCTCGGCTGGAACAAAAGGCAAAGCAGGCAACGCCCCGGAAAAATACAGGTAACGGTTTGGAGGCAGGCGTATGAATGATATATTTACAAGGTCCAACGTTCTTTTCATGCTGGACGGCTTAAGGCTGACCCTGCTTATTTCCGTCATTACCATCATATTAAGTATAATTGCCGGTACCCTGCTTGCCATTATCCGCAATTACGGCCGGGGACCCCTGCTGCCTTTGGTAAAAATCGTAGGCGCATACATAGAATTTTTCCGGTGTACTCCTAATATATTATGGATTTTCTTCTTCCGGTTCGTAATACCGGGAAATGTAATGGCGAAAGAAATATTTGCTTTTACTTTATTTACCTCCGCCGTAATGGCTGAAATCATCCGGGGCGGCCTGAACGGAATTCCCCACGGCCAGTTTGAGGCGGCTCTCTCCCAGGGCTTTAACTTCCCCCGGATGATGCTCTACATTATTCTGCCACAGACCTATAAAAAGGTTATCCCCTCGGTTTTGTCCCAGATGATTACCGTCATAAAGGATACCGCTTATTTAAAGGCCGTGGATATAGCCGAGCTGTCAAGGAATACGGATATTGTCATGGGAAAGGCGGTTACCGCCGGGGAGATTATGTCCCTGTTTGCCTTCCTGGCCTCAGCTTATTTTATTGTCTGTTTTATCCTGTCCGTCTCGGTGAGAGCTTATCAGAAGAGGATAAGTGTATAAGTAAAAAAATCGGGTTTAACCGAAACTTTTTCAACAGCCTTATTTAACTTTCTCATATAAAATAAATAAAAGAGGCTGATGCAAAATATTTAATTTACTGAACTTGTGTCTGGAATATGATTTATATTTCTTGAATTTTGTTCCAAGCCGCATGAACCACAAGTAAGTTATATTTTAAATTTGCATCAGCCTCTTTTATGTATTTTTTCTATTGCATTTTTCAATTTTTAGGTATATAATAAAATATAAATTAGGTATACCTAAAAATTTTAAATGTACTAAGGAGGTAAAAATGACCCCAAACAAAGAAGATTATTTAAAAGAAATATATAAACTCGGCGGAGCCGAACAACTGGTCAGTAATAAACAGATTGCAGAGGTTTTAAAAATTGCACCTGCTTCCGTTACGGAAATGCTGGCAAAACTGAACCGTGAAGGATTAACCGTTTATGAACCATACAAGGGCTCAAGACTTACGCAGGAAGGCTTGCGGATTGCAATTTCCCTTTTACGCGGGCACCGCTTATGGGAGGTGTTTTTAATGCGGCATTTAGGTTACTCCTGGAGCGAAGCCCATGAGGATGCCGAGCTTCTGGAGCACATAACACCGCCGCGCCTTACCGGAAGGCTGGATAAATTTTTAAACTATCCTGCTTACTGTCCCCATGGCAGCGCAATCCCCCATGAAGACGGACAAATGGAAAAAACCTCCCTTGTACCCTTGGTACAGCTTGCACAGGGAGAATCTTCCCTAATCCGCCGGGTATCGGAAGAAAAAGAGTTATTGGATTATCTTCAGTCTTCTGGAATCCGAATCGGGGGTTTTGTTACCGTAATTGATGTCGGAGCTTACGAGGGCTCCTTAACCCTTAAGCTTGACGGGAAACAAATCCAAATCAGTTATAAGGCCGCCTGCCAGATCTATGTGGATAAGACAGAGCAGCCATAACATAT
Organism: Lachnoclostridium sp. UBA903; assembly: GCA_002294045.1. Classification (GTDB taxonomy): domain Bacteria; phylum Bacillota; class Clostridia; order Lachnospirales; family Lachnospiraceae; genus Anaerocolumna. The sequence continues at coordinate 56,413 of DBEP01000023.1, read as the reverse complement.
TAATTAATAAATAAAACATGTTACAATCCACTTTTTAAAATTTTAATAAAGCATTTTATAATTAATCATTTATAAGGAGGCATATTTATGAATCGAAGGCAAAAAATTATACTGGCAGCAGCATTCTCTGCTCTGCTTATGCTTACGGGCTGTACTCAAAATACGACGACGGGTAATGTTTCCGATACGGTAGAAGAGACTTTAAATGTTGTGGCAACTACCACAATGATTGCAGATTTATCATCTGTCATAGGCGGAGAGCATGTGTCCGTCAACGGATTGATGGGTCCCGGTATTGATCCCCATCTTTATCAGGCAAGTGCAGGAGACGTATCTCTGATGCAGAAAGCCGATATCGTAGTATATAACGGTCTGCACCTGGAAGGCAAAATGGGTGAAATTTTTGAATCCCTGTCTACCCAGGGTGATACCGTTATCTGTCTGGAAGACGGCCTGGATGAAGCTAAACTGCTGGAATGGGAGGAAGGCTCCGTATACGATCCCCATATTTGGTTTGACGTAACCCTTTGGAAGGATGCGGCGACGGCGGTTGCAAAAGGATTTTCCGATGCGGACCCGGAGCACGCTGCGGATTACAATACAAATCTTGAGAACTATTTAAAGGAGCTTGATGATCTGGATGCATACGTCCGTGAAAGAACCGAAGAACTGCCTGAGTCACAGCGGGTACTGGTTACAGCCCACGATGCCTTCAGTTATTTCGGCAAGGCTTATGGCTTTGAAGTACGGGGATTACAGGGTATCAGTACGGATGCGGAAGCAGGCACCGCCGATGTGAGTAATTTGGCGGACTTTATAGTAAGCCGGCAGATACGGGCGATTTTTGTTGAATCTTCTGTTCCCCCAAAAACCATAGAAGCACTGCAGGCTGCGGTAAAGGCCAAGGGTTTTGAGGTGGCTATCGGAGGGGAATTGTATTCCGACTCGCTTGGCGGTGAAGATTCCGGGGCAGAAACCTACATTCTCACCGTGAAAGCCAATATTGACACCATTGTAGATGCTTTAAAATGAACGGAGTGATAACTATGGATATGGAAATACTAAATTATTCGGTTGAGGTTGAAGACCTGACCGTCGCATATGATACAAAGCCTGTTCTGTGGGATATTGATTTAAAAATTCCACAGGGAAAGCTTCTGGCAGTCGTCGGACCAAACGGTGCTGGAAAAACCACTCTCATCAAAACCATGTTAGGCCTGCTGACGCCTGTTTCGGGTACGGTCCGTTTCTTTGATGAAAAAAGCACCTTACGCAGACAGCGGAAACGGATTGGATATGTTCCTCAAAGCGGCAGCGTGGACTGGGATTTTCCGGCTACCGTAATTGATGTTGTACTGATGGGATGCTATGGTAAGCTGGGATGGGTCAGACGTCCCCGCAAAGCAGACAGGAAACTGGCACAACAGACACTTAAAAAGGTAGGTATGCAAGACTATGTGTCCCGTCAGATCAGCCAGCTCTCAGGAGGCCAGCAGCAGCGGGTGTTTCTTGCCCGCGCACTGGTCCAGCAGGCTGACATTTATTTTATGGATGAACCCTTTAAAGGTGTGGATGCCCAGACGGAAAAGGCAATTGTACTGCTGTTAAAAGAGCTGAAGGAACAGGGAAAGACTGTTGTGGTGGTCCATCACGACCTGCAGACCGTCACAGATTATTTTGACTGGGTGACCCTCATCAACCTCCGGGTCATTGCCAGCGGACCGGTTGAGTCCATCTTTAACGAAGAAAATCTGAAAAAAACATATCGCAGCACCGGTACTCTTTTAAGGAGCACTGTCTGATATGAATACTTTGACTGCTTTGCTTACGGACTATACTTTTCAGACTGTCGCCCTCGGTTCCGCACTTTTAGGACTTATCAGCGGTGTTATGGGCAGTTTTGCGGTGCTGCGCAAACAAAGCCTTTTGGGTGACGGTGTTTCCCATTCTTCTCTTCCCGGGGTAGTAATAGCATTTATACTGCTCGGCAGTAAGAATACGGAGGTTCTTTTAGCAGGAGCATTGATTTCGGGGCTGTTAGCAACGCTGTTCATCGTAAGCATTGTACGGCATTCCCGTATTAAATTTGACAGTGCACTGGCCCTTGTTATGTCCGTATTTTTCGGACTCGGAATGGTGCTGCTTACTTATGTACAGAAAATTCCCAACTCAAATCAGGCCGGTCTGAAACGTTTTATCTTCGGGCAGGCTTCCACCCTGCTGCAAAGGGATGTTATACTGATGTCCCTGTGCGGTGCCGTATTGATTATACTGGTCATACTTTTCTGGAAGGAATTCAAGCTTTTCACCTTCGACAGTGAGTTTGCCCACAGCCTCGGTTTTTCACCTGGAAAACTGAATCTGCTATTATCCTTTATGATTGTACTTACCATCATTATCGGTTTGCAGACCGTAGGCGTTATTTTAATGAGCGCTATGCTCATTGCCCCCGCCGTGGCAGCCCGCCAATGGACCAACCGGCTATGGGTAATGGTGCTGCTGTCCGCTTTGTTCGGTACGGTGTCAGGTATTGCGGGAACTGCTGCCAGTTCCCTGATTACCAAGCTTCCCACAGGCCCTTCCATTGTAGTCTGCGTCAGCGCTATTGTTGCCGTAAGCGTCTTATTCGCTCCCGGCCGGGGTATTCTGCACCGACTCTTAAAGCGCAGAAAAAATAAACTTTTGCTTAAATCGAAAAGAGGTGTTTATGATGACTCCGGGATTTGAAATACAATTAATTGCTGTAATCGTAGCCGTAACCTGTGCATTGCCCGGCGTATTTCTGGTGCTTAGAAAAATGTCCATGATGTCCGATTCCATTACCCATACTATCCTGCTTGGCATTGTACTCGCCTTCTTTATCACCCATGATTTATCCTCGCCTCTGCTGATAGCCGGGGCGGCATTCATGGGCGTGGCAACCGTCTGGCTGACTGAGACATTAAACCGTACGCGTCTGCTATCGGAAGACGCCGCTGTGGGTATCGTGTTTCCCCTTCTCTTTTCCATTGCCATTATTCTGATTACGCGGTATGCAGGGGCCGTACATCTGGACACCGATTCGGTGCTCCTTGGCGAACTGGCCTTCGCCCCTTTTGACAGGATGATTGTGGCCGGAAAAGACATCGGTGCAAAAGCCATCTATACCACAGGTATACTTTTGCTGATTAATCTCACAGCTATAATCATCTTCTTTAAAGAATTAAAAGTAGTTACCTTTGACCCGATGCTGGCTGCCGTCCTGGGCTTTACACCCGGCCTTGTGCATTACGGCCTCATGACCCTGGTATCCCTGACAACGGTAGGTGCTTTTCAGGCAGTCGGCTCCGTTCTGGTAGTAGCTTTTATGATTGGTCCCCCTGTCACGGCAAGTCTTTTAACGGATAACTTGAAAAAGATGCTTATTTTAAGCGGGGTGTTCGGTGCTGTTAACGGATTGCTGGGTTACCGGGCCGCCGTACTCCTGGATGTTTCCATTGCCGGAAGCATGGCTGTAGCAACCGGCCTGGTATTTTTGCTGGTTTTTGTTTTTTCTCCCCGCAAAGGTCTGATCAGTGCACTGCGAAGGCGGAGCAGACAAAGAATTGAGTTTGCGGAGAAGACACTGCTCTTTCACTTATATAATCATGAAGACAGTATCCGGGAATATGAGGAATCGGGCATTGACTCCATACGGCTGCATCTGCACTGGAACGAAGCTTTATTAAAAACGGTTCTGACCCGGCTTAAGAAAAACGGCCACATCCGGATTGAAAACGACATACTTAAACTGACTGAATCCGGCCGTCAAAAAAGCATATCGGACTATGAAGAATTATTTTCCTAGTTTTTGATATCATTTGTTTCTGGCAAGCAGGTACAAAAAGTACGGCGCTCCCACAATCGCAACCATAATTCCGGTAGGAATTTCGAATGGCTGGACAATTACCCGTGCAATTGTATCCGAAACAGATACCAGCACTGCTCCGGTCAAAGTGCAGGCGGGAAGCAAAATCCGATGCCTCGGCCCCACCAGCCGCCTGGCGAGATGGGGTGCAATCAGCCCAACAAAGCTGATGCTGCCGCTGACCGCCACACAGGAGGCCGCCAGTGCCACGGAAGCAGCAAGCAGTCGGCGGCGTTCCTTTTCCACCTGGGCACCTAATCCGCAGGCGGTATCATCACCCAGATTCAGCACGTCCAGCACGCGGGATTTGGACAGCACATAAGGAATCAGAAGCAGCAGCCAGGGCAGCAGGGCTATCACAAACTTCCAGTTGGAGCCCCATATGCTGCCCGCCTGCCAGGTGGCCACAAAATCAAACTGGGTATCGTCCAGCTTAATCACCAGCACAGTAGTCAGTGCTGAGAGGCCTGCCTGCACCGCAACGCCGGTCAAAATCAGCCGTATCGGAGCAAGGCCGCTCTGCCGCTTGTAAGCCAGGATGTAAATCAAAATAGCGGTGAGCCCGCCGCCAAAAATTGCAAGAATGGGCAGGGTAAAAACCGACAGGTAGGACTGTGAGCCAAAAAACAGCACGAATAAAATCACAGCCAGTCCCGCGCCGGCGTTGATACCCAGCAAGCCGGGGTCGGCCAGCGCGTTTTTGGAGATACCCTGTATAATGCAGCCGGACAGGGCCAGCCCCGCACCCACCAGAATGGAAATCACGATACGGGGAAGCCTTAAGCCGAACAAAATCAGGTTCTCCTTGTCGCTGCCTCCGCCAAACAGCGTGCGAAACGTATCCAGGGGCGAGAGCTTTGAATAGCCGGTGTTCATGCTAATGATGAACGAAATTACAAGCAGTGCCCCACAGCCGGCAATGACGGCCGTGTTGCGAATGACGACTTTACGTTTGTACATTTCGTTTTTTTGTTGAATTGTCATTTGCTGCTTCGTCATTACAGCGCCCTCCTTTCCCTGCGGGCCAGGTACAAAAAGAATGGAACGCCGATCAGGGAGATAAGCGCGCCGATAGGCGTCTCAAAGGGCGGGTTGAGCATCCGCGCCCACAGATCCGCCAATACCACCAAAATGCTTCCCAGTACCGCAGAGGAGGGGATGATCCAGCGGTAATCCCTGCCCACAAGGAACCGGGCCAGGTGAGGTACAACCAGCCCCACAAAACCTACAGACCCCACCACCGCCACGGAGGAGCCGGCCAGAATCAGGACCACGGCGGAGCAAAGGAGCTTGACGAGCACGGTATTGAGCCCCAGGCCCTTTGCCACATCCTCGCCCAAGCTCATAATGGAAATGGAACGGGAAAAGGCAATCACGCCCAGGAGCGCCGCCCCTATAAACGGCGCCATGATTTTGACTTGTTCCCAGGTGGAGCCGGCCACGCCGCCCACCGTCCAGAACATGATGTTCTGCGCCACGTCAAAGTACAGGGCAATTCCCTGGCTGAGAGCGGCCAGAAGCGCGCTCACCGCAGCCCCGGCCAGAACCAGCCGCATAGGCGTTGCCCCGCCCCGGCGCAGGGACGCGATGCCGTTGACCAAAGCCGCTCCGATGGACGCTCCGATAAAGGAAAACAGCATGGTTTCCAGGTAGGACAAACCGGGGAAGAAAGCAAAGCAGATGGAAAGGGTGAATCCCGCTCCGGCGTTTAAGCCCATCAGTCCGGAATCCGCCATGGGATTGCGGGTTACGCCCTGCATGACCGCCCCCGCCACAGCAAAGGCTGCACCAACCAGGGCGCTGGCAATGACGCGGGGCAGACGCAGGTCGACCACAATCAGATGGCTTGTATCCTCCGCATCGAAATGGAATAGGGCGTTCCACACCGTTTGCAGCGGAAGCTCCGCCGCTCCCTTCGTAATGGAAAACGCCATGAGCAGAAAAAGCAGCCCCGTTCCGAATACTATAATCAGCCATGCTGCCCATGTGCGGCTTTTCTGTTTTATTTGAACCGGCACTGCCGGAATATTTGGTTGAACCATCAATTATATCTCCTCTGTATCAGGTCTAAACGCGGAACTTGGCTGGATATTGCCGGGAACATGAAAAAGAGTTTGCGAAGCAAACTCTGCGCTGACGCGCTGTCACTTTAGTGACATCTTCCGTTGGCGCGTCATGTGCATCCCCGGTCGGTTTTTTGTCTCATAGGACGAACTTTCCTATGAGTATGAGACAAAAAACCGGGCGCAGGCTTTGACAAAGCTGTGCCCGGCTCAGAGTATAAAGAAAATCCTACTCGGTTATGCTTTCGACTATGGTTTCAATTCCAAGCTTGATACCCAGGGGGCCGGCTGCCCGCACCGCAGCGTCAAGGTAATAGACCTGACCGTTTTTCACGGCGTTTAACGACTGCCACACAGAGGAAGCCTGCGTTTCTTCGGACAGATGGGTCTGCTTGTATCCGTTCGCTTCGGTTCCCAAGGCTCCGCACAGGAAGATATAATCCGGATTCAGCGCCGCTACGCCTTCCAAAGAAATCATCTCCATTGTCTCGGGATAACCATCTGGAGGCGTCAGCCCAAGGCCGCCCTCTTTGTCAAACCACACAGGATTCTCGTCAGAGGCGATCACGATAAAATTGCCTACATCACTGCTGCGCTCAAACAGCACCGCCACCGTTTTATCTCCGATTCCGGCCAGCTTTTCCCTGGAATCGGAGATCAGCACTTCGGTCTCGGAAATATATTCCTCCGCCTTTTCCTCCGCACCGAGGCAATTGCCAAAAGCCCTCAGCTGCGCTTTCCAATCGGGGCTGTCGAAGGTCACTACGGGGGCGATTTGAGAAGCTGACTCATACAGCTTCGTATCCAGATTCTCCGCCTCGGCGGTATAGAGAATCAGGTCGGGTTCCAACTCCGCAAGCTTTTCGAGATTCGGCGCCTTGTTTTCCCCCAATTCCTCAATCTGCGCATTGGCGGCATAAGACTGCAGCGTTCCGAAACCGTTTAACGACCGTTCGGCAAAGGTAGACGCAATGGGCGTTATGTCCAATGCAAACAGGATTTCTATGTATCCAAAATCAAGAAGCGCAATCCGTTCAGGTTTTTTCTCCAAGGTAATCTGTTTTCCCAATGCGTCTTCGATTGTTCTTGGCCAGGCTGCCGCCGAAGCATCGGAACTGCTGTCTGCGTCCGGTGTTTCCGTTTGCGTCGCCGGAGCGGAGCTTTCCGGCGGTGTTGTCGTTTCGTTACCCGCGGATGTCCCCGCACATCCGGCCATAATACCCGTCAACAAGACGAGAGAGAGCATCAGCCCTATAAATTTTTTCATTGTCATTCCTCCATTAAGTTTGATGAAGCTAACTCAATATTGAAATTGGGTTTCAATATCAATATCAGGAAATATTATATCAAAGCATAACGTATATTGGAATGGACATAGTTACAATCCGCCTGGACTTTTGCAGAACCGCCACCCGCCTGAAGAGGAAAACCTGCTTTTTTCATGCCGGTTGGGCCTCTCCTGCGTCGCCGCCGGCTGCCCTTAAATATTCCACGGGTTTTCGCCGACCTTTTTACGGAATTCCGAAGGAGACAAGCCGGTCTGCCGCTTAAAAATCCGGCTGAAATAGAAACTGTCCGTATACCCCACGCACTCTGCTACCTGTGATATGGAGCAACCGCAGGTTCTCAGCAATTCTTTCGACCGGCGGATACGGCATTCGGTTAAATAGTTGCTGGGACTCATGCCCGTGTGCCTTTCAAACAAATAGGCAAACCGGCGCCTTTCCAGTCCAAACTGGGAAGATATTTTCGAGATGGAAATCGGATCGGCATAATTTTGGCGTATGTATTCCACCGCCTGTACCATTACATCAGTGCTGCCGTCACATAGCTGTCTTTTTGCCGAAATAATCATTTCTTCCATTAAGTTCATAAATAAGACCTTAGACTTAAATGCCGCCATACTGCCCGGAGTAGCATAGCTTTGGCAAATCTGACCGATAAAGTCGGTGATTCTGGTATTGTTCCCTGTAAAAATAAGAAAATGCTCATTAAAAAGCGAAAAATCCGATACTTCATTTTGGGGAATTTGATAATGGATTAGTGCGTATTTCCAATATTTATCGCCTAACACTTCTTTGGATAATGCAATATCCGGCCCTCCATGAAGAACCACGCCGGGCTCTAAAATATAGGAACAACCGTTAAGGATATAACGTGATCTTCCGGCGAGAGGGAAAACAAAACCTCCTCCTGCTTTATTTGTTTTCCAGTTTTCCTGTTTACTTCCCGGCGGTAAAACAGCTGTAAATATATTAAAAAATGACAGAGATGTTTTTGCATAATAATCCACGAGTTGATTTATACTGACTTTCAATATTTACACCTTCTTTACGACCATTTATTTTTCAATTCCTTGTTTTACAGCTTTTGTATCGGACAATAGCCTGCATCACTCTATTAAATGGATTCCTCATTTTAAAAAATTAATTTCATTATAATGATAATATATTTTTTTTTCAATTACTTTCTCATTTTCTGTGCCACGTTTTGTTACAATCCAGCCGGTATTAAAAAGATTCGTATCTTCTTATCTCTGCAAAAATCCATGGAGTTTGTAATTATGTTCATTCCCATATGTGTTATAATCTGCTATATAAATAACCAAATAAGTCCCGCCGCTTATGCTTCACAAAGAAACGGTGGGATTATTTGAAGGATAATATAATACAAGAAAAGGAGACTTAATTTGAGTATTACAATTTATAAAGATACCTTTGAAAATAGGGATTACTATGTATGCCTGCCCGCCTCATACACAAAAGGGGAAAAGCGTTACCCCGTCGTATATGTACAGGACGGCGACCGGCTTCTGCCCCTTCTGAAAAGTATGTTTAACAACGCAAGCGGTAAAAAAAAGGGTATCTGCCCCGAACATATCATCGTAGGCTTAATCCCGCAATGCCGTCCGGATGATTATACGCCGTGGCCGGCAACGGTTATGGATGGTATGCCGGCGTTCGGCGGGTTAGGAGACAGATACCTTGATTTTCTGGCTAATAGTCTTAAACCTCATATCGATACCGTTTACCGCACATTGCCTGATCCTTCAAATTCCTGTATAATGGGCGTGTCGCTCGGTGGGCTTATTTCACTCTACGCCATATACAGGCAGAACTGTTTCGGATGTGCGGTCAGTATATCCGGTTCTATGTGGTATCCGGGATTTATTAGTTTCATGCAAAACCATGTACCGTGCAACGCTGATGGCCGTGTGCTGCTGCTTTCAGGACGCATGGAGGGTGTCAATGAGCTTCCCCCTTTGTGTCATGCAGCGGATTATTTGCACCAGGCGCATTCCATATTAAAAGTACAGCTTTCTCATCATGACATCCCCCTAATCTGGGATAAAGGCAGTCATGACGATAACCACAGCCTGCGTTTGGAAAAGGCATTGCAATGGATAACGGATAACTTAAACGGATAAATTCCCTGCACATTGAAAGATTGGAAAACGTGGCTGGCTTTGCCCGTATATCATATTAAAACAGTCTGTTTTGTAATATCGTTTTGCGATACAAATACGCTATCCGTTAAAGACAGAACACGGTCCAGTTTTTCCTTTAACTGCTCCGATATCTGTGTTAAAGGGAGTCTTAATTCGGAAGAATCTATGAGCCCAAGCTCTTTTAAGCAATATTTAACGGGAGCCGGGTTAGGTTCCTTAAATAATAACGGAATGAAATTATAAAGCTGTTTCCAGGTTTCAAAGGCTGCCTGCTGATCATTATCTTTTATTTTATTATAAACATCTACAAATTGCTCTGTTTTCAGATGGGAGGAAGCCAGAATTCCTCCCTGGCCGCCCAAAGTAAGTGTTACATAGAATAAGATATCTTCACCGGTAAGAATGGATAAATTCTCCGGCGGATTCAGCAGCAGGTCCATGGTCTGCCTGATATCCCCGCAGGAATCCTTTAAACCTGCAATATTATCAAATTCCGCCAGTTTACGGATAGTTTCATTTTCAATATTGGTACCGGTACGGTAAGGGATATTATATATAATAATATTTAAGGCCGTTTCTTCCGCTATGCTTTTAAAATGGCTGTAAATTCCTGCCTGATTCGGCTTGTTATAATAAGGACAGACAGAAAGAATCCCCTGAATATTATATTTCTCGGCAATTTTTATTTTCTGAATTACTTTAGCCGTATAATTTCCGCCTACCCCTACATAAACAGGAAGGCGTTCCTTATTATATTCCAAAGTTTTTTCTATCATTTCTTCAAATTCGTAATCACTCAAAACAGGAACCTCCCCTGTTGTACCTAAAGGAATCATTCCGCTGATTCCCGTATCCGCGTAATGCTCGATCATTCTTTTGTAAGATTTGTAATCTATTTTATCCTCTAAAAATGGAGTTATTATCGGTAACCAGACACCTGAAATCGGCATAAAAAACCTCCTGAAAATTTTATAATCGTTTCGTCTCATATAATATTCTATTGAGAATCTTGGAATTTGCTACTTATTTTAATATCACTGCAGTCTTTACCGAATTGCATTTTCGGAAATAAATTCTTCTGATAAGGCAATTCTGCCAACGGAACAAACACTTCCCGTCATATATACCTGATTATCGGAATCCGCCTTAACCTTCAGGGCTCCGCCCGGCATATGTACGGTAACCTCCTCTTCTGTAAAGCCCAATCCCCGGACCGCTGCGGCGGCAGCACAGCTGCTGCTTCCGGAAGCCAGCGTATATCCGGCTCCCCGTTCGAATATTTCAATCTGAATATTTTCACGGTCCAAAACTTTAACTATTTGTGTATTAATCCGTTTCGGAAAACAGGCTGCGTTTTCCGAATACTTTCCAATCTCACAAACCAGTTCCTTTGAAATCTCCTTCATGGGGATAACGCAATGGGGATTGCCAATGGAAACACAGGTACATAAATATTCCTTCTCTCCGAATAACAGGGGAACATTAATCATATTACCGCTTATTCCGGCAGCACCGATGTCTCTGCTGTGAAAAGAAATCCTGCCCATGGATACTTCCAAAAGAGTTCCCGCCTCATTCAGAAAACGGACTTTCACATCACCTCCCGGAGTTGATAACAGTAATACATCTTCTGAAATATATCCCGCATCTTTTAAATATTTAGAAAATATCCGTACACCGTTGCCGCTTTTTTCCGCTTCGCTTCCGTCCGGATTAAAAATCCGGACTTTAATTTTACCGTCTTCCAAAATAGGCCCGGTTAATATCCCATCCGACCCGATACCGAAATTCCGGTTACAAATTAACCGTATGTGTTCTTTCTTCAGAACGGCCGGATTTTTATTACAGTCATAAACCAGATAATCATTGCCCAGCCCGTGATATTTGTCAAATGTTATATTCATTCTCACCCTCCTGAATTTTATTTTACATAACATTATTTAATAAAGATACTATTAAAATGCTTAAAATATTGCAGATAGTGCTGTACAGCCAATTTCATTTTTGCCATTTGCAGAGCTTACCAAAACGGAGTGTTTTTATCTCATAGGATACCTTAATCCTATGAGATAACAAAGAGTCTGGCTTGCCAGACTCTGGCGCTGACGCGCTGTCACTTCAGTGACAAACTACCTCTGGTGCGCCATGCGCACCCCGCGGAGCGTTTTTATTCAATAGGACGCAATTTCCTATTGAATAAAAAAACCGCTGAAAACAAATTAATTGCTTTCAACGGTTAACTAATTTTATGTTTCATATTTTACATCAATCCTCAATGACGGAATTACCATTCAATTGCCGTATTAATCGTTCTACTTTCTTCTTGCAATCATACATAATATCCTTACACTTTAAGAAAGTATCTTTATTAACCTTTACATAGTCAGGACCCGGATATCTTGCATCAAAATAAAAATGCAAGCTCTATAATATTAAAATCAGCTGTGGCTATAATGGATTTTATTGTCAATGCCAGTTTTTTTAACGAATGGGATTTTAAAATTAATTCAAGGTCTTCTTTTACATAATAGTCCGCTATCAGGCTTTTTAATAATTTTTCACATATCTGCTGGCATAAGGCGGCCGGTTGATTGTAATAACCTTCTACATCTATAGCCTCAAGATAATGCAGATCATCCAACGCGATGTTATAATACTGTTCCCCCAATGTCACTTTCATCTCTCCTTTCTAAGATAACCCTGTCTCTTATAATATTTTTTATCAGTAAATGCTCCATATTGTTCCTTATATAATCTTCCGTGAGAAATACAATATCAGCATTTAATTCCTCCAGATCGCAACGCAGAATTGCTTTAGTCCGTCTGTCTGTATCCAATGCTGTTATGACATAAATGTCAACATCGCTGCTGGCAGAGGCTTTACCCCGGGCAAAGCTTCCGAACAGGCCTATTTCGTTATAATCTTTCAGTTCTCTTTTTATTATGAATAATGCCTGTTCAACAATCTTATGCTTTTTTTCAAGCACTTCATTCATTTGACACACCTCTATTCTTTGGAACTAAAAACAGTGCCTTTACAAATCAAGATATCATTCAAAAATCTTATAAGTGTTTCTGTCTTAACTTTCCTGTTATTTAACCATGTTCGTAACCGCCGATATTATTATCTCTTAATATATTATCATATTACTATCCTTTCAACAACTTAATTTATTTACATCTTTTGGCTATTCCAAAACCATCCTTTCCGTAATTTATAATTTCTGGCGAAAAGTTATGAGACCTGCTCAAGGGTTTTGTTAAGCGTTCTTATTTTCCGTCCTGTGTTTGCCTTGCTTCTTCTTTAGTAATTAATAATTCTTTCATTATTTCAAACAGTACGATATAATTAAGCTGAAACAAAAAACTGGCCTTAGATTATGGGGGGTCCATAGATAAATACAATACAGGTCTTATATCAGAGAGAAAAACGGGAGCCGGATATGAAGGATTTTGATAAACTGGGATATTTAAATGATGATTTTAAAATATTTCATATTATAGATGAGCAGAAGAAAGTGTTTGATTTCCATTATCATGACTTTAATAAAATAACGATTTTTCTAAGAGGCAATATAAATTACTTTATTGAAGGTAAAAACTATGTACTGAAGCCTTATGATATCGTTCTTGTAAATGAAGGTGATATCCATAAGCCTTCCTTTCTGGATGATTCAACTTATGAACGGATTATAATCTATGTTTCACCGCAGTTTATCCATTCCTATAAGGATGATGATTATGACCTGAACTATTGCTTTGAACGGGCAAAAAAAGAGCATTCCAATGTCCTTCGAATTCATTCCATGGATAAAAGCAAGCTTTATCAGGTATGCCTGGAACTGGAACACTCTATTCATGATAATGACTTCGCCAATGAACTCTATCAGAAAATTTTATTTCTGGAATTTATGATTCAGCTGAACAGAACGGCCATATCCAACCGCATTAACTATCAGGATTCGGATATGGCCAATACAAAACTGCTTCAGATATTGGATTATATCAACGAACATCTTGCCGAAGATATTACCATTGATAAACTGTCCGCAAAGTTCTACTTAAGCCGCTACTATTTGATGCATTTCTTCAAAGAAGTCACCGGCTATACCATTGGTAATTACATCACCGAAAAGCGCCTGCTGCTGGCTAAAAGCCTGGTGCAAAAGGGCAGCTCCCTTACGGATGCCTGCTTTGAAAGCGGATTTAAAAATTATTCCACCTTTTCCAGGGCCTTTAAAAAGGCTTTTCATACCATGCCTAAAAACGCACCCTTTATTGATTGACACTTAAGAAATCATACCGGCAAGGTTCAGTCCAGTTTGGGTATGTCGATTTCAACTTCCCTGTTTAATTTGCTGGATCGGTAAATCCCATCACATATGGCCTGATTGTATATGATTTCCTCGCCCGGAACCGGCGACGGGCGCCCTTCTATTACAGCGTCACAAAAATCACGTACCTTGGCTTCAAAAATATCTGTCTGCTTCGGGGACTCATAAGCATTAAAAGGCAGGGAGGGCAATACATAACTGTCGATATTCTGACCGTTTACGTCGGTAAAATACATAATACGGGAAGGTTTGTTGGAATAATCAAATTCACTTTTGATTTTTATTCCGCCTTCGGTGCCCAGCCATAAAGTATCCCCCAGTGTGTCCGCATGCATGGCCCAGGACTGCCGGAAAAGAAAGGTCAAATCATTTTCCAGCCGGACGAATGCCACGGAAAAATCATCCACATTAAAGGTATCCGCACCGGAAAAATATTTTGGGTTTTTTCCGAAATAATCGGAGGCCATGGCAGATACGGTTAACGGCTTCGGATAATCAACGGCATGCAGGCATTGGTCAATGGAATAACAGCCTATGTCGCCCAGGCAGCCAAAACCTGCTTTATCCCCCTCCACGAAAGTTCCCTCCGGGATTCCGCGTCTTCTTCCGCCGCCGCTTTGAATATAATAAACCTTGCCCAAAGCTCCCGAACGTATTATATCATCCACCTTACGGCGGCCGGAGTCATAACGGGGCTGGAATCCGATTGTCAGAATTTTATTTGCCTTCCGGGAGGCTTTTACCATATCCACGGCTTCCTGCAGGGTAAAGGACATAGGCTTTTCACATTGTACATGAAGGCCTGCCTCCAGTGCGGCAATGGTACATTCCGCATGGGTGGTATTATAAGTACATACGCTGACACCATCCATTTCAATATTCTTAATCATTTCCTCCGCATTTTCAAATGCCGGGGCATCCTTAAGATTCCATCTTTCCAGAAATTCTTTTGCTTTACCGGGCACAATATCTGCTCCGCCGACAATTTCCACATCTTCAAATTTTTGATAAGCTGTCATATGGGCATTAGCGATACCGCCGGTTCCGATAATCCCTATTCTTAGTTTTTTACTCATATTTTTCTCCATTCCTGCGCATGATTTTTGCGCATCTGAAGTTTTGCGCCATGTACGCTTAGTACAGCCTTGCATAAATTTCGCTTAATACCAGTGCCTGATATTTGCGTCAGGGCAAGGCTGTACTAGTGTGCTGTCTGCTTGGCACTTAGGCTAATTGCGCAGAATGAATGTTCAGCCTGCAAGGCGGAGGATTGAGGCGTAGCGGTGGCAGTAGCAAGTATGCTACGTCGATTGACGACAACGCAGCAGATGAATATTCAGGCAAGCAATTAGTCGAGATGTCAGACAGACAGAACACTAGTATACTTTGGTTACACAGGCACAAAGCTTTTGAGTTTGAAAGTCTGTCTCTTTCAAAATTTTACCACCCTGTTTTCTTTATGGGCAATATATGCGGCTTCCAAAAGTTCCGTAAGTCTGGTACCTGCTTCCGTATCAAACAGAATTGGTTTGTTATATAAAACACCGTCCACCCATTGCCTTAAAGGATGGGGCAATGCTTCGGGCAGCTTTGCGGGAGTCACCCAGCCGTTAAATTCCTCTCCCATTTTTTTGGAAGTCAGCCGGATATTGTTATCATTAATAACCAAGGTTCCTTCCGTTCCGTAAACCTCAACCATGGATGGGGTCTTATAGGTTACAAGACTTGTTTCCACAACGGCTACCGCATTATTCTCAAATTCAATGGTACAAACGGAATTATCCTCAACCGCCTTGTCGGTAAAATAACTGAACATGGAGGATATTCTCACCGGCTTACCTAAAATCCAGCTGGAAAGATACATGGGATGGCATCCCAAATCCATCATGGCTCCGCCGCCCGCTTTGCTTTCGTCATACCAGTATTCCGGCAGCCAGTTACGAATGGCACCGTCATGGCCGTTTCGGATTCTTAAGAGGGATACTTGGCCGACTAAACCTGCATCGATTACACTTTTGACGTATAGATTTGCCGGAGTTGTCCGGGCCGGAAAGGATATTGCGAATTTAACTCCCGCTTTTTTTACCTGGGCGGTGATTTCCTCACAGTCTTTCCCGGTCAGTGCCATAGCCTTTTCTGTAAAAATATGCTTGCCCGCTTTTGCAGCTTTTTTCATGATTTCGGCATGCATGCTTGTGGGAGAGCAGACCAGGATTCCCTCTACATCCTCCCTGGCAAGGATCTTATCCATATCCTCCTCAAAATCAACTTCTAAGGATTTTGCCCATTCTTTGCCTCTTTCCGGCTCTTCATCCCAGACGCAGGTTATTTTTGCATCCGGAAACGTCCTTAATAGCTCGGCATAACCCTGTGCGTGTACATGCCATTTGCTCATTAACGCTACTTTAAACATAATAACTCCTCCATTCTTAATTTATTTATGCAGATAAAAATCTGTCAACAATTTGTTGCCTGTACTCCTTTGAAAGGGAAGCGAAAAATGCCGAATATCCTGTTACACGGACAATCAGATCCGGATGCTTTCCGGGATCTTCATGAGCCTCCAGCAGCTTCTTCTTCGTCAGGAAATTCAGGTTTATTAATGTGCCGCCCATCTGGTTATGTACATGAATCAGGGAAATAAGGGCATCTATACCGCCCTCTTTTTTCAGCAGCTCCGAATCGATGTCCAGGTGCAGCGGTGCGGAATTCCCGTAGCCGGGCTGTAAAAGTGCCACAGCATTGGCTTTCAGCGTAGGAGAAAAGGTATGTATTCCCGCCGTAAATCCCGGGTCCGGTTCATTGGAGTGGGAAATAGGCTCTCCCTTTCTTCTTCCATTGGGTGTTGCAGGCAGTTTAGCCCCTAAGTCCAGAATAGTGCCATGGGAAAACATGCCCGGAATGATTGGAAGATGGTATTTAGGGGTGCCCTCCCTTTTGCAGCACCCTACAAAATAATCCCGTATTTTTACCGCCCAGGCCTGGGCATGAGAATCCGGAGAACCAAGCCTTTTTATATTTTTCATCATAAGGCGGATATTTTCAGCCCCCTCATAATTGTTATCCAGGGCGTCAAACAGTTCCTCCCAGGTAATCCGTTTTTCTGTCAGGATACGCTCCTCGATTGCGGCAAAAGAATCCGCGACGGTAGCCAGGGCAACCCCGTCAATATTAAAGTTCAAAATATCCACTCCGCCCTCGGAGCAATTCAGTCCCCGCTCAATGGGGCCATTCATGAAAAGGTTATAGACCAATTCCGGCTTATTTCTTCCCATTACTTCATAATGCTTGTCATATCCTGCTTTAATACTGTCTACGATGGCTTTCGTATGGAAGCAGAACCTGTCAAAAAGAGCCTCTATGGAAGGGTCTTTCCGCCTGATATCCTGAAGAGCATAATGCAGTGCAAATCCCAGATTGCACCTTGTTACATCCTGCAGAGGATATTCCTCTCCGGGAATACAGGTCCAGTTGCATCCGACTTTAACCCTTTTTCTTGCCAGCTGCAGAGGGAAACCGTTCTTTATATAACCCTCTTCACAACCCACATTGCAGGAATAGCAGACTCCGGACCCGTCTTCTATGGTGTATTCCAGCGAACGCCTTAAGAGGACAGGATTAACCTTCTCATGAACCCGCAGGGCAATATTAGCCGGAATATGCAGCGCATGCATAGCATCCAGTATAAGAAAAGACATCCTGCTTGTCGTATCCCTGCTACCGTCTGGCGTAAGCCCGGCAATCTGGGAATAATGGGTATCGTTGAAAAATAAACTTGCTATATGCCATACCGCTTCTTCATCCGTCAATCTGCCGTCTTTACTATCCTGTTCATAAAACGGCCGCAATACCTCATCCAACCGGTCAAGTGCCCCTCCAACAAAATAAGTGCGGTCCAGTGTCTGAAAATGTGCAATAAACTGGCAGGCTTCCCTTAAGGTCCGCGGCGGGTTGTGAATAAGCCACTCGTTTACCCGGGCCATTTCCAGGAGATTATCCCTGACTGCCGGGTCCGTTTCAGCCCCGGCCAGGCTATGTGCTTCTTTGGCAAGTGCCGATATCCATTCCTGCATCCCTAATACTACCTGTTCCTCCCCGTCATAAAATCCGGTATTATCCGGGGCGTTAAACTCCCTGTAATATCTTATCTTCTCCAGCAATCCGCCCCAGCCCAGCTTAAGGCCGATGGTCATGTCTCCCGCACAATGATTCATTCCCCCGAAGCCGGGACGGGTATCATACTTCTCCCATATTTCATAAAGCTCTTCCGGCCGGTCTTCCGGAGCAATTTCAATGGGGACATAATTAATGACGGGACCTATCCACGCTCCGGCCAGGGCACTGTTTTTATTAATATACTTTGGAATTTCGTTAAAAAATCTCCTTAAGTGCTCCCCTATGGCAAGGGGACCATATACAATACCGGATTCATGGTTTGGTCTTGCCTCAAATGTAAACTCAGGATAATATACAAATCCCCAGTCGTCAAAATCCAGGTGTCCCAGATATTTTATTTTGTCTTCGTTGATTTTCAGCTTATCTTTGTGCAGGTTATGAATCCTCTGCTCATATAATGGTGACAGTAAAACCTTCTCCGTATTCAGCACGATTTCTTCCCCCTATGCTTATGATTGATATGTATCTAATCCGTAACTTCTTAAAATGGTTACCGCACTTTCCACCTGTTCCTCCTCCGGTGCTTTTGTATGAAGCAGCTCATTTTTCATGCCAAGTGCCTTATACTTGCTGCTGCCGAGTTTGTGATACGGCATGACTTCTACTTTCGCAATTTTTAACGGTGCCAGCCGTTTGGCAATTTTTTCAGTCTGGTCGTCATTTTGGCCCGGAATAAAAGGAATTCTTATGATTATCTCTTTTCCTGTATCCGAAAGCCTTTTCAAATTCTCCAAAATCAGCTGGTTATCCACACCGGTCAGCTGCTTATGGAGGCCGGTATCGGCTGCTTTCACATCATATAAAAACAAATCCGTCACCGGCAAAATTCTCTTAAAATAGCTCCAGGGCACACAGCCGGCCGTATCCACAGCCGTATGTATCTCTTCCGCTTTACACCGGTGCAGGATTTCTTCCAGAAAATCAATCTGCAGCATGGCTTCTCCGCCGGAGAAAGTTACTCCCCCGGAAGAATAACGGTAGTATGGCTTATCTTCCGTAAGGGATGCTAAAAGGCCGGGAACATCCATGTCATGGCCTATGCCGGCCAGTGCATTGGAATAACAGGTCCGGGTGCATAAAAGACAGCCGGTGCATTTAGACCGGTCAAACCGGTGCTCTTTCTCTTCATCCGGGAAATGGGCACCCCTTGGACATACCTGATAGCAGGCACCGCATCCTATGCATTTTTCAGGATAAAACTCAATCTGATATTCCCCGGATATGGATTCGGGATTGTGGCACCACCTGCACTTAAGATTACATCCTTTGAAGAAAACCGTCGTTCTCACACCGGGCCCGTCATGTATGGAAAATCTTTGAATATTAAACAGCCTGCCTTCCATGGATACAAATCCCTTTCCTTTCTGTGATACCTGAATTATAATCATTTGCAAAAGAAAAATCATAGCAGTTTTTACATGATATCTCTCATTTCTTTAACTGAAACAAATTGAAGGAGAAGGTTAATTATTTTCCGGCCTGCCTTTTCCATGAATTTTTCTACCGGATAATCTACAATATGCAAATAATATATGTTAAAATAAATTGCAACATAGAACACGGTTCAGAAATATAACATATCTGATGGTAAAATGTATTTATATGGAAAAGGAGTTATTATGGGGCACATACTAATAGTAGACGATGAAAAATCCATAAGCGACTTAATCGTAATGAACCTTACAATGGTAGGGCACACAAGCGAACAGGCCTTTAACGGCGGGGAAGCTTTGGATAAGTTAAAAATAAGCCGTTTTGACCTGTGCTTATTAGATATTATGCTGCCGGGAAAAGACGGCTTTGAACTGATAGATGACTTTAAGAGTGCTGGTGTCCCGGTTATTTATCTAACAGCAAAAAATTCTTTGACGGACAGGGTTAAGGGCTTAAATCTGGGGGCGGAGGACTATATTATAAAACCCTTTGAAACCCTGGAACTTATAGCAAGGATTGACGTAGTATTGAGAAGGGAAGGCAAAAACAAAAATATATTCAGCAATAAAAACGTCACCGTTGATTTAAACAAACATTTGGTTTTAAAAGATAATAAGGCAATCGACCTGACCGCACAGGAATATTTGCTGCTTGAAACATTAATCCTGAATCAGAACCTGGCATTAACCAGGGAACAGCTTTTAAGCACAGCCTGGGGATATGATTACAGCGGCGAAACAAGAACGGTTGATATACATATTCAAAGGCTTCGTAAAAAGTTAGAATGGGATGATATTATAAAAACCGTGTTTAAATTCGGTTACAGACTGGAGGTGCCAAGGACGTGAAGCTATGGATTAAAATCTTTCTCAGTATTTTAATTCTGTCCTTATCAACCCTTACTGCCAGCATTGCTTATGTAATTAACCAGAATCATATTAACAGTATAAACAGAGAACAGAGCCGGTCCTTAGGCGAATTTGAACTTATTCGGATTTCTCTGGGCAATAGTCTTGACTTTTCATCTGCTTCAAAGGATACTGTTACCGTATTAATGGGCAGATATGGGGAGTATTATGCCGGCAGAGGAATTTCACTGGCTCTGTATACAGACGGTGAATATGTTTACAACAATATTCCCGTTTTAAGTCCCGATATTTATAAAGCTTTGCTGTCCGTAAAGGAAGAGGAAAAGATAGCCCAGATATTCCGCCGGGATTCCGGGGATTATATTTTGTTATCCGATTTGGTTTCTGATAATACCGTACTTTTATATGCCAGGGATATAAGTGAAATATATGAAGCAAGGAGCAAAAGCGTCCGTTTGTATCTTATACTGCTTATTTTCCTTACCTCTTTACTTGGCGGTTTTTCTTATCTTTATTCCAGATGGATTACCCGTCCCTTAACTTCCCTTCACAAAGGAGCAACGGCTATCTCTTCCGGCAAGTATGATGTATTTCTTTCAGAAAAGGATAAGGAATTTAAAGATGTGGCCAAAGCTTTTAATCAAATGGCCAGAGATGTTAAGGAAAGAACTTATGAACTAGAGGAAAGGGCCAGGGAATTGCAGACTTTTATTGACGATTTGTCCCATGAAATGAATACGCCTCTTACTTCCATACAAGGCTACTCCGAATTCTTATTAAGTGCCAATGCTTTGGAAGAGCAGAAAAGAACCGCTGCCCTCTATATTAATTCCGAGTCCAAACGAATGCGGGATATGTATACAAAATTAATGGTACTGGCCTTTGCCAGGGAGCACAATATTGAGCGGAAAAATTGTTCGGCGGAAGAATTAACGGACGAAATCCATAAAACCTTTCAGCACCAGCTACTGAAACAGAATGTAGTCTTAACAAAGGAAATATCCATTCCCTGCCTTAAGGTTGACCGCACCCTCTTTCACATGCTTTTAAGCAATCTGGTAAAAAACAGCCTTCAGGCCATGGAAAACGGCGGAAGTATTCATATAAAAATATACGGTCAGAACAATAAGTCTATGATAGCAGTAAAAGATAATGGTATCGGAATACCGCAAGATAAAATAAAGGAAGTAACCAGGCCTTTTTACAGAGTAGATAAATCCAGGTCCAGACAAACCGGGGGAGCCGGTCTTGGACTTACCATATGCGGTAAAATAACCGAGTTACATGACGGCATAATGAATATTACTTCCAAACCGGGGGAGGGTACCACCATTACCATAACACTGCCGGCTTAAGGGTAAAACCAAATTACTTGTTACTGTTCACTCCTCTGCAAAAAGCAGCAGTTCCGTGAACAATAACACGCTTCGCG
>DBEP01000023.1:0-34759 GCA_002294045.1 Lachnoclostridium sp. UBA903 | reverse complement strand
CTCCGGTTTTCTGTGACTTTCGCTTCGCTGCACTCACAAAAAACACGTCGCGTTTGTCACCTGTGAACAGTAACAATTACTTTCATAATTTACAACTCTGTTACAACTTCTTTGCCGGTCCGATAACTCCTGTTACTATACTGTATTTAACAGGAACACACCTGTTAATATAGATGGCATGAGGGAAGTGTAAGGAACAGACCTCTTCACAAAGTGAATTAAAAAGCATAATTCATTCAGGGCGTGTCTGAAAACTCATTGCGCAGTTTTCGGACACGCCCCAGGAAGAACACAGAGATGCCTCCGCATCCTGTTTGGACGTGAAAGAAAATATAGATAAAGAAAGGTGCCACAATGTGATTCTTTCACTCCTTTATTTTAAGCAATAGAATGCAGCCTTGCCCGTATTCTATTGTATGTGGCCGTACCACAGGCCCGCCTGCGATATGCAATGGGTGTAAATATGAAAAAAACAACATTTATATTATCCGTAATTACAGTAATTGGTTTTACCGGGTGTTCAAAAGCTGATATTGAAAAAAATCCTGTTGTAATAGCCGATGCTGCTATTCTTGATGATAATATTGAAACAGAAACGTCTGAGGCCCCGGATGATGATACGGCCAGGACACCGGAAACAGCCGGCACCGGCAAGGATACCCTGGAAGATGCCGAAGAAGAAAGTACCAATAGCGGCACTTCCGTAACTCCAACACCTGTAACCATTGAAATCGAAGGGATGAAAGAAACCATAAACGTTTTATGGCATACGGGGGACGGTTATGGAATTATGTATGACGCCGACAGATTTGAATACTCAGATAAAGACGGAACCGATACCTTTGTGGCAGAAAACCCGGACCCTGCAATTTATCCTTATGTGTACGTAAGCATCAGCCGCCTCGATAATAAAAACGTCAATGATTATGTAAAAGAATTGACAGATACACTATCTAAAAACAGCTTAAAATCAGAGACAACTGCTGATGTATCCATTGGCAATTATAAAGGAACCCAGATTACCGCAAAAGCCGGTACGGAATGGAATTCTGTAATCCGTAATTACTATATTATGGAAGAAGGCTCCTTCCTCTATTCCATTGAAACCCAGTATTTTATGGAAGCTGCCGAAGGTTACGGCGCAAGAATCCATGCCATGCTGAATACCTTCGAAATAAAATAATAATTTTTAAATATTATATAAACAGCAATTATATATTTAAATATATACTACTTTAAGACATTTATATACTTTTAAAACCTCCGGGGGATTAAGCATTTAAAATTAATACTTTAAAATCTTAATCCCTCAGGAGGTTTTTATCACTGTAAAAAAGTATTCCGTCGCCGGGCTTTTTTGTATAACAGGACACCATTTCCTATTTCATAAAAATAAATAAATCATTTGATGGAATTAATTAACATCTTGTATTATAATAGCGTTAAACTAATGAAAAGAGGTCAAACTATGTTCCCATTACATTTTACGGAAAAAGACAGTAATTTTTTCTTTGAAATTTCGATTCATAAGATAAAAGGTAATGTCCGCCCCCATGGACATAGTTTTCTGGAACTCCACTATGTATTTGAAGGACAGGGCATAGAAACAATTAACGGAATCAAACATATTATGAAGCCCGGCACCTTTGCCGTCATATTTCCGTATCAGGTTCATGAAATGCATATAAAAGAGGGTTCCAAGCTCCTCCTTTATAATCTGTGCCTTTCAACCAAAGCTTTATTTGACCAGGATGAGTACGGACTCGTTATGAACAAGCTTTTGTTTGACATTGATTTAAATGCCCGGACGATTTACGATATTAATCCGGATACATCCGGAAAAGTTTTCAGTCTCCTAAGTGAAATGCATGGGGAATTCAAGGAAGACAAAGTATGGAAAAACTTTATGCTGAAAGCCAAACTAATTGAGTTATTCATATTATTTGACCGTTATAGAAGAACTTTTGTTTCAAAGGACAGTGAAAACCTGCCCGATACCATGGGAAATGACACCTGGTCCATTATCCACTATGTTTATAAAAACTGGAACACCAATATTACTTTAAAAAGCCTGTCCAAGCTTTTTTACTTAAGTGAGCCGTATATCAGCACCACCTTTAAACAGTGCCTGGGCATCAGTTTCCATGCTTTTCTCAGGGATTTACGCATAGAAAACGCCTGCAGCCTGCTGACCTCTTCAAAAATATCCGTTACCGATATCGCATATGAGGTCGGATACTTATCCTACAGTACTTTTGTCAGAGTATTCCGTGCCTGCAAGGGAGTCAGCCCCGTCACATACAGGCGTCTGATTAAAGAAAACCGCCATGAGGACTTAAAAGAAATATCAAAAAAGACGGAATGTGAAAAAGACTAAAAGAAAGGTCTTGCTTTCTACTTTTTATTCCGGTACTGTGCAGGTGTCATCCCCTCCTGTTTCTTAAAATTCCTGCAAAAGGAAGGCAAGTCGTAAAAACCGCAGGAAAGGGCTATTTCCGTCATAT
Source organism: Lachnoclostridium sp. UBA903 (assembly GCA_002294045.1). Lineage (GTDB taxonomy): Bacteria > Bacillota > Clostridia > Lachnospirales > Lachnospiraceae > Anaerocolumna. The sequence goes on along the minus strand of DBEP01000023.1, from coordinate 32,255 downwards.
TATAATCCGTGTCCGTCAGCATATATTTTGCGGAAAGAATCCGGTATTCCGTCAGATATTTTTTAACGGAGCCGCCCGTATACTGCTTGAATATTTTAAAAAGATAAGTTCTGTCAATCCCCACATGTCTTGCAATATCCGATACACGGATATCATAGCTGTAATTATGGCGGATATAAGCCAGGGCTTTTTCATAATGACTCTGCTCCAAAGCCTCTTCCCTTCTGGTTTCGGCTCTGGCAATGGTGGAGAATATCAAATAAAAATATCCCATAAGCTCATACTCATGATAGCCGGGATGATTAAACTTTTCTGTCATAAGCCGTAAATATTCTTCACATGCTTCTAGTTTCAGTATATCACAAACCGGCTTTTCCGCAGTAAGCCCGGCAGTTTTAAGCATCTCTCCGGCAGCCTCTCCGTCAAAAGCAGTCCAGGCATACTCCCAGGGTTCCTCCCTGTCGGCTTCATAATAAGTAATCTCCTGGGGCCTTATTAAAAAAGCTTCCCCTTTCTTCAGTTCAAACCTGTTTTCTCCGATCTCATAAAATCCTTTTCCATTCAGGATAAAATGTATCAGATAATGAGGCCGGACGGCCGGACCGAAATAATGGCCGGGGGCACATTCCTCCCTGCCGCAGTAATACAGGCTAATCGGCTTTCGGTTATTTTTCATAAAAACTCCCATCTGTGCATCTTTAACGCACGTACAAATCAGGATGTTGAAAAAACTGTTCTTTGTTTTTTCAGACACACTCTAACCTCTTTCATTCGAAATCTGAATTCATTCAACAAATTAACAGAAAAATTGAAACAAATTAAAAGGACATATGCCTACTCTTTATTATACAATGAGCATTAAGGAAATACAACAAAACAGGAGGAACTTATATGATTAAAATAACTTTTTTGGGTGCGGGAAGTACCGTATTTGCTAGAAACGTACTGGGTGACTGCATGTGTACGCCATCTCTTTGCAGCAGTGAAATCGCTCTCTATGATATCGACGCAAAAAGACTGGAGGAATCCAGAATAATACTTGAAGCAATCAACAAAAACGTAAATCAGAGCCGGGCCGTTATCAAAACTTATCTTGGTATCCAAAACCGCAGGGAGGCTTTAAAAAATGCTGATTTTGTCGTCAATGCCATCCAGGTCGGAGGCTATGATCCCTGCACCATTACGGACTTTGAGATTCCGAAAAAATACGGTTTAAGGCAGACTATTGCAGACACGCTGGGAATCGGCGGTATTATGCGGGCGCTCCGCACCATCCCCGTTATGGCTGACTTTGCCAAAGATATGGAGGAAGTCTGCCCGGATACCCTTTTCTTAAATTACACCAATCCTATGGCCATGCTTTCCGGCTATATGCAGCGTTATACCAGGATACAAACCGTGGGCCTCTGCCACAGTGTACAGGTATGCTCCGAACATCTGTTGAAGCAACTGGATATGGAGGATAAATTAGAAGGCCGCAAGGAGCTGATAGCAGGTGTTAACCATATGGGCTGGCTGCTGGAGCTAAAAGACAGGGACGGTAACGATTTATATCCTGAAATCAAGAAACGTGCCGCCAAAAAAAATGCGGAAGAAAAACACGACGATATGGTACGGTTTGAGTATATAAGGAATTTCGGCTATTACTGCACCGAATCCAGTGAACATAATGCGGAATACAATCCGCTTTTTATTAAATCCGGATATCCGGAAATGATTGAAAAATTCAATATTCCTTTGGATGAATATCCCCGCAGGTGTATTAAACAGATTGCAGGCTGGGAAGAAGAAAAAGCCCGTATCCTGGATAACGGAGAAATCGGCCACGAAAGGTCCCATGAATATGCTTCTTATATTATGGATGCCGTTATTACGGGAAATCCCTATAAAATCGGAGGCAACGTATTAAATACCGGACTCATTGACAATCTTCCCGCCGATGCCTGCGTAGAAGTGCCCTGCCTGGTCGATAACAGGGGAATCAATCCCTGCCACGTAGGAAGGCTCCCTGTCCAGTGTGCGGCCATGAACATGACTAATATCAATGTACAGCTCTTAACCATTGAAGCTGCCGTTACAAAAGACCGCAATTATATTTACCAGGCGGCCATGCTGGACCCCCATACTGCCGCTGAGTTAAACATGGAGGATATCCGGAACATGTGCGACGAACTGATTGCCGCTCACGGTGAATATATGAAGGATTTCCGGTAATTCTTATATTAATATGAAATTATGCTGTTCCCGTGTTAACGGGGCTGTTGCAAGTTTAAAATAGTATCCCGCTTGCGGGATACTCCAGAAATAGTAATTCTATTCCGGACATAAGTATAATAACTTTAACTATTTGCAACAGCCCTCTTTTATATGAAACTACCTTTGGAATACTACCTTAAACGTTTTGATTTCATAAGGCTTAATGGTAAAATAAGCCTCTCTCTTGCTAAACCGTACCGTCTCCGTGCCTTCTTCCATCATGTTGCATTCCCAGATGGAAGCTATTTCTTTTCCGAAGGTAAGTACGGTGTCGGTTCTACGGTTATAACACTCATATAACCGGATAATGGCGTCCGTATCTTCTTCCGCTTTCTTTACCACTTCTACCACAACGTTATCCTGATTCGACGATACAAAGGAATACGTATTATCCAGCCTGCCGCCGTCATTCTCTTTTACGACCGCCGTCAGCGGATTATTCAGGTGATATGCCTGCTGTACGGTACCGGCTGTTCTCCAGTCTCCCTGATGAGGATATAAGGAAAAGGTAAATTCATGTATTTCCTTATCTGCGTCCGGATTCGGATAAACAGCTGACTTTAACATGGACAGGCCGATAACCCCGCCCTGTACGCTGCAGCCGTATTTGCAGTCGTTAAGCAGACTGACCCCGTAACCGTCCTCCGATACGTCCAGCCATTTGTGTACACATACTTCAAACTTGGCAAAATCCCAGGAGGTATTGGAATGAGTTGCCCGTTTCACATTTCCGTACTGTATATCAAAAGTCGCTTCATTTGTATGGATATCCACCGGGAATAATGCCCTCACAAAAATCTGGTGTTCTTTCCAGTCAATTACATTCCGGATATCGATTCGGGGAATTTCCCGATACAGATAAATATACTGGATAATCGTAGAATCCAGATAATCTCTTTCTATTTTCATGCAGGCTCTCACCGGACCGTTTTCAAGTATTTCCATTTCCCTGACCTGGTCGATTTCCCAGGCTTTTTCCACATAATAATTATTTACATCCCAGGCATCATAGTTATGGGGCCGGTCTTCATAGCTCATGATAACATTCGCCGCTTTACCTTCCTTTAAAATCTCTCGTCCGGCCCGCTTATCATAAATACGTGCGAACTGTCCTTTTTCATTAAACTCTGCCACAAAGAAATCATTTTCCATACGGGATGCGGATACCTTCATGGACAGACCGGATTCCGGCTTTTCCTCCTTTAGAAAAAAGGTCTTGTAACCCTTGCCGGGAACATGGTCCGCTTTAAAAATATAAGCGTTTTCCGCTGTTTTTTGTACTGCCAGGCGTGTATCCCCGTCATAGACCGCCGGTTCCTTGATACCTCCGGGACATATAAAAGTAACGATTTCTCCGGCCGGAGCACTGTTGGGATTAAAAACCGCCAATGCATATTGGGGTGCATGAATCTGTTCGGTAATTCTCTCTAAAGAAGTATCTGTCAGTTTCCGTCCGGCAGATAAGATATTTTCATATTCCTCCCTGGAATCCTCATAAACTTCTTTTATGGAGGAACCGGGAAGAATGTCATGGAATTGGTTCCTTAAAATAACTTCCCAGCCTTCATAAAGCTCACGCTGCGGATAAGTGCTGCCATTCAGCTGGGTATCCAGCATGGCATACAATTCCGCATTTTCATAGGCAAACTCCGATTTGCGATTGTATTTTTTATTCCTGGCCATGGAAGTGTAGGTACCTCTGTGATACTCCAGATACAGCTCCCCTACCCAGGAGGGCAGATATTTCTTTCCTCTTACATTCGCATCCAGCTGCTCGAAGAAATTTTTGGCCGTACTCATTACCGTTTTAGGGCAGCCGGGAATTCCTTTAGCCAGACGTCTCTGGTTCTCCAGCATATCGGGGGTAGGTCCCCCGCCTCCGTCACCAAAGCCAAAGGACATTAAGACTTCCCTGTTAAGATATTTCTGGCTGTAGCGCTTCCATCCGCCTTTTACCTGAGAAGGATTGATGTATCCGTTGTATGTGGTAAAATGTTCGGTCTCCGTTCCCCCTTCCACCGCCGCTTTATTATAATCCCTTATAGGTATAAAATGGGTCAGTACCCGGCTTCCGTCAATGCCTTCCCATTCAAAGGTATCGCAGGGCATCTTATTGAATTCATTCCAGCTTATTTTTGTGGTCATGAAATAGGGCAGACCGCACTTAAGCATAATCTGCGGAAGTGCTGCGGAATATCCGAATACGTCCGGCAGCCACAGGATGGAATTCTCTTTTCCGAATTCCTCCAGAAAGAATTTCTGCCCGTGGATAAACTGGCGTACCAGTGCTTCTCCGGATGCGATATTACAGTCTGCCTCCACAAACATGCCGCCTTCCGGCTCCCATCTGCCTTCTGCTACCCGCTTCTTGATTTCTTCATAAACAGAAGGTGCGTTTTTCTTCACATATTTATAGAGCTGGGGCTGGCTTGACATAAAGATATATTCCGGATACCTGCGCATAAGCTCCAGTACGGTGGAAAAGCTTCTGACCGCTTTATCTTCCGTTACTTTCAGGGTCCACAGCCAGGCGCAGTCAATATGGGTATGGCCGACACAGTATACACAGGCTTCCGCATCCCCGCATTCTTTCTCATAGAATTCTTTTGTCATATATTCCTGGGCTTTATGAAGACTCTCATAAAATTCCTCTGATAATTCTTTTCTTAAATCCAGAAGATTCAAGGACTCGTTTATACTCTGGATAATTGTAATATATGCCCTGTCGTCTTCCCTAAGCATACGGGCCGCCTGGTAAGGTACGGACAGGTCATAGTAATATTTTTCTATTTTCCTGTCCAATACCTTCAGCCTGGAATCCAGTTTTAAACTGAAATTCCGGTCACCGGTAAATGCGGACAAAACAATGCGGAAGCTTTCACCGGCAATTGCTTTTTCCGTTAAAATAACTTCCCTGTGATTTACATCCAGTCCCTGCTTTATCGCTCCGTTTACATAAAGTAAAAACTGGGGATTGGTTGCATCCCACAGACCTTCCCTTCCGGTAATCACTTCATAAACCACACATTTTCCCTTAAATTCCTCCGGAATGACAACAGTAGTTTCAAACCAGTAAAATTCCCTGTGGCCGCCCCAGATTTGTCCGTTGTTAAAATCCTGCCAGTCCGAAGTATCCAGATTCAGAACATCCAGGGACCGGTCGCCGGTCCGAAGCATTTTATAACTGCAAATGTCCTCTTGGCGGGGGTATATCAATTCCTTCAAATATTCCAGCAGTTTACCCGCTCTTTCTTTCATCAATACCATGTTAAGCCTCCCTGAAAATATTACGCATCAGGACCATTACCGTAGGTATTCACAGTCCCTCCGTACGTTAGTCATATCATAACATTTTTAATGTAATCTGTATATTCCATAATTTTAAAAAAGTGGTATATTTTTATACATACTGATTAACTAAAAATGATAAATTAAACAGGAAATCAAACACGCAATTACACGGACAGCCATATCATTATAAGACAATTTGGCTTTTTGCTTGCTATTTTTCTGTTTTAGTATATAATAACTATTAAGAATCATTTACAATTTACCATTGAAACACAAACTACCTATACAACACCAACATAACGAGGAGGTTATATGCATGAAAGCAACAGTAGATATGAAATTTATAACAAGGACGGAAAAGTCCAAGGGTGCCAACAATTTGTTAAGGAAAAAAGGTTATTTACCCGGCAGCATTTACGGCAAGGGAATTACGCCTATTCCCATAGCGGTCAGGAAGGATGAATTAAAAAAATATGTAAACAGATTCGGCAGGAATTCCATCTATAAACTGGAAGGGGAAGACCAGAAGCCGTTTACGGTAATGATTAAGGAACTACAGGTTACACCTGTAACTTATGACTATAATCATGTGGATTTCCAGCAGATTACCCTTTCCGATGAAATTAAAACCGAGATAGCCATTAAGATTGCCGGATTAGAACTTCTGGAGTCAAAACATTTATACTTAAACAGACAGGTAGATACCGTAACCGTTTCCGGGCTGCCCCAGAATATTCCTGACGGTATTGAAATCGACGTATCCAATTTAAATGCGGGAGATGTAATAAAAGCCGGTGACCTTAAGTTTCCTGAGGGTATCCATTCCGAACTGAATGCCGAACAAGTCATACTTTCCGCAATTGAAGCAAAAACCCATGAAGTACCGGCGGAAGAACCGGAGGAAGAATAACCGGAAGTCTTCCGGTATCTTTAGGATTTATTTTTTGTACATGCCCGCCTGGAAGGCTTTTTGTACGATACTACTCTCCCAAAATTGCGACGNNATACCGCAAAGTGGAGCGTTCAGAACGGCGCAATGATTTTTCAAACACGCTCTAGGACGTAATTTCCTATTGTACGAAAAAAGGGGCTGTTTGCATCAGCCCCGGGCGGTCTAAAGGGATTTGGATTTAATCATCCAGAACCTTTACGGAAAAATCTGAAAATGCTGCTTTGCAGTTCTCTGCAAACATGGCCAGAAAGGTACCGGTAAATGTCATGGACAGTGTACCTTCCGTACATAACCCTGCCGTCAGTCCTTTCCCTAATTCTATGTAATTCTCTCCGTCACAGCTGAAAAGGAACGTATAATTTTCCCTGTCCGATACTATCTTAAAATATATAAATCCGTTATATGCCATATCTACGGATGCCGTTACTACAAAAATATCGTGGATATGTTTAGCCAGGGCGACTTTATATTTATGCTGCTCTTTTGTTAAATATATTTCGTAGTGATAGGAATCATTGTAAAAAGCCGTTATTCCGGCTCTCATTTCCTGGGTATCCGCTAAAATTCTCAGCTGTACACAGGTGACGGTTTCAAATCCTTTCTGACGTACACCAAGCCAGGTGGGAGAATCCGCTTCATTCAGAGTTACTTCCGTACCGGTGAGTACTAATTCCCTATCCGCAGTATGAATAATATAATTTTCTCTAATGGGATTTCTTAAAAAATTATAATCCGGTTTGAAGCTCTCCTTTGTAAAATCATCCATAAAATCCCTGTTTACCGGCCCCGGTTCTCCGGGAAGTTTTCCGTCCATTTCCAGCGATATAAGTCCGCGTTCTCCGACTTCCGGCCAGCCGTCTTTTGTCCAGGCAACCGGTGCTAAGAAGGTTTCCCTGCCAAGGTTATGCAACAGGACTTTCCTGTTTCTGTCAGAACAGGTTCTTACTCCGAGACATACCAGCCACCAGTTTCCGTTATGGTCACTTATCATATCCGCGTGACCTGTACAGCTGATTTCACCTCTCATATCATCTCTATGGGACAATATGGGATTATGAGGGCACGGTTCGAAGGGTCCCCATGGCTGGCCGGCTCTTTGCATGGTCTCCATATGTCCATATTCCGTACCGCCTTCCGCAAGCATAAGATAATATTTTCCGAACCACTTATAAAGATGGGGTCCTTCCGGGTGTTTGCCGCCGCATCCGTAGCTGATACAAACACTGCCGGAAAGTCTTTCTCCGGTATATGGATTTACTTCACACATGAAAATTCCCTGTCTTCCTTCTTTATCCGTTCCTGTTGACGCAAAATAAACCTTACCGTCATCATCAAACAGAAGGGAAGGATCAATTCCTCCCTGAGCCACCCATTTGGGTTCGGACCATCCCTCTTTAAGCTCTCTGGTATGAACAATAAAATTACCTCCATGACTGACGTTAGTTGTGGTCATAAAAAAGCAGCCGTCATGATAACGCAGAGCCGGGGCATAAATACCGCCGGAAGGTCTGCATTGATTCAGAGGAAGCTGGCTGTCCTTTGTCAGGCAATGCCCCAGCAGCTTCCAGTTAACCAGATTATTACTGTGGTAAACGGGCACTCCCGGGAAAAATTCAAATGATGAATTCACAATATAATAATCCTCACCCACTCTGCATATGGAAGGGTCCGGATTATAACCTGAAATAATCGGATTTCTGTATTTCATTGATTTTATGCTACTTAAAATAAGCTTTGGCATTAAAATACTCTTCCAAGTAGCTCCTCCTTTCTTTTATTTAATGCTTTTATTTATTACATTTTTATTTTTCCGGTATTTTTCCCAACTTTATACCGGACCTGCTTAACTTAATATACGAATTATAGCATTATTTCCAATATAATGTACATACCTATACAAATCTTTATGTGCTGTCTTGCATTTTCAGGTTACTGTTCACACCCCTGCCAAAAGCAGCAGTGTTGTGAACAATAACACGCTTCGCGATGCACACAAAATGCAAAGACAGCGTTTTGGCGCGGCAATTCTCCGGTTTTCTGTGACTTTCGCTTCGCTGCACTCACAAAAAACACGTCGCGTATACAGGGTGTGAACAGTAACATTTTCAGCCCTTCATGCCGGACATTTTTATACCTTGTATAAAATATTTCTGGCATGTAGCGAAGATGGTCATTACGGGCAGAAGCGAAACCAACGACATGGCCAGCATCTCTCCGATTTTCACATTTCCCTGGGAGCCTTTGAAAAACTGAAGGCCCACAGCAATTGTAAATTTATTGGAAGAATTCAAGTAAATTAAGGGATTGAAGAAATCATTCCAGTTATATACAAGAGACATAACCAAAACCGCGAGCATTACCGGTTTAACCGCAGGCAGCAAAATTCTTAAGAATACCTGCAGGGAATTAGCTCCGTCAATCTTTGCCGCTTCATCAAATTCTTTTGGAAGTGTTCTGAAAAACTGTACAAAAAGAAAGATGTTAAAGGCACCTCCTCCCACCCAGCCCGGTATGATAAGAGGCCAGTATGTATCGATTAACTTAAGTCTGTAATACAATAAATATTGGGGTATTAAAGTTACCTGAGTCGGCAGCATCATTGTCCCCAGCAGCACCATAAACAAAAATGGGGACAGTCTGGATTTAAATCTTGCGAATCCGTATGCGACAACAGATGATGATACCAGAGTTCCCAGGGTGGCAAACAGCGTGACTAGGGCAGAGTTTTTAAAAAACAGTGCAAAATCAGCTCCCCGCCAGCCTTTTATAAAATTATTGAACGTGGGGTTTTGCGGAAATAAGCCGGGAGGCATCTTATAAATCTCCGATGTCTCTTTCAATGATGTAGATACCATCCACATAAAAGGGAACAGGCAAATTACGGCGGCTGAAAGCAAAATACAATATGTCGCGGTTTTCCCCAGTAATTTTGTTCTTTTGTATGATTTTACATGCATTCGGTCCCTTCCTCCTAATCGTCATAAAATACCCAGTGCTTTGATGATTTCTGCACAATCAGTGTAATCACCATGATTACGGCAAACAACCCCCATGCCATGGTAGCTGCATAACCCATTTTCCCATATAAAAATCCGTTGTTATAAAGATGCATGGATACCGTATAGGTTGCATTCAAAGGACCTCCGTTTGTTAAGATAAACGGCTGCTGGAATATCTGAAATGCCGCAATAAAAGTGACAATCAAATTAAAGTATATGGTGGGTGTCGTCAGAGGCAACGTAATGGAAAAAACCTGCCTTGTCACTCCTGCACCGTCAATTTGGGCGCTTTCATAATAAGACTGAGGAATATCCTGTATACCTGCAAGCATAATTATGATATTGTTGCCAATTGTCCATAAAGAAAAGATTACAATGGATACCATGGCCATATTTTTGTTTCCCAGCCAGTCAGGTCCTTTTATCCCCAAAAGAGATAAAAAGTAGTTCAGCACTCCGTAATCCGTATTAAAAATCCAGCCCAAAAGAATGGTAATTGCAACTCCTGACGTTATATAAGGAATGTAAAATACCGTTCGGAAAAAACCAAGGCCTTTTATTTTTTTACTCAGCAGCAGTCCGACGGTAAAAGAAATGATGATGCTGGCCGGTACAAACATCACCACATATTTCAATGTATTTGCAAAAGCTTTAAAAAACAGCGGATCCTCCGTGAAAGCATAAATCCAGTTGTCAATTCCGGTAAATTTACTTTTTCCTGCTAAATTCATGTTTGTGAACATCAAATAAAAAGAGTAGATAATGGGATACAGTGTCAGTACTATGAAGCCTGTCAGCCATGGCGCAGTATACAGGTAAAAGTTTCTGGCCTCTCTTTTGGACGACATTTTTCCTCTGTTTTTCATCGTTTACACCCATTGCATCTGCCGCCTGCAACGGCATGCGGCATCCTTTCTCTGTTTTATATTTTCTTCCACCCTTTTATTACCTCCGTATTTATAAGTTTTTTAAGGTACCGCTGCAAAATTATAAATTTTACCTGCGTCCGGAACGTTGCCAACAGGTAATTAAATTTGTAAATTTTGCAGCAGCTCCTTTCTGTTACTCGTTTGAATTAGCTTCGTTAAATGCTTTTTCCAGAGCCGGATAATATTCTGAAATTGCCTCCGCACCTGATTTGCCTTCCAGTGTTACGGACTGCCATATTTGTGTCCACTGGTCACCGGCTGCCGCATAGGCTCCGCCCCATATATTAAGCCTTGCATCTGCCAGCCCTTCAATATACTTGCTGTTGTCTATAGGCCCGTTTTTAATTTCTTTGTAATGGCCTTCCGCTACTTTCTTATTCCCCGGTATACCTACTGCTGCCGTAGCCTTTGCCATATCATCATTTTCATAGGCCGTCTCTTTTAAGAAGGTCCAGGCCGCCTCCTTATTCCCGGAAGTCTTAAGCATGGAATATCCGGTGGCATACATTAAATTATTGCTTCCGCCGCCCGGCACCCTGGGCATTGTTATAACATTCCACTTAAAATTATTACCGATTTCTTCTGCAATTAATTTCGTTTCAAAACCGCCCAGCGGGTACATGGCGGCGTTACCGGATACAAACAACTGCTCCTTGGGAAGACTCTTGGCCGCAGTATCATCCGGCATGGCACCGGATTTGGTAAGCTCTCCGAAGATATCCAGTCCTTTTGCCACTTCATCACTGTTGATTTCACAGGTCTTCAAATCATCGCTGTACGGAGAACCGCCTTCGCAGATAATTGAGAATCCCGGCAATACCCAGTGGTTTACGATTCCATAGGTTTTATCCACACCTTCCCCGCCGGCAAACTTCACTGCTGCTGCTTCTAAATCATTCCAGGTCCATTCCGCTTTGGGATATTCCACTCCGAACCGGTCAAACATATCCTGATTATAAGCAAGCACAAATACATTTTCCAAAAGCGGCATTCCCTCCAGCTTGCCGTCCGGACGGTAATACGGTTCTATCATTCCTTCCGTAATTACCGTATTAAGCTCTGTCCCGTCTTCCTTCACATATGGGGCAAGGTCTTCGTAATATTCCGTATAGAGGCCGTAGTAGTCCGGTGACATCTGAATTACATCCGGGCCGGTACCTGCAGAAAGGGCGGCCGTCATTTTCTGATCCCAGGCATGGTCTGCAGTGGGAATAACCGAATGCTCCACCTCTATCTCCGGATGATTATTCCGGAATATCTTTACCATTGCTTCTCTTGCCGTTTTCTCTTCATCTGCTCCCCAAGACCAGATTACAAGTTTCTGCTTCTCCGTATCAGATGATGCCGGTTCCCCCGAACCGGTTCTGCAGGCCGTCAGCGCAAACGCCAGAATTCCGGCCGTGCAGATTAGGGCTGCTTTCTTAAAATTGCCGATAAGTTGCATACTTTTCTCCTCCTGTAAAATTTTATATATGAAAACCATATACATGGTTCCAGATATCTTGGACTGTAATTAAAAAATACTTGTACACTAGAGTGTGTTTGAAAAATGCTTGTACCGGGCTGGATGCTCCAATTTGTGGGAGNNACGCTGTATACCGCAAAGTGGAACGTTCAGAACGGTGCAATGATTTTTCAAACACGCTCTAGAGCGTGCTTGATATTTCCGCTGGGCAAGGCGGAAGAACGAGGTGCAGCGGCGGCAGTCACAAGTATGCTACGCTGACCGGCGACAACGCGGTACCTGCGTAAATATCGGGTGCTTAATTCACTGATATCTATACACTAGTATGGGGATTGGGACTGCAATCCGAGAAGGGTTGAGATTGCCGGGATATATTTCTTTCCTGACCGTTCCCCATAAATAATCAGGTTAATATATTTTGGAGATGCTCCGATGTTTTCAGCAAGTTCCCTCTGGGTCATCTGCCTGTCTATCAGGTTCTTTTTAACCTCAGCACCAAAGGGCGTAAGCTTTCTGCTTTTCATCACTCTACCTCCCGGGCAAACCAAAAATAATGCATACATTTTTAAAACGGTGCGGGTTCTGATATTCGAACCGGATTTACAGTATGAAATACCACCCGCTCTTATTTCATTTTTGAAAGCGATGTGCTATGATAATTGTAATTAAATTAGAAATACTATTTACTAAAGTATAGTACTAAAATCAGAACTTGTCAATACTTAAAGTTCTGATTTTGGAACTTTTTTTAAAGGAGGTACTTATGCAATCTATAGGCGAACGGATTCGCTTTAAAAGAACCACGTATAAAATGTCTATGCAGGCTCTGGCCGATATACTGGGTAAATCCAAAGGAAATATAAGTGAATATGAAAAAGGAAAATACGAACCGTCGGCGCAGACCATTATTGCCCTTTCCCGTATATTCAACGTATCAACGGACTGGCTTCTGACAGGAGAGGAACATGTTAAGGAATCCTTTATCTCGACTTTTGTTCCGCTTTCCAAAAGAGAAACGGACCTTCTTACCATGTTCCGCCAGCTGGATGAACGGGATAAAACAGACGTTTACGACAATATTTATTATAAATACCGGCGCAACCATAAGGATTCCTGTTTATATGAGCCTGCCGGCAGCGACCGGATAGCAGAAGAACCTGCGGAGTATGATATTTCCTCACATAAAAAAGTTTAATTTTTCTAAAATTGATAGATTTTTCTATCTGTTTTGGTATGTTTTTTTTACGGAATAATGGAATAGGTATTTGAATATCGAAGAAAAATATAGTTGAGGATATCTCAAATATAAGAAAGGCGGTAAATTTTTTATGAGTCATCATAACAATTCAATCAAATCCGGTCAGTCTTCCGAAGAAAACCAGCGCAGAGTGGATCAGCTTATTAATTTAGTGGAGAGAGAAACACGTACGGAAAGGCACATGGAACAAAACTCGGATATATCAGATCCTGAAAATTTAAAAAATGCGGAGAAAGTTCAGCAGAACCGCAGGGAAGAAATCGACCACCTGAAAAACGTCATAGTTAACGGGGAGCACGGCAATTCCGACCAGGAGGAGAGTTTAAAAAAACGTTATGAATATACGGACGGTTATCTGGAGCATAATGCAGAGCACATGGATGAGGAAGCCCTGGTCAATACCATCCGGAAGCAGGAGCACCGCAGGGAACAGTTAGATTCCTTTAACCCTTAGGAAAGCGGCTTTCGGAAAAATTAGCAGACTCTTGCACCTAGTACTCTGTAACCCTTAAAACTTTACTTTGTACTTGTATGATTGTCCAACTGCAGCGTTGTCGCCAGTTGCTGCAGCCACCGCTGCAGCGCCCTCCTCCGCCTTGCATTTGAACAATCATCCTGCGCCCAAAGCAAAGATTAAGGAGCTACAGGGTACTGGAAGGTCTCCTAAGATAGTTTAACTCCAGGAATTACACCAGGAGTGTAAAATGGTCCCGCGCAAGCAATTATTCCATTTTTTTACTCCCCTTAAGTAATTTCTGGAGTTTATCATTATTTTATGGTATAATATCATCAGATATTATAACGCGCCGAACAAAGTGAGTGTGCATCAACGCCACAAAGCGGCGCATACCATGGGAGCTTGCGCACATGGTATAATATTGTTACTTAAACCCGGGCCAAGCCAGCCTTACGTGTCCGGCATTATTTAGTTGAATTTATAAAATATAATTTAGTGGAGGATAATAACATGATTGATTTTTTATCTGCGGCTTTACCATGGGTATTTATAGGAATTGCAGTTGTCCTTATAGTAATTAATTTCAGTAAAAAGAAAAAAAAATCAAATACGAAAGTGCAGAAAAATTTAGATGAAGCAAATCCACGCAATACCGACGGTGAGGAAAATTATATGTCTATTGGTATGTCTTTGGGAATGTGTTTTGGAACCGTGTTAGGTTCAACAGGTATTGTCCCGCTTTCATATGGTATCAGCTTTGGTATGCTTATCGGTCTGGTTGTGGGATTGCTCATGAAGAAAAAATAGCATATTTTGATTCGATTGACTACATGATTTGGTGTTTAGATAAGGAGGCAGGTTTTATGAAACCCATTGATTCGGGATTGTCCCCGGAATCAACCATATATTTCCATACTTCCAGTCCCCAGGCCAGGGAAATGTTCTTTTGCCTGATGTGTACCGGCCATTATTATTGTAACTCCAATTATGCAGTGTCCAGAAACAAATATGACAGTTATTTACTCATGTTTATTAAACGGGGACAGGGCTCCGTTACCATCGACCGGAATACCATGCCTTTTTCTGCCGGGCAGGCGGTACTGATTGACTGTTTTAAACCGCATTCCTATAAGGCTCACGGCGCTATGGAGACCTTATGGATTCATTTTTACGGCAATACTTCCAGGGAATATTGCAATTATATTGTTTCCCTGTCCGGCAATGTCATAACGCTAAAGGATACTTATGCCTTTGAAAATAAATTGAATAAAATTTATACCTCCTTTCATATTAACAATAAACTAAACGAAGCCCTTATGTCCCAATACATAACAAATTTGCTGACGGCCCTTATTCTGTTTGCCAATGAAGCCGGACCGGACTACAATCCTTCCGAGACAATCGAGGATACCATTGCTTTCATCTGCGACAATATCAGCCGTAACATCAGTCTGCAGGAATTAGCTTCCCGTGTTTCCTTAAGTCCTTACTACTTTACCAGGCTTTTTAAAAAAATGACCGGTTTTACCCCTCATGAATATATTATTTCGGCCAGAATCAATGCCGCTAAATTTTATCTGAAATCTACCCGTTATCCGGTAAAAGAAATCTGTTTCAGCTGCGGTTTTGCCAGTGAGAGTAATTTCTGCACCTCTTTTAAGAAATCCGTCGGCATGACACCTTCCGAATACCGAAACAGCTTTTCCGGTTTATCCGCAGATAGGGTATAATTTTGCAGCCAATGCCATCAAGTTAAGATAGCCGGTTTTTCTGCATCCTTAGCTCAAACATATTCATTCGTTATTTAATTTAATCCCCATTCCGTTCTTAATATAGGGCAGATACTTTAAATATGCCGAATCCATATGACCGATTACATTTACCCGTTCATCCTGCGGTAAATCCTGCCTCGCTATTTCCACCTCTCCTTCATATCTTAAATACTTACTGTTGCTGATACAGATACTTCCTTTTTTACGTTCAACACAATTTTCCGGCTGAATTCTGTTTTTTAACATACGTGACTCAACGGAACGAAAAATAAAGCTGCTGGAGTCAATCCGGTCATGATGAATCACACCGGAAATGAAATGATATTTTTTATCTATGGCTGCCTTTATTTCAATGATATCCTGATTTAACATCTCTATATTTTTCCAGGCTTCCTCTGATATATCAACATCCCCGGTCATGACCATATCACATCTTGCATCAAAATACATTTCCAGCATATTCAGCACAATATCATTCTTACTAAAACGATGCGCCTCCACTGTAGGTAATCCGGCAAACAACGGTCCTCTCATTATCATATTTCCCGGTACAAATGCCATGGTTTGAAAGCCTTCTGTTTTTAAGTATTCATTTATCTCACGTACTCTTTCAATGGAGAGCCCTGTATATTCCTTCGGATAATAATTATGACAGGCAATGAATCTTGACAAATCGGCTTTGGCGTTTTTCCAGTCCTGTATATCTTTTGCAGTAACCGTAGAAGCATTCAATACAATTTGAAAGGTCTTTGACAGCTTTGCTATGTCTTTGGGGGAATATCCGTAATCCAGCCTTATTGATGAAATTCCCCAGGCTTCTAATTCTTCTATTGTGCTGCAAGACAGTTTTTTCACCGTTTCCGGACTGGCATCTGCAATCAGCTGTATTCCATACTTTTTACATTTTTCCAGAAGTTTTTTGGTTTCTCTTTCATAGTCATCCACATTTTCTTCCGGAATCTGTAAAGACGTGAATGCATACGAAATTCCCGCCGCTTTTGCTTTTTTTAAGATTTCCATATTCTTATCCGGACTTGTGCCCAAATAAATGGAGATTCCTGTCTTCACTCTTTATTCTCCTTTATGGCCTTACGAATACTTCCATGTGCGGATTTCAATATATCCCTTGCTTCATTTGCAGGCTTATCCGACAGAAACATGGTTATGGCCAATTTGGCATTTCCGCCTGCTTCCTTTAATAACCGCCTGGCAGTTTCCCTGTCGGATGAAATTGCGCTCATCACAATATTTTCTGTCCTGACCGTTAATTTCTCATTGGTATTTTGTAAATCAACCATCAGGTTTTCATATACTTTTCCAATTTTAACCATGCTTCCTGTGGAAATCATATTCAGAATCATTTTCTGTGCGGTTCCCGCTTTTAATCTTGTGGAACCGGTCAATATCTCCGGGCCGGTAACAGGCTCTATGGCTATATCCGCCTCTTTTCCTATCATCGAATCCTTATTACATGCTATAGCGGCTGTTTTACAGCCTATACCTGACGCATATTTTAATCCATATAATACGTAGGGTGTTCTGCCGCTTGCGGACAATCCGATTACCATATCCCCGGATGTTAATTTCTGTTTTTTTAATTCCTCTTCCGCAAGTACTTTACTATCCTCCGCTCCTTCTACCGCATGAAAAAGCGCTTCTCTTCCTCCTGCTATAATACCGGTTACCAATTCTTCCGGCACGCCGAAGGTCGGCGGACATTCACTTGCATCCAATACCCCCAAACGCCCTGATGTTCCGGCACCGATATAAATCAGCCGCCCCTGCCGGCGAAGGGTTTCCGCAGCCATATCAATGGCATCTGCAATCTGCGGTATAACCGTCCGGACAGCTCTTATCACATTTTCATCTTCCTTATTTGCGGCCATGGCAATTTCCATAGAGCTCATACTATCCAGGTTCATCGTATTCCTGTTTCTTTTTTCTGTTGTATACGAGTCTAAATTTATCACTTGTTTTCTGCCTTTCCGATTATACTTTTTGCTTCCAGAATTTTGTATAATTCCATAAATTCCTCTGCCAAAATGCCAAATGCTTCAGCACTCATCAATTGATCTTCCGCATGCATCAAAAGCATTTGGCAGTTTTCCGCCTTTAACTCTCCGGCGGCTGATTTCTGTATCAATTCCATATGTGCATGATGCCCTTCCTTAAACTGGTCTTTTCCGGAATTCACCAACTCATCCGCTTTGTCAAAATCTCCATGCCTGGCCTGTTCAATGGCTTCTATATAACTGCTTCTGGCGCTGCCTACATAAGAAATAATCTGAAATAAAATAGTTTCGAAATCCTCCATAATCTATTCCCCCATAATCCGTCTGGCCTGTGCCAACGCACCTTTGCCGTCAATCATTCCATAAACCCGCATGTCTATTGCTTCAATTATTTTCTCAGGATATTCCGCTTTCAGCTTATTAGACATATATTTGACCTGCGGACCTAATAAAACTATATCTGCCTCAGGAATTACCGCCGGTGCATTTGCTATAGGATATGCATTTATTTGACATTCATAATTATCTGCTTTGGCCGCATCCCTCATATGAGATACCAGCAGACTTGTTGACATTCCTGCCACACATATTAAAACGATTTTTTTCACACTTCAAACCTGCCTTTCTTTTTTTATTCCTACTCATTATCTACTAACGCTCCATGCATATATGCTTTTACAAAACCATGGATTCCTGCTTCAATCGCTCTTATTGTTCCCATAGAATGATAATAATTATAATAGGGAACTTCATTAACCTTACCATTAAAAATTTTATAGTTCTGTAATCCCTCAAACCATGTTTTTATCTGTTGAGCGCTCATGCTTATATATACGGTTGGAGTAAACCCAATCAAATCTTCACAATTCTCTCCGTAATAAATCTGTATCGGATTTCCTTCACCATGAAGTATTCTCACCGCTTGTGTTACCGCCTCATAAGTATAATAATGCCTGGGATGCAAGGTACCGCGCGCATGAGTTATTACGCAGTCTGCTTTTTCTCTTCTTAGATATTCCAGTATTATTTTTGTAAATTCTTCCACGGAGGGCAGTTCCGCCGATATATAATCCATACTAAAGCTATTGCATCCCATATGGGACGCTGCCCTTTTAATCTCATCGTTTAATGCATCCTCATATGCCTTTTTCTCTTCCTCGGTTGCCGTTAAACCGGTAAGGCGCCCCTTAGTCACATGTACGAAGGTACACACAGCTCCCTGCCCGGCATATTTTATCATCATCGGTCCGCCCATGAGTTCCGCATCTAACGGATGGGCGCCAATGGATACGATTCTATTGTATTTTGCCATTCCAATCTTTCTCCTTGCTTATATATTTTTTCGGTAGAGCTGATAGGTCCTGTATACACTCATTCCATGGCGTTCATAGAACCTTATTGCAGCACCATGAGTCCATAAAAAATATGCGTAATAAATTCCTCTTTTCTGCATTTCTCTCATCTGTAAATCGAATAAAATTCCCCCGATTCCCTTTGAGCGAACGGACTCTTTTACTCCAATAGGGCCAAATCTCGCATCATTGCCGTCAATTTTCCGCATACAATATCCGATTACCTGGTTTTCTATGTCCGTTGCAATTAAAATAGTATCTTCTGCTTCTCCATTACGAATCGCCTGTAAAATATTTCTTACCCATCCGGCATCAAATTCCTTTTCAACAAAAGCCAGCAGTTTTTCCATGTATAAAGACGAATATGTTTGGAAACTGATTCCTTCCTCCTTCAGCCGCCCTATCATTTCCTGGGTTTTCTGCGGAATGCTATAGGTAAACAGGTTTCTTTGCATACTTACGGCATCCAGTCCTCTTGCATAACCATTTTGTTCAAAAAAAGACAGTGCTTTTTCATATTTTAAATCGACCCCGGGAGTAAAATAATTTGGGCTGTAAGCGCATAGGGTGATTTCTTTTACCTGTTCTTTCTTAAGACGTTTTTCCGCTTCATTTAACAACGCTTTTCCATATCCTCTTCCCTGATACTCCGTCCGGACAAACATAATGCTGATCCAGCCTCTGTTTTCCTCAAGTCCTCGTGTTAAATACGGATATTTTCTTTTAATTCCAAAACAAAATCCTGCCACCTTATCCTCTGCCAGTAAAACAAGTGCCAGATCAGAATCGAAATTTTCATCCAGCAGAATCTGCTGCAAAAATCTTTCTTCACTAATTGGATCAAAAGTTAATGTCTCATTCCAGCCGGCAACCAGCTGCTCCATATATTCCTGTTTATATGGTTCTATTCGGTATTTTTCCATTATTTATTCCCGTCCTGTTCCATTTCGTATTGTTCTTCTTCTTTTAAAACCTGTTTTTCCATTACCTTGAAAAAAGGCAGAAACAGGAAGAAGATAATCACAATATTTATTAAAGTAATGACAGGGGCTATAATATTAAACCCGGTGCCGATAAAGGATGCCAACGGAACGGGCATAGTCCATACGGTCATCGCAATAACGGCCGGTGTGATTCCTAATACTCCAAGAATTGCATTAAAAACGTAAAGCACGGCGAATCCAAGCACCCACGGAACAAACATAAGCGGGTTCAACACAACCGGTAATCCGTACATAACGGGTTCCGCAATATTGAAAATTGTTCCCGGAAGAGATAATTTTCCTAATACTTTAAAACGTTTTACCTTACTCATAGTACAAAGAAGTGCTATCGGAAACACAGAACATCTTACATAAAAATTAATCCATTGTTCCGTAAACATAAACGGTATTTCCTGATGGGCAGCAAATGCGTTAATATTATCGGTTATCATAGCAGTCCAGATTGGCTGCATAACAGAAGAAACAATATTGGAACCATGCAATCCCACAAACCAGAGGATTCTATCCAAAACAAAACCAATTCCCTGTGCAACCGGTCCGCTTCCGCCTACGACCAGATATGCCGTACCCTTATTTAGCATACTCAGGAAATCAAAATTACCCAAACCCTGTCCAAGCAAGGAGCACAATATAACAACGGCACAGACCGGAATCATACTGGTAAATGCCGACGCTATCATTGGCGGTACCGCTTCCGGCATCTTAATTGTAAGCTTTCTTCCAATCAGGAATCTGTAAATTTCCACTGCAAAAATACTGATTAATAATCCTCCGAATAAACTAGGCGATCCCAATATATATGCCGGCCAGTCAAAATTAGCACTGAGCTGTGAAAAATCAATAAAGCAAAGAAATGCTATCATAGCCACAATTGCAGATGCTACCGCAGTAACATTGGAATCCTTCTTGTTATAATATTCTCCAAGGAAGTAACCATTCAATGCAGCTGCAATCAGTGCCAGCAGATTAATTGTCACAAAGACAATCTGAAGCAGCCATGGTCTGCATGGAGTAATCACGCTGTCAATAGCTGCTGCAACACCGGGCATATTTAATCCGGTTCCCTCAGCGAATAATCCGCTTAGATTTAAAATAAGGGTTGCAGACGCGCCTAATACCATGTACGGCATCAAGGTTATAAAAGTCCTCTGCAATGCTTCAAGATACCGTACCTGTGACAGTCTTAACAGGGGCGGTGCTATCTTTTGTTCAATAAAATTTGTACTTCTTTCCAATACTGTTTTTTTTGCTCGCATTTCCATAATAGAATACCTTACCCTTTCTGGTGTGCCGACACGTTGGCACTTGGTCTAATGGCGCAGTGTCAGTACACTAGAGTGTGTTTGAAAAATGCTTGTGCCGGACCGGATGCTCCAATTTGTGGGAGACAAGGAGCGATTTTGGAGCGTAGTGGTGCTACTCTCCCAAAATTGCAACGCAGTATACCGCAAAGTGGGGCGTTCAGAACGGCGCAATGATTTTTTAAACACGCTCTAGCTACTCTCTTTATTTTGCTTTCACTATTATACTATACTTTTTATCTCATTTCAATACTTTTCTCAATATTTTTGGGAAATTTACCACTCCGGTTAAATATTAAAATAACCGAAATGTTTTCAATTGAAAAAATGATGCATCCGTTCTGATGATATGTTATAATTTTTACAGTTAAAATCATTATGCTATAATATGGAGAATTATATGAACCCTATAGAATTAATTAATCTGCATGAATCAGAATTTACAAAATCGGATGAAAAAATAAAAACATACGTCATTAATAATCCAGACTATGTATCATCCTACCCTATTGTTGATGTTGCCGCCAAGGCAGGTGTGTCCAAATCTGCTTTGCTGCGTTTTTGCCAAAAGCTGGGTTATAACGGATATTCTGAATTTAAATACGAAGTTTCCAAGTATCTCCTATCCGGCAGCTTTAAAAATCCTACCGTTGTTAAATCTAATGTGGATATTATTGAAAATTACTTAAGCTGTATACAAAAGCTTCCGGAATACATCTCTGAAGACAGGCTTATTTCCCTCGGTAATTATATTCGCAGCGCTTCCCGCATAAGAATTTTCGGGCTCCATGAAAGCGGGCTTTCCGCCACTTATTTTACCTATCGTCTTGCCGCTTTAGGAATTGATTCAGAAGCAATAACCCATGGTGGTATCTTTAGTGAAAAAGCCTCTTTTTCTACTACTTCCGATTTTCATATTTTTATATCCGTATCAGGTACTACCGATTATATCACGGGGGCTGCAAAAACTTCTTTTGACCGTCATACTCCCTGTGCAATTATTACGCAGAACAGCAAGGCCAAGTATTCCAATAAATATGATTGCTTTATTTCTATTCCTTCCCTTAATTTGGATAAAAACCAGTTGTTCCTTGATTCACAGGCCATTTTATTCATTACGATCGACCTGATAATTAACAGGTTATCAAAATTACTCTGATTTATATAGACAAACCGCCATTGTCCGGCTTAGATTACCAGACAATGGCGGTTTTCACAATTATTTCTCCGCTATCCCCAAAAGATTCATAGCTGTTCAACTTCTGTTTTACAGGTCAATTCTTCCCGTTATTGCCCTGAATCAATCCTTCCAGAAACAACATGTTTATCTCCTGTGCTAATTTGGGATTGCGCTCAAGCCTGTCGTGAACCTCTCTCTTATGCATATTTTGGAGATAGTAGGATTGAAAAATATCAATATATATTTCAATTGCTGCGTTGGATATATCCTGAGAAAAAACGCCGGACCGTTTGCCTTCTTCGATGAATTTTGTTAAAAACTGCCTGTGGAAAGTAATGAAATCGTCCAGGTATTGCCGGAGTTCAGGGTCACTTTCCACCGTATCAAAAAAGAATTTCAGGCTGTGCTTACCATAATACCATGTGCGGATTTGAATATATTCACTAATTTTATTAATGAAGTTACCCTGTTCTTCCAGCAGCTTTTGTACTTTTTCAATGCTGTCGTCCAAAATACCTTTTATGATAATTCTCCGCAGGTTGTCCTTGCTTTCAAAAAAATTATAGATGGATGCCCTTGAAACATGTGCCTTTTTTGCAATGTCTGTCATTGATACCTTCTCAAATCCATATTGTTCGAACAGCTCCAAAGCCGTCTGCATGATGGCTTTTTTCTTATCGTCTCTTCTTTTTTCGAATCCGTCCAAGCAAAATCACCTCCAATAAATATAGACATTATAGATTTAATATGTAAACAATATATCACTTGATACTTGACAAGTCAAGGCGATTTAGATATCATATTATATATACAAATAATGTCTTTAAAGTCTATATTTGAAAGGAATGTTATTATGGGGAATATTATACTTGAAAACGTAAGCAAGGATTATCAAATGGGTGAGGTGAAAATCCATGCAGCAAAGGAAGTGTCCTTTGCGGTAAAAAAAGGCGAGCTTTGTATCATACTCGGTTCCAGCGGTGCGGGCAAGACCACTGTCCTAAATCTGCTGGGAGGAATGGAAAGAGCTACATCCGGCAAAATATTTTCAGGGGGACAGGACATTACACAGCTAACCGATTTGGAGCTGACCGACTACAGGCGTTATCAAATCGGATTCGTCTTTCAGTTCTATAACCTCATACCTAACCTCACCGCTCTTGAAAATGTGGAGCTGGCAAAACAGGTGTGCAAATCCCCGCTGGAGCCGGTAAATGCCCTGCAGATTGTAGGTTTAAAGGACCGAATAGACAACTTCCCGGCACAGCTTTCGGGCGGCCAGCAGCAGCGGGTCGCCATTGCAAGAGCCATCTGTAAAAATCCGGATTTGCTGCTTTGCGACGAGCCTACCGGCGCGCTGGATACGGAAACCGGAAAAACCGTCATCGGAGTTTTATCCGATATCAGCCATAAAATGGGTAAAACGGTGATTATCGTCACACATAATTCCCTTTTGGCCCCCATTGCCAACCGTGTAATCGAAATGAAAAACGGGAGTGTGGTTGCAAATACCGTGCAGAATAAGCCTGCGGATTTGGAGGGAATCAAATGGTAAATATGCTGCAAAAAAAAATTTTCCGGGACATTAAAGAAAGCCGCTGGTCTTTTGTTGCACTTGTATGTATCTGTGCTCTCGGAATTGCTTTGTTCAGTGGCTTAAACTTGTATGTCAGCACAATGGAAAACAGCGTGGAAGCCCATTACCACAGTGCAAATCTGGCTGATTATTGGGTCTACAAAACCGATATTTCCGAATCGGATTTAGAGAGGGTACGGGCTTTACCGGATGTGGAGTTTGCACAGCGGCGCAAATTGCTGGAAGTCGGTCTGTCCGGCGGTATTAACGCCACATTGCGGCTGCACGCCATCCAGGGCCGGCACAAAATCAATATTCCGGAATTGCTGGAAGGGCAGCTGCTTGACGGAACCGAAACCAAATCTCTTTTGCTGGATAGCCGTTTTGCCGGGGCGAACGGGCTGAAACCCGGCGATACGATTCGGTTTTCCATCGGAGGGCAGCAAGAGGATTGGCTGATTAAGGGGATTATCCGTAACGCAGAATACATTTATTACGCGCCGGACGGATTGACCGTGCCTGATTACCAAAAATACGGCTTTGCCTATGCGAATGCTTCCGCGCTGCCTGAGACTTCCTGCAATGAGCTGATTCTCACTTTGATTGAGAATACCAAACGTACTAATAGGGAAATTACGGCAGAATTGCGGGAAGTTCTTGGGAATGTTAATATCATAGACCGCCCACATCAGCCAAGCAGCAGCTATATTGCCGATGACCTTGAGGGTATAAAACAAATAGGGACCCTGTTCCCTGTTGCCTTCTTTCTGATAGCGGCCCTTGTTACATGGATTACCGTAGGCAGAATTATGGAAACCCAGCGCCGGCATTTGGGAACACTGCGCTCTCTTGGCTATCCAAAAAGTGAGATTATGGGCAGGTATTCGCTATATGGTATTCTGATTACCATTCCAAGTACGCTTTTGGGATGGCTTATCTCCCGATATCTTGCGAAATTTTTATATGGGCTTGGAACCATTCGTTATACAATAGAGGAAAGCGGGGTCGATACTTTTTCTGAGCATTTTTTGTGGGCGGTGATTGGTGTTGCCTTTGTGACCTGCGGCGCAGCATTTCTTTCGTGTAAAAGGTCGTTAAAGAGTACACCGGCGGCTCTCATGCGGCCAAAACCTCCGGCACAGGGGTGTCGCATTTTATTGGAAAGAATCCCTTTATTTTGGAGGAATTTAAGCTTCAGCGGGAAAATCGTTACCAGAAACCTGTTCCGCAATAAGGTCCGGCTGTTAATAGGACTTATGGACATTATCGGCTCAACCGCCCTTATTTTATGCGGCTTTGGGATGAAGGATTCCACGGATGTCACGGTTGCTAAAGCGTTTGCCGAAACCATGCGTTATGATGTGGAAATGAAGTTGAAAACGCCGATGACTCCGGAGGACGCCGCCTATATTTATGAAGCACTGAAGGATGCACGGTCCATTGACACGGCCATGGCGTTTGGAGTTTATATTTACGGCGAAGATGGCAGGGTACAGAATCCTTATTTGGTCGTAATGGACGACAAGCAGGCCAGCTTACATTTTGCGGACACTGCCGGAAATGAAGTAACACTGCCGGACAACGGTGTGCTGATTACTCCCAGAATGGCAAAGGCTCTTGATGTGGGGATTGGAAGTGTGATGCTGGCAGAACGTCTCGATGGAACTGCCATCCCCCTTGAGGTTGCGAATATTATAGATTTTCCCGTGGGAAATGAAATCTATATCAGCCGGACTGCATTTTCAAAGGTATCACCTCTCTCCTTTACTATCAGCGTATTTTTCATTAAAGGCCAAAAGCTGGACTTCAGCTATTTGCATAACGACCCGCGTATTGCCCTGATTGAAACAAAGTCCGATATGAAAGCAAACATGATGATTATTCTGGAGCTGCTGGAAAGCCTTCAGATGGTTATAATTGTCTTTGCGGGGCTCTTGTCCTTTGCCGTTATGACGGTACTTGGTTTCATGAATTATCATGAACGAATTCGCGAGCTTGCCACCTTAAAAGTTTTGGGATTCCATCAAAAAGAAATGAAAAGGCTGGTACTCCGCGAAAACATCTGGATAACGGTATTCGGATTGCCCTTTGGAGTAATTGCCGGGTTCGGCTTGGTTTATATGATGCAGGCGCAGACAACAAATCCCGATATGGAAATCTCTCCTTTCATTTCCGCCTCCGGCATTGTCCTCGGTTGTACTCTGATACTCTCTTTCACCTTGCTTGTGAACTACATCATGGGCAGAAAGTTTAAAGGCATTGATATGGTAGCCTCGCTCAAAAGCATAGAATGACTGCGTTACTACACGAGTGTAAGAACACCGGACTTTCAGCCACTTAACCGTGTTGGCCCCCGGCCATCAGCATGGGGCGGGGCGGAATTCCCGTGAGGGCGGTTGCCGCCGTCCGGCAGGGTTGGAGCACCGCGCCGAGAATTCTGTAGTATGACAGCCAAAACCTACGGCGCGGTTTACTCCGCTGCACGGATTGCGGACGGGCTGCCGCTCCCCCCTTCCGGGATACCCGACTATTGTTTCATTGCCTTGTAATACAGCTCTTTTATGTCTTCCAGGCTCGTCTGTCTGGGATTGACCGGAATATTTCCGCTCTTCATGGCATCCTCTGCCATGGCCGGTATTTTATCTTCCGTAACGCCCACTTCCGCCAGGTTTTTCGGGATGCCAAGAGAAGCGGTTAATTTCTTAATCTCCTTTATCAGCAAATCCGGTGTAAAATCTTCCTCCGTTTTTCTTCCCTGTGTTAAAAATCCGTATATTTTTTTATAACGGCCATTATCGACCAGAGCGTTATATTCCATTACCACAGGCAGCAATATGGCATTGGCTGTCCCATGGGGAACGTTAAAATATCCGCCGAGAGGATGGGCCATGGCATGTACATTGCCAAGCCTTGCCCAGGCAAAGGCCAGACCTGCAAACATGGAGCCGGTTAACATCCCGGAGGCTGCTTCGCCATTGCTCCGGTCTGCGGCAAATCGGCACAGGTTTGCTCCGATTAATTCCATGGCCTTTTCCGCCATGGAATCGGAAAACGGGGAAGCCGCTTTTGATAAGTAAGCTTCTATGGCATGTACCAGCGCATCCATTCCGGTAGCCGCCGCAACCGATTCGGGAAGTGACAGAATCAAATCCGGATCCAGCAGGGCATAGCGGGGGATTAGTTCATAACTGAATACGGTTAACTTATAATTTCTGGTACGGTCGGTTATAACGGTGAATGCCGTAACTTCGCTTCCGGTGCCGGCCGTTGTGGGTATGGCAATGATTGGCGTAATTTTGCCGGGAACCTTGCCGCCTCCCTCGTAATCTGCAATACTGCCGCCGTAAACCGCAACTACCCCGACTGCCTTGGCCACATCCATGGGACTGCCGCCTCCTAAGGCAATGATACAATCCGCCCCGCTTTCTTTAAAAGCCAAAGCTGCCTTTTCCACAGTCCCAACGGAAGGATTTGCTTCCACCTCGTTAAATATTTCCGCAGAATAACCGGCTTCTTCCGAAATCCTGACAACCTTGTCCACTACCCCCAGTGCGGTTAAAACCTTACCGGAAATGATGAAAGGTTTCCGGCAGGCACTTTTTTTCAGCAGTTCGCCCAGCCTTACTAAGGCTCCTTCCCCAAAAATAATTTCCTGGGGAACTGAAAATGTAAAATCCTTCATAGCTTCCTCCTTACTCGAAAGACAGAACGACTGATTTAATAATCTCATATGCCTTGTCGCAGTCTTCTTTCGTTAAAATAAGAGGCGGCACCATACGGATAACACTGCTTCCGATGGCAGTAATAATCAGCTTCCTGTCAAAACAGCCATGCTTTACGTCAATTGCCTTAATGCTTTCATCGAATTCCACACCGATTAATAAACCGGCTCCTCTCACTTCTTTAACATGGGGAAGACCGGCTAATCTGGCTTTAAAATATTCCCCCATTTCAGCCGCGTTACCGGCAAGATTTCTGTCCAGCAGCTCGTTTATCTGTGCCAGAGCCGCAGCACAGCAGACCGGATGTCCGCCGTAGGTGGTTCCATGGGAACCCATGGTAAATGCTCCTGCTGCTTCTCCGGTTGCACAGATGGCACCGATTGGCATGCCTCCGCCCATGGCTTTTGCCATGGAGACAATATCCGGTTTTATGCCGTACTGCATATAGCACATAACCGTACCGGTCCTGCACCATCCGGTCTGCACCTCATCCAGGAGCAGCAGCAATCCCTTTTTATTACAGAAATCGCGGATTCCTTTCATGAATTCCTTGGTAGCGGGATGAACGCCGCCTTCCCCCTGAACCGGTTCAAGCATTATGGCTATGGTATTGTCCGTGCAGGCTGCCTGAAAGGATTCCAGGTCATTATAATCCGCATAGGTAAAGCCCGGAACCATCTCGCCGAATCCCTTCTGGCAGGCGGTATCCGGCTGGCCTGTTGCGGACATGGAGCCAAAACTCCTACCGTGGAAACCCATTTTGGCTGTTACAATGTTATATTTGTCCGGCCCGTATTTCTCCGTCCCATATTTCCTGGCCATTTTAATCATCGCCTCATTGGCTTCCGTACCTGAATTCTGGAAGAAGATTTTATCCATGCCTGTGGCTGTGCATATCTTTTCGGCCAGAAGCGCCTGGGGAATGGTATAGGG
Source organism: Lachnoclostridium sp. UBA903 (assembly GCA_002294045.1). Classification (GTDB taxonomy): domain Bacteria; phylum Bacillota; class Clostridia; order Lachnospirales; family Lachnospiraceae; genus Anaerocolumna. Next base: position 3,796 of record DBEP01000023.1, on the reverse strand, counting down.
ATAATTAAAGGTATGCATAATATCCTTTACCTGGTCAATCACTGCCGCCACCACCTTTTTATTGCAGCTTCCCGCGCTGTTTACCGCAATCCCCGCATAAAAATCCAGATATCTCTCCCCCTCCGAATCATAAATATACATATCTTCAGCCGTTTCGGCAACCATATCAAAACGTTCATAAGTATCTATCATATACTTTTTAACAAGTCCTTTTATTTCTTCTTTTGTTTTTCCTGATTCTTTCAGCTTCATTATCATTACCGCCGCTCATTGCAGGCCTGCCTGCAATACTGCCACAAACTCGGGCAGAAAGAACTCTGTGTGGCGTTCCTTTCTTTCTATATTTTCTTTCTGCCTTAACACACAGGCAAAGCAATGTGTTAATTGTTATTCCTCTCAACCTTAACATCATTTGCCTGAGTACATGTAACCGCTCACGAATCCTCTTTAAATCCCTGCATAAATATTGACAGCAGCTCTATTCCGTAGGAGGCCAGCGGATAATTTCCCTCACAGATACACCAGTCATAAAGAATGGAACGCTCCTGCATTGCATAGATTTTCATTAATTCCCTGGAGGAGCGTTCATTTTTTAACTGTTTTTTCCGCTGTCCTTCCTCAATAATCAGCATGAGTGCCTTGTAATAATACCGGTTCCGGTTCAGCAGATGCTTTTCCCCTTTCTTCGTTACCTGAGAGGAATAAAGGTATGCCAGAATATCAACAGGTATTTTATCTTCAATGTATTTAAACAGATGTTTTGACATGCAGATTAATTTGTCAAAGCTGTGGAGGGAGGGGTTCAGTTCTTTCGTAATAATCCGGTACTGTTCATCAAACAAATCGGAAAGTGAACTGAACAAATCCGTTTTCGCACTGAAATAGTGATAAAAGGTTCCTTTGGAAACCTTACATTCACTGATAATCTGCTCAATGGTGGTAGACTCAAATCCCTGTTCATAGAACAGCCGGAATGCGGTCTCTATGATTTTCTTCTTTTTAGTACTTTCCTGTGCCATGCGGCCACCTCCTCACCAAAAATCCGGCCCATTTTTGGGCTTTAGCCAATAGCTGGTACTACACATTATGCCTGTATTCATAAGGCAGCACTTTCAATTCACCAAAGGACTTCATTTCTGCCACTGCCTGCAGAGTTTCTTTTAAGATTGCAGTCTGCATGTCTTTGTTATTGGGTTCTCCCGCGTTAGAACCGATGGGGACATGGGGCGCGGTAATCCGGGGTGCCCCCTGCTGCCTGGCGATTGGCGGCAGGGCTGCTATAATAACCGTTGACATACCAAGCTTTTCACAGGCCCGCTCCACAATAACCGCAGAACGGTGGCAGGTACCGCATCCCCCGGTGCACACAACAATGTCAACGCCCTGTTCCTGCAGCCTTCCTGCAATCTCCGGTCCGGTTTCACCGGCGAATTTTTCTACATTTCCGCCGCCTCCCATAAATCCAAACATAGTATCGGCCAGGCTTCCGATAAATCCTTCCGCCACCAGCTCCCTGAGTCTGTCCAGGGGAAACATGGCGTTAGGGTCCTTGTTGATATCGGAGTTATCAAATCCGCCATGGGTAACCATAAGCTCACCGGTAGGTATATCCGACGGGATTTCCCTGAATGAATAATCCCCCGCGGTATTAAAGGGTTTCTGTGATTTCAGGTGAATGCCTCCTGCCGTAATAAAAGCAACCTTGCATTCCCTTAACGGTTTCGTAAGAGGAGTCCAGACTGCCTCCGGTGTGATAGGTACAAATATTTCCGATTTCATTCCTGTGGCTGTTGTTAACTGCATAAATATCCTCCATTCTTTCTAACTGCTGTCCGCCTGTCCAGGCGGAATTTACCTGACGTTCATATAACTGAAATAAAATTCTACTTCCTGCCCTGCTTCCAGCGTTTTATCCGTTAATATCCATCTTAAGGGGACCGTGATTACACCCAGCCTTCCCCGAATGCTGACTTTAACTGCCGTGTCGTTGATTTCCGTTATTTTTGCCCTGGTAAGCTGAGGCACCAACTTTGCCTGCATCATACTTTTCTCCTTACATGGCTCATTTTACATGGCTTTTTTTCATGGCTTTTTTAATTCACCAGTTTCTGGTTGCCGTCTATCACTGCCTGGGACCACTTTCTGCCGGCCGGTTCAATAGGAATACCTGCCATTTTGGTTTTTAACATCAATACGGCCCTTTTTGCATCTTCCGTACAAATGGAACTGCATCCCAGGATTTCATTTTCAAAACCTTCCGGGTCCTTGTTCAGTTCAATCATGGCATCCATATATTTATTCCCCACCACCAGCTGGCCCTGGAAAGCAGAGAAGGTCACCCCTACCACCGGAATGCCTCGGCTTCCGATTGCCGCAATATTGCCGGCAAAATCGATATGGTTATTGCCGAACCCTTCCGTAGTGACAATGGCCCCTTCCAGAGCCATGGTTTCCACTAAAGCTCCCAATCTTTCCGTTACAAAAAGCTTTTCATCGTTAACCTGGGGACTTCCGATAAATATTACGCCGACTAAGTCCAGCTCTTTATCCCTGGCTAATGCTTTCACCAGAGGTTCCCTGAAGTAATGTCGGGTCATCTCCTTTGTGGCAGGTCCGATACAGGTAAGGGCATGGATTCCTCCGTCCAGAACTTCATTGGGAGAAAGCATCACCGGAACATTGCCCAAATCCACATTTTTTTGTCCGCCCGGTACGCCCGCCGGTTCCGCCGGACAGATTATATTATCATGCATGGCTCCCTGCCCCATGATTTCTTTCACAAGTACTACTCTCGGACGGCCGTACTTATGGACATCGTAGAATTTTTCTTCACCGGCTGCCGGTTCCGTGGTAGTTTTTAATACCTCCCGGATTGCCTGGATAATGACATCGCAGGCACAGTGCGCCGCAAAGGGTCCCCTGCGTTCCATACCGGTGCCCTCTTCAATCACTACATTGACACGGATTATAATATCCGTTTCATCCGGACAGCCCGGCCTTCCGAAAGCTATTTTCTCATCCATATAGCCTTCACAGGAACCAAATTCATGAATCTGGACACCGCCTTCATCCAGGCCGGTCAGGCAGAATACGGCACCGCTTATTACCGCGGTTTCTCCTTCTCCCAGCTTACCCTTTACTTTGGCTGCAATAGGGATGATATCCATAACCGTATTGGTAAAAACGTGATGATTATCCGGTGTGATGATGTCCATTTCTACGGATTTCACCAGCGGGTTGCAGTCTTTTGCCTTATCTGGCAGGCCTGTGTCAATGGTCAAAATACCTCTATGAAAAGAAGTCGTATCTCCCGGAATTACTTCTTTTACTTTGTACTCTTTCTGTACCAGGGTCCGGATAATTTTATCTTCTTTACCGGAATTTGCCGTCTCTGTCCCAATATCCCGGAGAGGCTTTGCCGCACCTTTAAGGCCGGACAAATCAAAGGTCTTTAACGGAATATCCAGGGTAAGTCCTTTCAGTTCGTCTATTGACAAATGGATCATTCCGTCTTCTCCTGAAAGCGCGGCCTTATTTTTTGTAAGGGGTTCTTGCACCGTTTCCACCGCCTTTGCAGTTTCTTTTTCGGCCGCCCCGCCCTCCAGCATGCCGGAGGTAATAGGTGTTAATGCTTCGGTATCCAGTTTTAAAGTCCTGCCCAATACCTCTTCAATGGTCAGTCCTTCCGGTGATAAGGTTAACAGCTGGGATTCCACCAAATCGGGAAAAATAGCCGGATCTTCCAGATCTGCTTCGCTGATAACAAGGCCTTTTTGCCTCTGGCAGCAAAAAATAG
>DBEP01000075.1:40659-51151 GCA_002294045.1 Lachnoclostridium sp. UBA903 | reverse complement strand
ATTATACCATGTTCGCAAGCTCCCATGTATGCGCCACCTTGTGGCGTTGATGCGCACTCACTACGTTTGGCGCGGGTATAATGTCTGTTGACATTATACCATAAAAACCTCCTTGCATGTCAAACGAAAGAAACTTGTTGAGGAAATTTTATTAAAAACATGAAAAATATAGCATAGGAATTAATAATTAATAGTTGAAAACTTTTTTATTTGGCAGGAATTTTGAGGATTTCCTCAAATAAAAAAATACGGATTGATGTGAATTACTGCATCAATCCGCAGGCTGTATTACAACGATTGGGTGTAACTTTTTCGTTAAGTACTTTTGTTACGGCTTATATATAATAGATGCTTTCCGGCAGAATCCTTTTTAAAAACTGCCTCGTGCGTTCTTCCTTGGGTTTTGTAAAAATTTCACCGGGGGCTCCTTCCTCTACGATAACACCGCCGTCCATAAAAATTACATGATTCGCAACGTCGGATGCAAAAGACATTTCATGTGTCACTACAATCATGGTAATCCCTTCTTTTGCAACTTTTTTTATCACCTCCAGGGCCTCTCCGATTAACTCCGGGTCCAGAGCCGAGGTTGGTTCATCAAATAAAATAACTTCCGGATTTAACACCAGGGCCCTGGCTATGCCTACCCGCTGCTGCTGTCCTCCTGACAGCTGGCAGGGATAAGAATCATATTTTTGAGACAGCCCGACTTTATTAAGGGCTTCTTTTGCCCTTTCCTCCGCTTCCTTTTTGGGTATCTTCCTGGCAACAATAAGCCCTTCCGTAACATTTTCCAACGCTGTCTTATTATTGAACAGATTATGGTTCTGGAACACAAAGGCAGTTTTCCTTCTTATATTCAGTATTTCTCTTTTACCGGCATTTTTAAACTTTGCATGGATATCGTTAATCCATATTTCGCCCTCATCCGCCCTTTCCAGAAAATTAATACACCTTAAAAGTGTGGTTTTACCGGAACCGCTTGGACCAAGTATTACTACAACATCTCCTTTTTCCACTTTTATGTCCACTCCCCGTAGCACTTTATTTTTCCCGAATGCCTTATGTATATTTTTAATTTCTATCATACCAAATTCCTCCTGAAGATGCCGAATTTCTTTTCCAGCAGCCTGCCGGTTGTCTCAATTATAATACCTAGCAGCCAGTATATGAGCGCTGCTGCAATATAGGCCTCCAAAAAAGCGTACGTAGCATTTGCCGGCCTGAGGGCACTGTTTAAAATTTCAGGTACTCCGATTACATATGCAATGGCCGACCCTTTCAGCAAGCCGATTAAATTGCCGGAAAGGGTAGGAAGAACCACTAAAAACACCTGGGGGAGAATGATTCTTTTAAAAGTCTGGAATCTGGTCAGTCCAACGGAATAAGCCGCATCATATTGGCTTTGTTCTATGGACAGCAAGGCTCCCCGGATAGTTTCCGAAAGTATTATGGTGGCAGAAACGGAAAGGGCAAATAGAGCAATATGAATGACGTCAATATCTTTCGATCTTATGGACCAGTTCATGGATACCGCAAATTCATTAAACAGATTAGTGAAGAATAGATTGGATACCAGGATTATCAGTATGGATGGTATACCCTTTATAATGGTAACCGCAGCATCCAATATATCGGATATAACCTTAATACGGTATACTCTGAGGATTGCCAGTATTCCGCCGCAAATAATACCGATTGCCAGCGGCACTGCGGTTAAAACCAGGGTATTGGGAATATATTTCACGGCATACTTAAGGCTTGCCATTATCTGTGTAAAATTAATCAACATAAAAACTCCTGTCTGCCTGCATTTACAGGCATTTAAATGAAGATATAATTCAGCCGTTTATTAATAGATTTAAATGCTCTTTCAAGGATAATGCTGGTAACCACAAAAATGACCGAGGTGCATACATAACCTTCCAGGTAATGGAACGTATCGGCCCCTATTGCATTGACCTTTCCCAGAATATCAATAATGCCAAGCAGATATGCCAGGGAGGTATTCTGGAATAAAGCAATCAGGTTCGTGCCAAGAACCGGTATGGCAGTTCTTAAGGCCTGGGGCATTACGATTCTTAAAAATGTCTGCCTGCCTGTAAGTCCTACCGAATACCCGGCTTCAGTCTGTCCTGCCGGCACGGATAAAATAGAAGCCCTGATTATTTCCGCCATAAAAGCCGCCTCATTTAAACCATAGGTGATTATAATAAATATTAATTTATCCCATCTGTTAATATCAATTTTAAAAAGGACTTCCGTAAACACCGGCAGACCATAATAAACCAGAAACATCTGGACAATAATGGGCGTACCCCTGACAAAGGAAATATAAACCAGGGTAAATTGATTTAATACCGCAACTTTTTTTATACGGATAAAAGCCAAAACAACTCCGAATAATAGCCCTGTTAAGGTTGCGATTACCACAATGCTTAAGGTAATATGGAATCTTAATAATATTTTAGGAAAATACTCTGTCGCCCTGCCAAAGGAGAAAAAATCAGACATAAGCTTCGTTCCTTCTTTCTTCCCTTTCTAGTCGTTTGTCGTATAATCCCCGCCAATAACATCAATGGAAATCTGGGCCAGTCTGCCGCTTTCCTTTAATTCTTTTAAAGCGCCGTCAATATCATCCCTTAACTGTACATCATCTTTATTTAGTACAAAGTAGGTATTGGAAGATGCAATCGGTTCTCCTGCTGTTTTTAAGCGGTCTCCAAATTCCTCATTCAGCCTTTCCACTACCCGGGTTATGGAAATAATGGCATCATAGGTTCCGTTTACGATATTGTTTACCTGCTGTTCCGAGGTTTCGCTGGAATAAACCAAATTGATGGGATTATCGGCATGTTCCGCATTATATTGTTCCAGTACGTAGGAGGCATTGCTTCCGTTTCCCGTCTGCACGTTTTTTCCCTGTAGGTCCTCCAGGCTTTGTATATCGTTTCGGTTTTTATTCACCGTAATCCTTAAAATAAAAGTGGTATAGCTTTCCTTGGTAAACAGGTACTTTTCCTGCCGCTCTTCGTTAAGCTCAAACTGATGGGCGCCTATATCTATCTTTTTAGCGCCTACACCGACTAATATATTGGCAAAATCAAAAGTCTGATATTCAAATTCATATTGGGGAAGGAGTTCATCCACGGCAGATAAAACTTCATATTCGTAGCCGGCAAGGTTTCCGTTCTCATCCAGATAGCAATAAGGTTTAAATCCCGCTCCTGTTCCGACAACGACTTTCCTTGCTTCACGGCCGGATGCATCGGCGCCGGCTTCGTCAGCATTCTTTGAACCGCAGCCTGCAATTAAAAATGTTACGATAAATAAAATCCCCACTCCAAAAAAGTTTCTTATTGTTTTCATGTTACTCATATTATTCCTCCGTTTTTACTCGTTTTAAAATGATTGCAAATATGTATATTACGAAAGGGCTATAATGCCATACCAATAAATTTACCGTATTCCGGTACTATAAATTGTCATAGAGGTCTTCTATTAAAGTAAGGCAGCCCCGGTAACCGGCATAAGTCCTGTTAAATATCAAACGGTCGGTAATGGGAAATGTTATGACACTGCACTGGATATCCTTTTCCATTCCAATTTCCCTTTCATTGGTACTGCCGATTAACAGAGTGATATCATCATGTTCCCTTAATGCTTTTGTTATCTTATATTGGTCTGTCTCAAAAAGCAGTTCCGGCGCAGAGGCGTATTCCAGTTCCAGCACCTGTTCCGCGATTCTTTCTTTATCTTCCTCACGGAATACGGGTTCCGTTATTATGGTTAAAATGGGAGTAAAGCTGTAGTCATAATCAGTTAAATCTTGTAAGTACCACGGAATAAATATCCTCCAATAATTTAAGTCCGCCCCCGTATCCCACAAGGCTGCTGTTTATAATAAGGCGCTCCACAACCGGATAAGAAATGTTCAAATAATGGCCGTTTAATTTCTTTGCAAGAGGCTTTTCCCAATTGCTTCCTATAATTAAAGGATATCCGTTAAAATCAGCCGCTTCTATCTCCTTATGTATTTCATGGCCGTCGCTGGAAAAACCGACTTCTGCTTTTATGCCGTAATTCAAGTCCTGAAAATAGCCTTTAATTTCCTCTCTGTAAATTTCAGGAGTATCATCCACTATATATTGCTTAGACGGAAACAGTCCCATATCATTTACTAAAAATTTTGTAACTGCCAGGCTGTAACTTGCATCGGATACCACTACGAAACGTTTTGACATTACCCTGGTTTCCAGGAATACGTCCGCATACCTTTCAATATAGTAGTAGTATTTTTCTTCCGCTTTTGTAATTACCGCTTCTGCCGGTTCTTTTTCAATTCCCGCATATTCTGCCACTTTACGCAAAAATTTAGAGGTTTCATATGCACCGATGGGGAGAACCGGGTAATGCAGATATGGCGTACCGAACTTTTCCTTCAGAAACTGTACGCTTTCCAGTCCCGCCCAGGGAGATACCAATAAGTTAAATTCTGCTTCGGGTACTTTTTTAATATTCTCTATTCCCCTGCCGAAACCGAAGATAGTATTGGATACCAGACCCAGTTTGGTAATCAAACGTTCCAGTTCCCTTAAATTCCCCAGCCAGAAAGGGTCATGCATGGGAAGACCTGCCCAGATATTCACAAGTCCTTTTTGTATTCCATCCGGCGGCAACAGATACTGGTCAAAAATCGCTTTTAATATCCAGTCATGCCCTAAATAATTATTCCCTTTAAATCCAGCCGTTGATGCATATATTACAGGTTTTTCCCTGTTTTTAAATTTTTTTACCACATCCTCCACATTATCCCCGACAATTTCCGAAGTACATCCGGTGAGTACTATGTAAAGGTCCGCATCAATTACTTTTAAGGAATTTTCAATGGTTTCCTCTAATTTTTCATCACCTCCGAATATAACTTCCTTTTCACTGACGCTGGTACAGGGAAATATATGGGGTGAATAAAGCCCTGAACTGCCCACGCTTCCGTTTAATTTTTCCGCACACCCCGGTCCCGAATGCAGAATCGGTAAAACCCTTGTAATTGACTGTACGGTCTGCATCGCTGCCATGGCACATTTATATCGAGGCTGATCAAGTATCTTAGCCATTATTTTGCGACCTCCTTTAAAAAGGTACTATTATTCTGCTGATACCACCAATCCGTATAAGGAAGTTTTACCCGGGCGGCCAGATTTTTTTCAAAGCTTCTGTTTCTTATGGTATCCAAAACCGATTTTGCAAAGTTGAGGGTCCCTTTATATCCGAATATCATATATTCATCCGCTACATAAAGAGCAGGAATTCCCTGCTTAATAGCCCATACGGTGGTCCCCGGATGTCTTGAGAAATAAATATCCGGCTGATACTCATTTAAAATGTTCAAAACTTCAAAATTCTGCTGGTCGGCGACGCTTAATTTTATATTTACAGGTGAGGTGTTTTTCAGATAATCAAGGGCAGGGGGTACGGTGTCGTTATCATATCTGCCGTCATAGTGCCAGGCTGCGGCCCATACCACCTCCATATCCAGTTCCTGTAAGACACGGGATACCTCATAGGTATATCCGGGCCCCATTCCGATAACGGCACGGAATCCTTTTAACTCTTTTTTCACTTCATCTATCTGCGGCAGGTAATATTTACGCTCCCTCTTTATGTACCCTTCAACCTGCTCACTTTTTCCAATAACTTTGCCTATTTCCCGGAGCCATTTTTCATAACCGATAATACCAAGAGGATTAATGGTGCGGATATACGGCACTCCGTATTGTTCCTCCAGGGCATTGCCAAGATAGGTTCCCAGAGTTCCGCAGATACAGACGGTGGCCAAAGCTTCGGATATGTGCTCCAGTTCTTCAACCGTTGCATTCTGATATAAAAACTGGGGTGTTACGTCAAATTCCTTGAAAAGTTCCGTAATCTGCTTTCTTTCACTTTCATAAAAATTTTTAAAATTAATAACCGGCCGTTTTTTCCCGGGAGGTTTTACAATGGTCTGCAAAACCGCATGATCTGCAATGTCAAAGCCTGAAGCCCATATCCTGGACTTAAAGCCTTCGCAGTGTACCGCTGCAATGGGAACCGGTATTTCCTCCTTTAGCTCCTCTACAATACTGTCGACGTCCTCACCGATAATACCGGTGACACAGGAAGTTGCCACAAATATTGCCTTGGGATGATAATTTTTATAAGTTTTTTTTATAATATCCTTTAAGGCTTCGGCTGCCCCGAATACCGTATCATTTTCATTCATATCAGTGCCCAGAAATACAGTATCGTTAGTGACACCTATTTTGACGGCTAACTGCCGGTTTAACACCACAGAGCCGGGAGCAGTGGCCGTACAGCCGGCCGGGGCATGGTTAATAACCGCAACATCCCGTATTCCCGATAATTGGCCTAAGGCACATCCGGAAAGACAGGTACTTGACTGGCTGAAGCATCTTTCCCGGTTTTTCAGGGTACCGCACCTGGACTGTTCTACGATATCCTGTATATCCCCCTCATAGCCTGTAATGGAACCCAGCCGATTTTCTCTGGTTCCCACTGTGGATTCTTTCAAATTTATAGCCATATACGTACCTCCAATTTATTAGAACATAACCCTACAGTATTTATGTACCTACCGCCGAAACTGCTTCTTTTGCTTCCGGCAAATTCTATCTCTTTTATGTGACTTCCGGCCTGTTATACAGGCCGGAAGTTCTGGAGGATAAGCAAGTCATGCCTGCATTTATGAATTAAATGCTCTGCATATTCCATTCACGGGTATCATTAATAGGAGGCTTAATTACCTGAGATTTCAATATGCAGAGTATCTAATTTGTCACATGATTATAACTGTCATATAAAATTACTCACTCTTTAGCTGGGTATTGGGGTCAATGGGTGCCTCTACCGTTCCCGCTATGGTGTCCTCCACTCCTTCAAGCCTGAAAAAACTATTTTTGGCAAGGGTTTCGGCATCCGTATCTTTTTTTATTAATCCTAACTCTTTCATATCCAGGATATTACGTGTTAACGCTTCTTCCACTCCGCTTACAGACGGCAAATATTTAAAATTGGAAATGGTTGCTATGTCTATATCCAGGTCTCCGACTATCCATTCGTTGTCTAATTGGATTTTGGCGGCAAGTTCAACGTTCTGGTCAACCCATGCAGAGGCTTTTTGAATTGCCGTAACAATTTTGGCAACCTGTTCGGGATGCTCCTCAAGAGTTTCGTTACGGACCCATAAAGCACAGCAATATTCATCTTTCAACAAGTCTGAAGTAGCAGAATTAAATACGGATATGCCTACGCCTTCATTGATTAGGGTAGTAGCTTTCGGATCTTCCGTAGCTATAGCATCAACCTGGTTTTCCTCCAAAGCCAAAGCAATATTGTCCTTATCATATACGATAAATTCTACTTCCATATTTTCCGCAGTCGAACCAATTCCGGCATCTGCCAGAGCACGCTGGGTAACAATATGTGGCGAAGCGCCCAATTGGGTTACGCCGATTTTTTTTCCTTTTAAGTCCGCAACACCGGATATCCCTTTGTCTTTGGCAGCTATTATTTGTATACATCCGGTATGGATACCCACAACTGTCTTGGCTTCCAATCCGTTATCCAGGGGTGCAAGCATGGCTGCAACTAAACCAAAGGTTACATCCGCCTGCTTGGTTGACAGCATTTCTACACCTGTAGTACTGGATGTTACGTATTCATAGTCAACTCCTTCCACCAGACCTTCTGCTTCATAAAATTGCAATTGTTTGGCTATGTGAAGCGGAATCCCGCATAAACCCGCGCCATATAAAATCTTTATGGGTGCGGCTAAGGTACCGTCCGCCGCATCTGCTGTCGCTTCTGCGTCTGTTGCTGCTTCTGTGTCTGTGGTTGCTTCCGGTGCTGTTGTGACGGTATCCCCGGTACTCTCTTTGGTTTTGTTGCCGCAGGCCGTAAATACCAAAATAAATACGGTAATCAGACTGAAAAACTGCAGGTATTTCTTTTTCATTTTCATAAACAATTCCTCTCTTTCCTCAATATAATTATGCTATATTTGTACTAACAGCAATCCTTAAAGCTGTTATAAAGTTACTATTCAGCCTATGGTGCCTCGAGGTGTTTTTTGTGAGTGCAGCGAAGCGGAAGTCACAGAAAACACGAGAATGACAGGTGCGAAATTATGCATTCTGCATAATTTCTGTGCATAAAATGTTGCTATGAAGCCGTAAGACTGAATAGTAACGTTACAAATAATATTCCGGTGACTGGGTTTTACCGGTAAAATCTAGAATCTGTAATATTTTTGACCTTAACCTCAAAAAATCAACACTGTCCCTTTGCCTTCCGTGATTATCACCACGCCCGATTGATACTTCAATAATTTCTTCTATTTTGGCCGGCCGGGGTGTCATAACAAATACACGGTCGCTTAAATAAATTGCTTCATCCACATCATGGGTTACCATTATCATTGTGGTTCCTCGTTCTTTCCATATCCGCAGTATTTCATCCTGCATATTCATTCTTGTAAAAGCGTCCAGCGCCCCTAACGGTTCGTCAAGCAGCAATACCTTCGGGTGGTTTACCAATGCCCTGGCTAAGCTTGCCCGCTGGGCCATGCCGCCTGAAAGCTGGTGCGGGTAGGATTTTTCAAAGCCTTTAAGGCCTACAAGACGGATAAATTCATCCACATCTTTTTTATGTTCTTTGTATATATGCCTGGTTTTTAATCCATAAGCTATATTATCGTATATAGTCAGCCAGGGAAATAAAGTAGGATCCTGAAACACCAGCCCCCGTTCGTATCCGGGGTTTTCTATAACCCGGCCGTCCAATTTAATTTCACCTGAGGTAGGCTGGGAAAGGCCTGCCACCAGCCTTAAAAAAGTCGATTTGCCGCATCCTGACGGCCCGATTAAGCAAATAAATTCCCCCGCCCTTATTTCAGCATCCAGATTGCTTAAAGCAATCGTTTTTTCTCCGTCGGGAAGTAAAAACTCCTTGCTCACGTCACTTGCCGTAATTACACCATCACCGTACAGCTGTTCTGCATTTACTTTTGCCTTTACCATTTAATAACCCCTTTCTGCCATCCTAACAATCTGTCTCTTATTTTGAATTGTATTGTAATAAACAGGTAACAGAAAACAGCGATTATAATCAGTCCGGCATATACATTGGGGTAGGACATAATTTCCTTCTGCCAGTTTATATACCAGCCGATTCCCGCTTTTACTCCCATCATCTCCGCAGTCATTAAAGCGACAAAGGAACTGGTAGTAGCATTGAAAAATCCCAAAAATATAGAAGGAAGGGAGTCAGGTATGGCTATGCGGAATAAATTCTGCAGGTTTGTAGCACCTAAAGTCGAGGAAACTTCAAAATATGATTTTTTAACGCTCTGAATTCCCGAACTTGTTAATATGGTAAGCTGGAACCATACGCCAAAAGCAATCAGAAAAATTGCTGCCTGCCGGGATTTTGCAAAAACAACAAGAGCTAACGGAAGCCAGGTTGAGGCGGGAATGGGGCCAAGAATCCGTATCACCGGATAAATCCAGTAATTACACCCTTTGCTCCAGCCAACTAAAATACCTGTAATAATACCAATAATACAACCTGCCAGTAAGCCTTCTATTAAAAGGAAAAATGTACTGCCAAGACATTTCAGCAGAAATGCATATTCATCGGAAAAGACTTTTAAAATACGGTTGGGACTCGGAAAATATATCTGCGGTAATAACAATAATTTTACGGTAATCAGGTTTACTATATTAAAGAAGATTGTAAAACCGCCAAAAAACCAGCTTCTGTAGGTGTACTTTTCCCTGACTTTTCTGTTAAAAATCCCAAGTATAAGCGTAATGAGCGAAACTGCCAGGAAAAATAGTACAACGCTCCGAAAATTAGTCAGCTCCCTGTATTTTGCTTCCGGATGGTTTGGAATAAGAATTTCTGTTAATAATGTAATTACTAATGCTAAGCTTGGAAGGGCTGTTCTGTAGTCAAATCGAATACGTATATCCTGTTTATCCTTAAGCTCTTCAGCCATATATCTGCTCCTCTCCTGCAAATTTTTGTTTTTTATAAAATTTTTTAATTTTTTTAAGTGCATCCTCAATAGGACCATTATATTGAAGTGCTGTAATCCCATAATGATTTAACAGTTTTTCAGACTGGCCCCCGATTTGTTTTACAAGGACAATCCGGCAATCTTTTAGTACCTGGATTTTTTCCCGTATTCTATCATCCTGGTGATTACCGCACCGGTTTTCACAGCCGGTATCCCTTTCCCCCGACAGTATAACCTGATCATCTTCCTGGCTGATTTCCACAATCAAAAAACGATTGCACTGCCCGAAATGTTCCGTAATATTTATACCGTCCCTGGTTCCGATTGCAATTCGATATTTCATAGACTTCTCCTTCTAGAGGGTGTTTGAAAAATGCTTGTGCCGGACTGGATGCTCCACTTTGTGGGAGACAA
>DBEP01000075.1:0-40651 GCA_002294045.1 Lachnoclostridium sp. UBA903 | reverse complement strand
AGTATACCGCAAAGTGGGGCGTTCAGAACGGCGCAATGATTTTTCAAACACGCTCTAATACCATAATCTGCTTTTTTCTTCCGGGACACTGTTAAATAATTCGGTGGATAAATACCTCTCTCCCGTGTCCGGAAGAATTGCCAGTATCACCTTATCCTTATTTTCCTCCCGGTTCGCAATCTTAGCTGCCGCAAAGGCTGCCGCTCCCGAAGATATTCCTACCAGCAGGCCTTCTTCCCTGGCCAGGACACGGGAAGTATCCAGGGCTTCTTCATTACGGACCTGATAAATCTCATCAATAATATCCGGATTTAAGACTTTTGGTACAAAACCTGCACCGATTCCCTGAATTTTATGGGGGCCCGGATTCCCTCCGGAAAGTACCGGAGAAGCAGTTGGTTCCACTGCTATGACTTTTATATCCGGATTTTTTTCTTTTAAATACCCGCCGGCCCCGGTAACGGTACCGCCGGTTCCCACGCCGGCCACCAGTACGTCTATTTTGCCCTCCGTTGCTTCCCATATCTCCGGTCCTGTGGTTTTCCTATGTATTTCCGGGTTTGCCTCATTATTGAACTGCTGTAAAATAAGGCTGTTCGGCGTCTGTATGTTTAACTCTTCCGCTTTTCTGATGGCTCCCTTCATTCCCAGGCTTCCCGGAGTCAGAACCAGCTCCGCACCAAGGGCCGTTAACAGACTGCGTCTTTCGATGCTCATGGAATCCGGCATGGTTATAATCAGTTTGTAGCCTTTTGCTGCTGCCACAAAGGCCAGTCCCACACCGGTATTACCGCTGGAGGGTTCAATAATAACGCTGTCTTTTTTTATAAGCCCCTTTTCCTCCGCATCCGTTATCATTGCGTAGGCAATCCGGTCTTTTACACTTCCCAGCGGATTAAAATATTCCAGTTTTAATAGCAGTTCGGATTCTTTAATTTCAGCCAGTCTGGAAAAAGCCAGGGGTTTCAGTATGGGAGTGTTCCCGATTAATTCCGTTAGATTTTCTACAATTTTACTCATTTTAACACCCATTGCAGTTTGCAATTGCATACCAAAAGTTCTGCCTGCGGCACTGCCACAATCCTTTCCCTATTCATAATTTCTTTCAACCTTTCCGTCATGCCGGAGGGCTTCGCCTTCCGGCATAAATCTTACAGCCAGCGTTTTACGCTTCCGATAATGCTGTCCGTAGCGTCGCTAATTGCAGTACTATTAAGAAAGAATCCGGTTTAATAAACTTCAAGTTCTTTTATATTTTCCTTCGGATCTTTTTCATACCATGTTTCACTTAAAGGCAGTTTTACATTGGCGGAAATATTCTTAACAAAATTCGTATTTTTCAAAATTTTAACCGCCTTTCTCGCCAGTTCAAAAGCCCCGGAATATCCCATATAATTAAGCTGCTGGCCAAATAACGGCAGATTTGGTATCCCAAGCTTGGTTACCCATCCGTTGGCATTCACATGTCCGATATACAGATCCGGCTTCATACGTTTTAATATATTTAACTCTTCAGCAGGCTGGCCTGCGGCTACATCAACAGCCAGTTCCTGGTTATCCATATCTTCCAGCATATTTTCCACAAACCGGTCCACATTGTGGGCCTTTACACCAACCAGATTCATGCCTAGGGAAGCAAAGAATTCCGCTGTCGTTAAAATTCTTGTCTCTCCGCCGCCGACAAAAATGCTTTTTCCTTCCAGGACTTTTCTGAAGGGAGCAAGGGCTTCCAACAGTTCTTCATTTTCGAACTGAATCAGTTTTTCTGCTTCTTCCTCCAGATGGAAACGGGCCGCAATTAACCGGAGCCACCGGTTGGTATTCCGGATTCCGATGGGCAGCGTATCAATCAAATAATCTGTCCCGAACCGCTCCTTTAAGTGCCCCAGCAAATAATCATCATGGGTTGCACAGATACTTACATTTAAGGCGGCTTCTCCGATGTGGGCCAAATCCTCCAAGGAAGCATGCAGGGGCAGTACCCTGGGAATTAACCCTAAAGCGCTGAGGAGTCTGGATAATTCCACCTCGTCTCCGTTGCTGTTGGAACCTACGTTAAAAATATTTACCGTCCTGCTTATTTTTACTTGTTCCAGAGCATCCCTTTCCTCTGCCGGAATTGCTCTTTCATATCTTTTAGCCGGTTCAACCAAATATCTTAAAACTCCATGATAGGCGGAATCATAACCGGAAGCCACAAATCTGCTTTTAAAGCCTTCACAGTGCACCGGTACTAATTTGGCAGAGATACGTTCTGTCAGTTCCGTAACAAGGGAATCGATATCATCCCCGATAATACCGGGTACACAACCGTTGGCAATCACGATAGCTTCAGGATGATATTCCTTTTCCGCATACAGGATTGCTTTTCTTAATTTGCCGATACCGCCCTGCACTACATCCATTTCATCCAGATTGGTATGGAGCCAGACAAACTCATCATCCGTTTTCCCTTTTGAGGCACGCATAGTTTTACGGAGTCCTCCGGAACCCACAAAACCTGAACAGCAGCCCAGGGGAGAATGAATAATCATCACCACATTGGTAAAACTGCTGACAATCCCTACGGCCAGAGTCAGCTGGCATCCGCCGCTCTGGGAAAATTTCCGGTTCTGAAGCTGAGCACAGCCTGATTGCAGCCCATCTATTAGCTGTCTGCAGGAACCACAGAATGCATGACAGGCACCGATTCTCTCTTCACGGGTCGGAGGTGAGGCTGCACTTAAAAAATTATAATTTAAACTGTTTACATAATTGGAATTTGACATATCTTAATCATCCTTTCTTATTCTCACCTTGCCGCAACTAACTGGCTGATTAAATCTTCCACTAAGGTTAAACCTCCCCGGAACCCGGCATATCCTTTATTTAATACAACCCGGTTGCTGACCGGAAATGCAACGGCTAAAAAACCCGCGCCGATTTTTTCCGCAAGACTGCGCTCAATTCCGCTTCCGACTACAAAAACAGGACCTAATGCATCATAATATTTCTGATTGTTATTATAAGGCCAGCTGTTTCTTGTCTCTTTTATGACTGCGCCGGCGTTCTCTTTAAAAATAACCTTCGGTTTTGTCTCCGACGTTAAAGACTTAAATTTTTTCAGATATGCTTCTCTCTCATCTTCCGCACTGATATCATTTACAGAGGTTAAATGCGGAATCCATCCAAGATCATCGGCTAAAAACCTGGTTAAGGCATAAGCATAATAACTGTCCGCTACAACCAAAGCATATCTTTGGAAATCAATATCCGAATATATATCTACGATACGTTCCAGGTAGGAATAATAAACTTTTTTCTCCTCTTCAATGGCTTTGCGGATTAAAAACGGACTTATATTCAACTCATTGCCTATTTTTATTAAAAATTCTTCCGTTCCGGTTGGTCCTATGGGTACGTCGGCTGTGATGTATGGAATATCATGAAGCTGTTTAAAAGTTTTTGCCGGTTCAAGTCCTGCCTGGCCGGACAGGACGATATTCAGGGCAGCCTTTCCATACTTGCGTATGGAAGCTACGCTTTCACCGGTACCGAAAAAAGTATTGGCTCTCACTCCGATTAATTCCAGTAATCGTTTTATTTCATCCAGATTGCCGCGGTAAAAGACATCATGCCCCGGAACAACCCCTAAAATATTTACCGTATTCTCCTCTTTTTCACAAGAAGCTTCAATTACCTCGCTTATAATGGTTTTTAATACGGCATCATAGCCCTTGAACGTATTTCCTAAAAAACCCGGGGTGCTTGCGCCGATTACATTTTTATCCCGGTACCTGCCTGCAATACTTACGGCATCATCCCCAATGATTTCAACCTGACATCCGGTTACGACAACATACAGATCGGCATCCAGAATCTCAAGGGAATTCTCTATCTGTTCTTCAAGCCGTTCTTCGCCGCCAAATACAATGTTGTTTTCGGCAATATTCGTTGTAGGTATCATGGCGCCGCCGCAATAACCGGTTCCGCGATAACCTGCTGCCAAATTATAAGTGCCGGATAATGCCGCCGCACATCCTCCGGGGGCATGAACAATGGGAACAACCTTCGGAATTCCCGCAATTGTAGTAAGTGCACCTCCAAGGGCACATGAAAATTTTGCACGCTCAATAAACTCAGCCAAAATTGACCCTCCCATCTTTTCCCTTCCATTTTCCCTTCATTACTCCCTTTTTCTTTCTCATCTTTTCTTCTGCCTCTTTTTTTCTTCTTCTATTTTTCATATTTATCAAAACCTTATCCTTATCCATTTCCGGCTGCCGTCGTGAGGCGGATATTATACGGGGTTTTTATTTCATAGGACGAACTTACCTGTGAAACAAGGAAGAGTTTGCAAAGCAAACTCTGCGCTGACGCTTGGCCGCTTTACGGCATAATTCTTCTCAAGCGTCATATCCCCCGGAGGGTTTTTATTCAATAGGACGCAATTTNNAATTTCCTATTGAATAAAAAAGGCCAGGATGAAATCAGTATCGCTACTTTATTTCAACCCGGCCTCCAGAAGACTGGTCAACCTGTCTGTATAATTACAGTCTGAATTTTTCGTTTTTTTCAATTTGCACCACATTTCCATCATGAATCACAATAGTAATGGATCCGTATTTTGGCACTGCCAAATAATTTAGTAATAACTCAAATTCCTTTAAATTTTTTAAATTAATTACCTGATTTCTAAAACTTGTTTCCGTATCCATATGGATGCCCCTCCCCTGTTTTTATAACATTTTTATATTCCAGCCTGAACTCCGCCAACTACAACACCGCTTTCCAATTCCAGCAGCTGATTTCCCCAGTCCGAAGCCCATTGACGCAAAGTTGCCGTGTCCATAGG
Organism: Lachnoclostridium sp. UBA903; assembly: GCA_002294045.1. Taxonomy (GTDB): domain Bacteria; phylum Bacillota; class Clostridia; order Lachnospirales; family Lachnospiraceae; genus Anaerocolumna. Next base: position 35,817 of record DBEP01000075.1, on the reverse strand, counting down.
GGCCGGTATGGCTGATTTTTCATGAGCTGCTATTCTTTGTGCAAGTTCCGTATAGATTGCTGCCTGGGCAGAATCCGGAGCTGCTTCAATGGTGGTCATCCCTTTCAGCTCACTTTGGGTAACTGTCACCGAACGGGGTACATACTGCATAATCTGTGTTTTCGTCCGCTTTGCAAAATCGTCAATAATATTTTTAGAATAGGGCTGGTTGATGGAATTTGCTATAATTCCCCCCAGTAATGCACCTCCGTTATTGGAATATCTTTGTATTCCCTTAAATAAATTATTGGAAGCGTATACACTCATAAAATCTGCCGATGAGACCGTAAATACGTGTTCTGCAATGCCCTCCCGTATGGGTACGGCAAAACCGCCGCAGACAACATCGCCTAATACGTCATAGATAACAATATCCAAATCCAAATCTTCAAATACATTCTGCTGTTTAAACAGCTGAACCGCGGTAATAATCCCCCTTCCCGCACATCCCACACCGGGTGCGGGTCCACCGGCTTCCACACAATATATCCCGTTATATCCTTCAAAAATCACTTCACTGGCTTTCACGGTATTTTTTTCCCGTAAAGTATCCAATACGGTAGGAATATACTCCCCATTCCTTAAAGTGTTTGTTGAATCACTTTTTGGATCACAGCCGAACTGCATTACCCTGTAACCCAGTTTTGACAGTGCGGCACTGATATTGGATGTCGTTGTCGACTTACCAATTCCTCCTTTCCCATAAATTGCAATCTGCTTAATTTTTTTAGCCATTACTTATTCTCCTTTTTGGTCAATTAATATCATCCAAGGCATCTTTTACAAAGCCTTTATGAACAATAACTTTAAATTGGTTTTCCGTTAATATCCGGAATGCTCCCCCGCCAATCTGGTTTACTATAATATAACTGCAATCCCTTAATTGCTCCAGAACAGCATAGATTCCTTCTATAGCATGCCCGCCGCCGTTGCAGGGGGGTATAACTTCCCTGCTGCCGATATAATGATATTTCCCTTTATCTGCTTCAATAATGCTGAAGTTACTGCAATGACCGAAATGATCGGTTACTACTTTGCCGTCTTTTGAAGCAACTGCAATCCGGTAACTCAAAAAATCCCTCCTGATTATTAATTATCCATGGGAAAATGTTTCTTTAAAGATTAATTTTCTGGAATATACCTGGCTGCCTATTTCCAATTTACCGGGTATACCCACCGCATCGGCCCTGCATCGGCTGCAATGTCTGAATACGTCAATAAATTCTTCCGCCTCCCTTCTTGCTCCGTCAATATCCGCACATTCCGGTTCCATTAAATGTGCCAGCTTAAATTGGGGAATTAAAGGTATAATGTTATAAAGAGCGGCACCCGCATCTTTTACCGTCTTTGCCACTTCACGTATGTGGCTTCTGTTTATTTCTTTTATCAATACGGTATTTACTTTAACGGTAACCCCCGCTTCAGCCATTTTTCTTATACCGGCCAGTTGGTTACGGATTAAAATCCTTGCCGCTTCTTCTCCTTCATATGTAACTCCATGATAGATAATACGGGACACAATTTTTGCCTGGATTTCAGGAGCCACCGCATTCACCGTAACCGTTAAGGTATCAATCCCTATTTTTATTAATTCTTCCGCTTTTTCATCTAACAGAAGTCCGTTGGTACTCATACATTTTAACAGAGCAGGATATTTTTTTTGGATGAAACGGAAAGTCTTAAATGCCCTGTCGGAGGCTAAACTGTCTCCCGGTCCTGCGATGCCTGCTACCGTAATATCGGGGCAAACCGCCAGTGCCCTGTCAATTGTTTCCAGTGCCTCTTCAGGAGTTAATATGGACGCCGCCACTCCGGGACGTTCTTCGTAATCATTGATTTTACGATCACAGAAATTACATTGAATATTACAATTTGGACAGACCGGCAAATGTATTCTTCCCTTATTAGGTACACTTCCAAAACAGGGATGTAAGTTTTTTATTCTGGTTCTATCATTAACCACCGCTTATCCTCCTTTCTAATGAAAGCTTTAACAGAAAATATTATAATTAAAATTCAATGATAGTAATTCGTTCATTTAAATTTTGTTCGCTAAAATCCAGAACTTTTATTTTTTTCGGTATTACTTTATAAATATTTTGAGTGTCTTTATGAATTTTAAGAGATGGTTTTCTGGATAAAATAAGAGCTTTGCCGTCTTCGTATTCTGATTCATTTTCTATTAAAACTGCTTCTCCATAGATTGTTACATTAAAGAATTTGGATATAAACTGATTTTCGTGCTGTATAAAAACTGCCACATCTTTTTTTCTTCCAGCTGTTTGACCTTATTGCTGGTTTTTAAAGTTGAAAAATAAATAACATAATCAGAAAGGCCATAACCCCCAAGAGTCCGGATATCCGGTACTCCGTCCGAATCTATAGTAGCCAGTATAATCGTCTGGTTCATTTTCATATATTCTTTTATTTTTTCTTCTGTTGCTGCCATTTTCTTTCCCTTTCTTCTTAATTGATAATTTATGTTAATAACATAAGCCTCCTTTCTAGCAACAAATAATTAGAGCATATATCTGTTCTGTGACCCAGGCTTACCTACCCGGATCACCTGTTTCATTTCAAATAAAAAAGCTCCGGCAAAACACATTTCGTGTTTCCCAAAGCCTCTAGTTAACTAGTCAACTTAGTTTACTTAATCCTTACCTTTTCATTTTTTTCAATTTGCACAATTTTTCCATCCTGAATTATAAGCATTATTGATCCAAACTGTATGGTTTCAATAAATTCTATAATTTTTTGTATATCTTTTTCACTGACCGTATTCTTTTTAACAATGTCGCCCTTCCAATCCACCACCTGCAATCACCTCTTATAAAAAGCATTCCTACTAAACAAATATGAATTATATGTATTTCTTTTTTGATAGTATACAGTCAATTTCCTACTTTGTCAATAGGTATTATATGAATTTCTGTATTTTTTATCTGCTTTTTTTCCGGATTTTTCTTTCTTAATCTGCATACATATGCTTAAGGCTAATGATAAATTATCTCCCATAGACCGTCGTAATACTTAATTTATATAATATTTAATACAGTCATCGCTCCATACCTGTGCCTCAATATACATAACCGGAGAACGCCGGCCATCTTTCGTCTTTCCGTTTGGCATACCATTTTCTGAAATGAGTTTAATCTATGTGCCTCAATGTTACTACAACCAGTTCCGGCCGGTTAAAGATTCTCACCGGTATCACACTGTTTCCAAGCCCACGGCTGACAACCATGGAAGTGTTTTTATTTACAATGATACCATTTGTATATCCGGGAAAAAATCCTTGATTCGGAGCATACAACCCGCCGATTAAAGGAAGTCTGAACTGACCGCCGTGTGCATGGCCGCTGAAAACAAGCTCTATATTATGCTCAGCATAAAGCTTAAATAATTCGGGTCTGTGGGATAGCAAGATTTTAAATGTACCGGCCTCCTCCCCGGAGATATTATTTAACTTGTCCTTAATTATTTCTTCTCCTCCTGATTCCTGTGATAAAAAATAAGGATCACCAAGCCCCATCAGTATAATTGATGCCTTATTTTTCTTCAATAAGACGGCACGGTCATCCATTATGTTTACGCCGGTATCAGTTAATTGCCTGCTTAATTCCGTATAATAAACACTTTTCATTTCATGATTTCCGGTTACGAAATAAACAGGGGCAATTTCTACGGCCTGTCTTACATAATCCATGGCAGTCTCCACATCCGGCCGGTAACTGTCAATTAAATCGCCTGTAATTACAATTATGTCAGGCTGTATCTTCCTGGTCAGCTTCATTAACCCCTTCTGATTTTTACCGAATTCCTTATTGTGTAAATCAGAAACCTGTAAAATCCGGAAACCGTCAAACCCGGCCGGCACCGCCGCATTTGTATAGTCCGCGGAAGTGATTACTATATCATTATTCTGCCAATAGAAAAACAGACCTAATAAAACGATTGTGGTGATTATGATAAGAATTTGTTTTCGTATGCCTGTGATTCTCTTTGCCATTGTATTTCCTCTCTACTCCAATATTATCCAGGTCCCTTCCTGAAGGAAATAATTAGCACTGTCCGTGGCATTTTGGATAATGTCTTTTGAATACCCCATAACCCCTAAAAGCTGAATGGCATTCTTGGATATTGCCCTTCCGGAATATAACTTATAATCAAACAGAATATTATTATCCGCTATCTGTTCCTGGAAGTGATAATTGGAATAATAATTTTCCAATATATGAGTTAGTTCAATATCATGAGTAGCCGCAAAGCATAGGGTATTTTTCCTCGAAAAACTGTACAATATCTGGGAGGAAGCCGCAATTCGCTCTAAAGTATTGGTTCCCCGTAAAACCTCATCCACACAGCATAAAGTCGGAATTTTATCATTCAATCGGTCTAAAATACGCTTTAAAGATTTTATCTCTACTATATAATAACTTTCCTTGTTGAAAATATTATCCTGTAATGCCATGGAAGAAGCAATCTGAAAAAAGCTTGCTCTGTAGCATTTACTCATGGAAGTAAAAACAGTCTGTGCAAGAATTGCATTAATGGCCAATGTTTTTATAAAGGTAGATTTACCGGAAGCATTGGAGCCGGTTATCAGAACACAGTGCTTCTCTTTAATGGAATTTACCACCGGTTCTTCTATCATAGGATGATATAGCGCTTCGGCTTCTAAAAAAGCTCCTGCACCGGTGTCAAGTTCAGGTACACAGTAATAATCCAGCATGGTTCGAAATGAGGCAACCGCTATCATACTGTCCAGTATCCCTATATTTACATACATCTCATTTAAAACCTCACGGTTTTGTTTAAAACAGTCCAGCATGGAGTTAAACTTTATTAAATCCGTATGGAATAACATTCTTTCATAATCCAGTATTAAATCCATTATATCGCCATTGGGATTCTTGCCCGCAACAATATGGGACCCTTTTTTAAATCCGGCAAATTTTGCACTGGCTTTTTCCAATTGTTCCGTATAAGTTTTTATTTCCGGTATGTTCAGTCTGGTAATCTCCTTAACCGAATGTAACAACCGGATAATATAAGAGCATACATTAAAATATACGGCAATTACAGCTTTTTTTCTATAATATTGAATAATATTGTTGGCTACCATAACAAAAGTCAGAAGACCGCCTGCGGCAGGATTGATAAAGATTAACAGGATTGCCCCAATTAAACCTCCGGCCATAAGATAATGGGGTAAACTCCCCTTTTGTTCCAAACGGTCCAATTGGTTTATATATTCATAAACGGAAATATGCCTTAACTTTCCCATTCCGTAAAATGCGGTTTGTAACTGCAGACGTTTTTCTTCATCCTTCTGAAAAAATTCTATCAGCCGGTTCCGTTCCGCCAAATCCCGGTTATCATATTTTATCTTACGCAGCACCGAGTACAAATACTCTTCGCCTATGGCACTGCCGGTATTATTTATAAGCATAAATATCTGATCCATATCAATATCGTTCCAGGTAATATCATCCACATCCAGTCTGCCGTCCTGAATGGAGCGGTAATAACTGGCAAGGGATTTTAAGGTTTCGGACGTATATTCTTCATCCGGAATCTGCCCCCATTCCCTTTTTAATTTTTGCATTAATTTAATGCGGTTATTTTTTTTATCGTAAATTCCTTTAATAATAAATGCAGCTATAATTCCAGCTGCCATAACTATAAATTCCATAAATCTCCTTATCGTATGCCATCCCGGGCCCGGCGACGGATTCGTTTTATATTTAATATTTCTATTCTTTTGTATTTTGTAAACATATTATTCTATCTCATAGGAAAATTCGTCCTATGAGACAAAAACCCTCCGCTTTGGATCGCACTGCAGCGGATTGGAATTATGTTGCTGCCGCAACCTGCCGCAGGCGGAGTATCCCGCGAGCGGGATACTTTCTTATTAATTATAAATTTTACATTCCCAGAAGTCAACATGTAATCCAGATATTACAGGACAAACGCATGAAGAAATTATTTGTAAATAATCTATTCCTATAAGAAGATATTCTACTGAGAATTTAATTAAATTAAAAAATTTAATGCCTGAAATTTGCCCATAGGAGATAAAAAAGCATAAAAATAGTAAATAAATAGGTTCATGCGTTTGTCCTGCAGATATTAAGAGAAGAACCCGGGAAGGGAAAAAATCCGGGAATAAGGCAGCCGCCAAGCCACTGCAAAATATATTAACCCCATACCATATATTCATACAACCGGGCGGCAATATGATAAATGCCGGCCGGTACCCATTATAAACAAAAAGAACTGTCCTGTGATACACCGCAATACCAGCATGAAAACTAATATTCGAAGCACATCACATATGACAGTTCCGTTTATAATATTTATTTGATTAGTCGTTAATATATCTTACAATTTTAATTGGTGACCTGTAATACATGTTAGAAATTTTGATACCGGTTCTTGGGTTACTTGCATGTATTACCTGCCCATTACCAATATACATGGCAACATGATTAATATAACTTCCGCTTCCATAGAAAACCAAATCACCCGGCCTTATATTAGAGGCACTGATTGTATGGCCGGAAGATGCCTGACTTCTGGACACTCTTGGCAAATAATAACCGAAATGAGCATATATTCCTCTTGTAAATCCGGAACAATCGGTACCGTTCGTTAAACTGGAACCGCCCCATACATACCGATTACCTAAAAATTGTTTTGCATAGGCAACCATCTCGGCTCTGATACCGGATACACCTGCCTGTATTTCCTCAACTGTTACGGCTTTCTGTAATTGGTAAGATAAATCGATGTACTGTCTGGCTACATAACCTTCGTCATTATCAATTTTAATTTTAACCCAGTCAGTACTTACTTCGTCTACCTCCAATTCTTCCTCTATCGGTACGCTTGTAACAATTTTGGACATAAGACTTTCCTCAGCCCTGACATTTAAAGTTACCGTGTTGACGGTTGCTACCAAGCTTCCCACTTTTTTAGCCAAAGAAACTGCTTCATCTCCTGTAATTAAATAGGAACTCATAACATAACCGGTAACTTTACCGGATTTTACCTTGGCCCATCCATTCTCATCAATATCCAGGATGGTACAGCCGGCATTCTTTGGTAACTTTCCGATAATCTTCTCATCTTCACCGGGACCGCTTCTGATATTTAAATGGTTATCCACATCCGCAATACCCAAATTATTATAATCATAAGCCGCAACACTGGACTCCAAAGCTGCAACGGTAATTTCAGATGCTGCCGCAGTATTGCCGGAATTATAATATTTATCTAATGTAACGGTAATTCCTGCAATGGGCTGTTCTCCATATATAGTTTCAGCACTGGAATGTTTTGCGTTTAACATTAATATCGCAGTACCTGCTATACATAGGGTTGAAATCTTCAGAAGCTTTTTGCTTAAATGGTTCATCGGGTTCCTCCTGTGAACATTCCTTTAACATGTATTTGTAACAAAAGTTTTAAAGTTGTTACAAATATATTAAATTTATTTCTAATTTATTATAACAAGGGTTCACATTTTTGTCAACGGTATGTCAGAAAAATTTTACAATTAAGTAAAAATTAATTAAATAATGTTTTTTGTGAGTGTAGCGAAAGCGAAAGTCAAAGAAAACACGAGAGCCTGCGCTTGCATCATTTTATTGCAGTTTAGCCGTAAGGCTGAACTGTAACAAGGTACCTTTCCTACGAGGTAAAAAAATGATAACATTATAAAGCCGGCAGCCAGCAGCCAATGTCATGGTTTAAGGATAGTACCGGATATAAAATGTTATCATTTATAATTTCAGAACAAAAACATATTTAAATTATGATGCAGATAATTCCGCCGTTACTGTCATTGATAATCTTCTGCATGGTTTCCTGCAGCTTAAGCTGGCTATCATCCGTCAGTTTATTAATCTTTGTGCCGATTCCGTCGTCCACCAGCTGCTGGATTGATTTGCCGTAAATATTGGTTTCCCATATTCCGTCAGGATTCTCAGCGGAATTCTTTTTAATATATGTAATTAAATCATTTGCCTGATCCTCACTGCCTACAATTGGTGCAATTTCTGTTTCAATATCAGCCTTTATCAAATGAATGGAGGGTGCCGTTGCTTTTATTTTCACACCGTATTTGTTTCCATGTTTTATGATTTCAGGCTCTTCTACCGTAATTTCGTCCTTGGTAGGTGCTACCACGCCATACCCTCTGGAACGTACCTGGTCATAGGCACTGCTGAATTTCTGGTACTCCGTTTTCTTATTTGCAAGCTCCCTTATGGTACTGATTAACTGATACTCATCTGCTATGGGAACTCCTATTAAATCACTGAGTATGGAGTAATAATAAGTATCGTCAAAATCCACACTGACTCTGACATTGCCGTTTTCCATTTCTATTTTATCAATCTTGAATTTCTTGACATACTGGCTATCCGTTATTAAAATTTCCGGTCGGGCATCCCGTATCAGGTTGATTTTCTTCAGCAGTTCTTTTACGGATTCAATGAGATCCACTTTCAGCCAATGGTCATCGGGTAACATTTCTGCCCATTTGGGTATGTAAAAATCAATTTCAGAAACTGGAAATACAGATAATATGTTACTCATGATATGGTTCACATCATCTTTTTTCAATTGTTCACAATTTACCGGCATGGCGGTAACGTTATATTTTGCGGCAATGGCATTGGATAAATTTATAGTACTTTCCGAATACGGTCTGTTTGTATTCAGTAATACGATAAAGGGTTTCTTCAGCTTCTTTAACTCTGTGATGGTCTTTTCTTCCGCCGGTATATAATTATCTCTCGGCAAATCACCAAAGCTGCCGTCCGTTGTCACAACAATACCTATGGTTGAGTGTTCATTGATAACTTTTTGGGTCCCTATTTCTGCTGCCTGCGTAAATGGTATATCATAGTCATACCATGGCGTTTTTACCAAACGTTCCTGTTCATTTTCAATGTGCCCGGACGCTCCTTCCACCATATATCCTACACAGTCAATCAGACGGATATTCACTTTTGTATTATCACCCAGCTGTACTTCTGCGGCTTCCTTCGGTATAAATTTCGGCTCCGTTGTCATTATGGTTTTTCCGGCTGCACTTTGGGGTAATTCATCTATGGCCCTCTCTTTGCTATGGATATCCTGAATATTCGGAATAACCAACAGATCCATAAATCTTTTGATAAAGGTAGATTTTCCCGTCCTAACCGGCCCCACCACACCTATGTATATGTCACCGCCTGTCCTAGCTTTAATATCATTATATACGTCGTATATCTGATTTGATAAGTCAAGTGACGAAAATTGCTCCAACATATGCCATCCTCCTTTCGGTTATAATTAAGCATATGCAAGAGCAATAAAATTCATGCCATTATCTTTTATACAGATTTCACCTTACAAAGAGAAATAAAGTAATCCAAATTATTCCTTATTTATTCCATGTCAATTCCGAATATTCCCTTCGTTTATCTCTGAGGAGCAGATCCGTTACGGCTTCTTCCGGTGATTTGTTTTCAAATAAAACCAGGTTTATCTGCTCTACGATAGGCATCTCCACATTATATTTTCTGGCAAGGGACAGGGCTGCTTTCGCAGAATAGACGCCTTCCACTACCTGTTTTACTTCCTTCATGGCCTCATCCATGGAATAACCTTGTCCGATTAAATATCCCGCATTCCGGTTCCGGCTGTGCTTGCTGGTACAGGTTACAAATAAGTCACCCACACCGGATAAACCTGCAAAAGTTTCTATTTTACCGCCCATGGCAATACCTAACCGGCTGATTTCAGCAATTCCCCTTGTCATAAGCGCGGCTTTCGTATTATCACCAAAGCCCAGGCCGTCCGCAATACCGGCCGCCAGAGCGATTACGTTTTTAATGGAACCGCCAAGTTCAATACCAATTACATCGGGACTGGTATATACACGGAAACGATCACTCATGAACACATCCTGTATAAAATAGGCGGTAGCCTTGGAATCCGCACCTACCACACAGGTGGTCGGAATTCCCCTGCTGACCTCTTCCGCATGGCTGGGACCTGACATAACGGCTACATCCGCATTATTTAATTCTTCTTTTAATATATCCGTTAAAGTATCCAGAGTAGACTCTTCGATTCCTTTTCCTACATTTACCACAATTTGATTTTCTTTAATATACGGACTTGCTATTTCAGCGGTTCTTCTTACATAGGGTGAAGCCACCGCAAATACGATTAAATCCCTATCCTTGCAGGCGCTTTCCAAATTATCGGTTATGGTTACGGAATCCGGAAGTTTTATGCCGGGAAGCTTGTCCTTTAACTCCCTCTCCTTTTTTAAGAGTTCTACTTCTGCGTTAAGTGCGGACCACAGCGTAACCTCATGTCCGTTATTTCCCAATAATATCGCTATTGCGCTTCCCCAAGCTCCAGCTCCCAAAATGCTTACCTTTGCCATTTAGACGCCTCCTTGTCTTTCAATCTTTTTTAATTTTTACCTTCTGTCCTAATTTATTTTCTGTTCCGTTTATGAGTCTTTTAATATTGGTACGATGCTTTATAAAGGCTGATACGGTAAATATCACGCTGACTATAAGCATATGTATATTACCCGGATACAGTAAGACTATCCATACCGGAAACAGAAGGGATATCATTAAGGAACCCAGGGATACATATCTGGTCAGAATAACAACAATTAGAAACACTGCCAGTGCGGCCAGTCCCAGGCGCCAGTCAAAAGCCAGCATAACACCTCCTGTCGCCGCAATTCCCTTGCCGCCTCTGAAATGAAGCCAGACGGGAAAGTTATGCCCAAGTACCACGCCTAACCCTACATATAGCAGCAGAAGCTGTCCGTATGCCTGATCCTGGATAATAAAACGGATTAGCAAGACGGCCACAATTGCTTTTATGGCATCTCCTAAAAATGTTAAAAATCCTGCTTTCCACCCCAAGGTACGGAGGGCATTGGTGGTTCCGGCATTTCCGCTGCCATAATTTCTGATATCAATACTATTAATTTTGCCGATTACATAACTGGTTGAGAAACATCCAAAACCGTAGCCAACGGCTAAGCAAATCAATATTTTTAATAACATCCTATTCTTTTTCCTTTCGCTCCCTGATGAAAAACTTTAATGAAGTCCCTTTAAATCCAAAGGCTTCTCTGATTCTATTTTCTATATATCTGGTATATGAAAAATGCATTAAATCTTTATCATTTACAAATATCACAAAAGTCGGAGGCTTTACGGATACCTGTGTGATATAATATAGTTTTAATCGTTTTCCCTTATCGGAAGGCGGCTGCTGCATTGCAACGGCTTCCGCCATAATTTCATTTAATACGCCGGTGGCAACACGCAAATTCTGATTCTGGATTACCTGCTCAATTAAATCGAACAATTTGGACATTCTCTGGCCGGTCAGGGCTGAAATAAATATAATCTCGGCATACGGAATAAAGGAAAGTATTTCCTTTATTCTGGCAGTATACTGGTAAATGGTTTTATCATTTTTTTCAACGGCATCCCATTTATTAACAGCTATAATTATACCTTTGCCCCGTTCATGGGCAATTCCGGCGATTTTAGCATCCTGTTCCGTAACCCCTTCTCCGGCATCGATTACAAGGATAACCACATCCGCACGTTCTATGGCAGATACGGTTCTGACTATACTGAATCTTTCAATGTCTTCCTTGATTTTACTCTTGCGCCTGAGACCCGCCGTATCTATAAATATATATTCCTTTCCGTGATACTTTACCGTGGTGTCAATGGCGTCCCTGGTGGTTCCGGCTATTTCAGAAACAATAACCCTTTCTTCTCCGATTAATTTATTGATGATGGAGGATTTGCCTACATTGGGTTTGCCTACGATGGCAATTTTCGGTCGTTCCTCCCCCTCTTCCGTCATATCCTCCGGTCTGAAATGTTTGGTTACTTCATCCAGCATATCCCCAAGACCAAGTTTGGAAGCTGAAGATATGGGCAGGGGGTCCCCGATGCCCAAATTGTAAAACTCATATACGTCCGGCATTAATTTTTCAAAACTGTCCACTTTATTTACCACTAAAACAATGGGCTTGGTAGAACGCCTTAACATATCCGCCACCTTAAAGTCGTCGTCCACAAGACCCTGCCTTACATCCACGAGAAACAGTATGACATCTGCGGTATCAATGGCAATTTCAGCCTGCTGTCTCATATAGGACAATAACAAATCATTGCTCTCCGGTTCGATTCCTCCGGTATCTATCATGATAAATTGCTTATCCAGCCAGGTAACGTCCGCATAGATACGATCCCTTGTTACACCCGGTACATCCTGTACAATGGCAATTCTTTCTCCTGCAAGGACATTAAATAAGGTTGACTTTCCTACATTAGGCCTGCCAACGATTGCTACTATCGGTTTACTCATATAATTTTCTCCTTATGTCTTAATTCACTACGGCATTGATTAAGGACTTTCCGTCTGATTGTACAATACGGATTTCTATTTGTAAAGCATTTTCCATATCCGCTACGGTAATGTCGTCCAGCAGCACATTCTCTCCGTTTCGAAGCAGAACGTCGGGCAACAGTAAATAGTCCCCTAATTCCTCTCCTATTAACTGGGCCATAATATCCTGCCCCGTCAGTAATCCTGCCACCGTAATATCCGTTCCAAAGAATTCATTTCTAATAGCATATACGGATATATGGATATTGGGATACTTCTGATTGAGCTGAACCATTAAATTTTTCAGAATAGGCGCCGCAAGCATGCCGGTTGCCAGTGATACGGATTTTCTTCTGTTGTCACCCTTTATGGTTTCATAGTATTCCCTGAATTCGTCCACCAGGGAACGAACCATACCAACCCCGTTTTCAATCTGCCGATATCCCTCATAATGTTCCGCCTCCGGAATGGAAAGCCCGGCAGTAATATACCATTCGTCACTGGCGTGTATAAAACGGGTCCCGTATTTATTATATAAAATATCCTGCCAGCGGTGCACAATTTTCAGCACTTCCCCAGCCTCTTTTTTATCAAATTTCTCCAGGCGGGCCAGATGGTCCCTATACTTTGTCAGACCTACGGGTACTACCGATACGCTTTGCATATGGGGAATATAGGCTGCCAAATCATGGATGGTCCGCTCCAGTTCATCACCGTCATTTAACCCTTTACAAAGAACAATCTGCCCGTTCATGGTAATTCCGGCATCATAAAGCCGCTTGATTTTATCCAGTGATTTTCCTGCAAAACGGTTATGAAGCATCTGACAGCGGAGTTCTTTATTGGTAGTATGGACGGATATGTTAATCGGTGATAATTTATAAAATATTATGCGGTCAATATCCTTTTCAGACATATTGGTTAATGTTACATAATTCCCCTGCAAAAAGGATAGTCTTGCATCATCGTCCTTAAAATATAATGTTTCTCTCATTCCCGGCGGCATCTGGTCAATAAAGCAGAACATGCATTTATTGCTGCAGGAACGATAGGCATCCATTAAACCTTCTTCAAATTCAATTCCTAAATCTTCTTCGATTCCTTTTTCTATTTCCAATTCCCATTCTTCACCATTCGGCTTTTGAATCAGCAATATTATATATTCATCGTTGACGGCATAGTGAAAGTCAAAAACATCCTGTATCTCTTTCTCATTGACGCGCAACAGACGGTCACCGGGTTCAATTTCCATTTCTTCGGCAATACTTCCGGCCGTTACGGACTTAATGAGATGACCCTTCTTCCTCATTGTAAATCTTGTCCTCTCTAATTTTTACTTTATTAGTATAGCAGTTGTGTTAAAAATTATCAATTGAATTTTGTTTTCCTTCCTGAGTTTGTCCTGGCATCCTCCAAGAAAGAGTCCGCTTGCAGGACTCTGGCACTGACGCGCTGTCACCTAAGTGACAAATTCCCATAGCACGTCATGTGCATCCCCTGGAGGGTTTTTATCTTATAGGATGAACTTTTCTATGAGATAAGAAAAACCGGTAAAAACAGATTTGTCATGGTCTCTGTTTTACCGGCTTCTGACGTTTTTTATTAAGTTTTTAAGTTTTAGGTATTTGCCCCTTTGTCAATGTCAAGTTAAAATCCCTTTACGACATGGGTCCCATATCTTACATCAACCCGGTCGCTCCGTAGTATGAAATCCGTTACCTGTTAAATCATAACTCACACATACCGGACATCTATTTTGTTCGTCGTATATGATGTTGGCGTCAATACCATACAGTCCTGCCATATTTTCAGCATTGACCACCTCAAGAGGCGTACCTTCACAGATGATTTCCCCATTTTTGACACCTATGATATAATCGGCGAATCTGGCGGCATTATTTAATTCATGGAGGACCATAATAATGGTTCTGTTCTGCTCCTGATTTAATTGTTTCAGCAGCAGTAAGATTTCCAGCTGATGAGCCATATCCAGATAGGTGGTGGGTTCATCCAGCAGCAGGATTTCCGTTTCCTGGGCTAAGGCCATTGCAATCCAGGCCCTTTGGCGCTGGCCGCCGGACAATGTTTCTACAGGCCGCCCGGAAAATTCCTTAAGCCCCACTACATTGATTGCCCAGTCTATCATTTTGTAGTCATGGGCACTTAATGCCTGCATGGTTTTCTGGTGGGGAAACCTGCCGTAACTTACCAGTTCCCTTACCTGAAGTCCCATGGGTGTAGTGGGGCTCTGGGGCAGAACGGCCATAATTTTAGCCACAGCCCTGGGAGGCTGTTTTGTGATGTTCAGCCCATTTATTTTTATAGTCCCTGCTTTGGGAGGCAGAATCCTTGCCATAGCTTTAAGCAGGGTGGATTTACCGCAGCCGTTAGCACCGATTATAATTGTAATTTTCCCTTTCGGGATGGATAATGACATATTTTTTATAATATCAATTTTATCATAAGAAATACGGATATGCTCCGCTTCAATACTATGTTCTGTTGACATATTAATTTCACTTTCCGTTTTAAAAAATAGATTCTAAAGGGTGGATTCCCCTCTTAACATCAGGTAAATAAAATAAGGAACCCCAATTAATGCAATGGTTATTCCAACCGGTATTTCTACCGGAGCAAAAAGATTCCGTGACAGATTGTCCGCAAATAAAATAATACAGACACTGATAACCGCCGAAGCAGGAATTAATTTGGAATGGACAGGCCCTACCAGTTTTCTTGCAATATGGGGGGATATCAGCCCTAAAAATCCAATACTGCCCGCAACTGCAGTTGCACTGCCGGCAAGGGCCACCGCATAAAACAATAATTTCGTATGTTCCTTCCCGACATTTAAACCAAGCCCGGTTGCTATCTCTTCCCCAAGCATCAGGATATCAAGATGTTTTAATTTACGTATTGTCAGAGCAAGAAAAATCAGGACTATTGGGGCAACCGCATTAAAATATTTCCAGGAACTGCCCCACAAGCTGCCGGAGGTCCATACCAGCACCCGGTTAAAATCCTGCTGTTTAAAACTCATCTGATAAAAAGTAATAACGGCAACTAATCCGCTGTTTACCGCCACACCCATCAAAATCATCCGTACCGGCTTGATTCCGTTTTTCCAGGCCAGAAGATAAATAACAAAGGCAGCTGCAAACGCTCCCAATATGGCAACAAAAGGCAAAGCAAAAACGGATAAGGCGCCTAAATCTTCATAATATTCGCTGTTGTTCATTCCGATGAATAAAACTACTGCCAGGGAGGCTCCTGCATTAATACCGAGAATACCGGGGTCAGCCAGATCATTTCTGGATACTCCCTGTAAAATTGTTCCGGCGGTGGATAAAGCAACCCCGACTACCAGGGCAATGAATATTCTGGGAAGCCTGATATTAAATATAGTTAAATTCTCAAGATGACTGCCCTGTCCAAACAGTGTCCAAACAACCTGCTTCCAGGACATTTCATAACTGCCCGTACTCATGCTGATAATTCCAAACATAACGGCTAGCATTAAGAAACTGAAAAATACTATAGGAAACCGGTTCTTCCTCATGTTATTTTCTCCTTTCTAAGCAAGGCCATAAAGAAAGGAACCCCAATAAAAGCCGTAAATAGTCCTACTGGTGTCTCATAAGGCACATTTATCATTCTGGCGCCTATATCCGAATAGGTTAACAATACCGCACCAAGGCCTGCGGCGCAGGGAATGATACGCCTGTAATCCTGACCGGTCAGTCTTTGGGTAATCTGCGGAATGACCAGGCCGAC
The DNA here is from genome assembly GCA_002294045.1 of Lachnoclostridium sp. UBA903. Classification (GTDB taxonomy): domain Bacteria; phylum Bacillota; class Clostridia; order Lachnospirales; family Lachnospiraceae; genus Anaerocolumna. Next base: position 19,560 of record DBEP01000075.1, on the reverse strand, counting down.
AAATCCGATGTTGCCGGCTATTGCCACCGCTGCGGCACACATTGGAATAAGCAGCAGAAAACAGAATATCTTTGTCTTTGCCGGATTTACTCCCAGACCAATTGCTACGTCGTCTCCAAGATTCACCGCATTTATTTTAGGCGCCAGCAGAATTGCCCCCAATATTCCTATAATGCCGATACCTCCCATCAGCCGGACCCCCTGCCAGTCAGCGGTTCTAAAACCACCCGATATCCAGAAGGCCAGATTCTGTGACATATTGGTTAACAGACCGATGGCGGAAGCCAGTGAAATTAAAAAGGTGCTCAATGCGGTGCCTGCCAGTACCAGCCTGGACGGATTTAATCTTTTTGCTTTTTGAATGCTGAAAACAAGCACAAAGATTCCGCTGAAAAATGCTCCTATAAAAGCAGAACCCATATTACCGAAAAGACTTTTTACCGTACCGGATAAATAAGATACGGCAATTGCCAGGGTAGCCCCCTGGGTAATGCCCATAATAGACGGTTCTGAGATAGGGTTTCTTGTAACTCCCTGCATTATGGCACCGGTTACACCCAGGACAGCTCCAACCATGGCCGCACATAAAGCTCTCGGCAATCGGACATCCCGCACCAGCTGAAAATCCAGCTCTTCCTGGAAAGCATATAAGCTTTTTAATACTATAGCCGGTTCGATATACTTGGCTCCCACCATTAAGGCAATGATAATGCCTGTCATGGTGAGGAACAAAGACAAAAACAAAAGGAAGACGAAAATAGATTTTTTATCTTTTACCGTATTATTCAAGACTTAAAAGCTCTCCCTTTAATTCATCCAGTAACAGCTGTCTGCCCATCGCACTGTAACCCTGGTTAAAATATGGAGAAGTCGGCAATATAATCACATGCTTATCCTTAACGGCCCTGAGGTTTGTCCATATACTGTTCTTTTCCAGTTCTGCAAGATCTTCATCCGTAGCAACTACAACAACATAATCCGCATCAATTTCTGCCAGGCCTTCATAACTGACTACCGGTAAGCTGATATCTTCCTGTACCGGCATCTTTTCCGGTTTTAAAAGTTCCATATCCGTATTAAGAATATCCCCCAGCCCTGCTTCGCTGAAGATGTAGAATTGTCCGCCGCTGGCCAAAAAGGACATGAAAGTCTTATCTTCCCCTAATTTTTCTTTTATTTCCTTACCTGCCGAAACCGCTTCCGTCTCATAATTTATAATCCACTCTTCCGCCACATCCTGGCGGCCAAATAATTCGGCCAGGGTACGGATATCGTCTTTCCAGNNGTGCCATTTCTATCATGATGGTAGGAGCAACTTCTTTTAATGTATCATACATTTTTTCCTGTCTGGAGGAAATGATAATTAAATCCGGGTTCGTTGACATGATAGCTTCCACATCCATGGTATCCTGCATACTGAAACCGACAATTTTAGCCTCCTTTAAGGTATCCTGCAAATAAGAGGGCAATACCGTATAATCATACGCATCACTGTTTGCCGTGGCAACCACATTATAGCCAAGAATGGATAACATATCACTGTCTCCGGTTAAATCGGCTATCCTTTGGGGATTGGCAGGAATCTCTGCTTCTCCTTTTAAATCGGTGACAATACGTGTTTCCTTGCTGTCGTTACCAGTTTCTTCCGTATCTGCCGATGCTTCTGCCTCAGTATTACCGGTATCTGCTCCCTCACCGGTTTCTGAACTTTGTGCGCCGCTGCCCTGAGTAGCTGTTTTGCTTTGGCATGCCGTTAAAGCGAATACCGCTATTAAGCATATTATAATTTTGTAAATATTTTTCATATAACGTATCTCCTTAAAAATAAATTTTTTTTTTGATTCAAAAGCCTGTATGCTTAGTATTTTAAAGGCCGGCCTATCGAATCAATTTTATGTAGACAAATGTTTTATTACCGGTTAAAATTATGATAATGAAAATCATTTTCTTTTGCATTATATATTATATTACACTTAAAAGTCAAATATTAATTCCGGCAAATCACACCCATAACAGGAAGAAAACATTTTATCTATTATTTGTTGACGAATATGCAGCAGAGTGTTATAAATAAAATGATAAAGATTCACTATGGAGGATTAACATGACAACCGCAAATAATATGGAAACAATTCCCGTTGCGCCTTTAAAAATTCTGCCGCTGGACGGATTTCGCCCATTGGCAGAAAAAATCAACTCCTTAATTGTAAAATCCAGGAAAGAACAGTTCTCGAAATGTATTAATTTACCGGCTTTTTCCGGTTATGAGGCGGATACATATCTGGTGAATGCCGAATGTCCCCGATTTAATTCGGGTGAGGCAAAAGGAATTATTAAGGAATCCATTCATGGTACTGATTTATATATTTTAGCCGATGTAACAAATCACGGCATTGACTATACGTTAGCTGGAATGAACAACAGGATGTCCCCCGACAATCATTTTCAGGATCTGAAACGCCTAATTGATGCATGTAACGGAAAAGCACATCGCATTAATGTTATCATACCATTTTTGTATGAAGGAAGGCAGAATAAACGGACACATCTGGAATCCCTGGACTGTGCTACCGCTTTACAGGAGCTGGTTAAAATGGGAGTAAAAAATATCATCACTTTTGACGCGCTGGATCCCCGTGTTCAAAATGCCATTCCTATCGACGGTTTTGATAATTTCTATACTTCCTATCAGTTTATTCAGACATTACTGGCAACGGAGAAAGGTTTAAAACTGGATAACGAACATCTCATGATTATCAGTCCGGATGAAAGTGTCATGTCCAAAGCAGTCTTTTATACCAACATTTTAAGCGTAGATTTGGGTATGTTTTATAAAAGGCATTATTATTCCAATATTACAGAAAGTGAAAATGTTAAAGAAGAGCACTCTTATACCGGAAAAGCTCATTCACACCTCTTATATGACAGCAGCCCGGGCCAGCCTTGGGTATGCATTGGTGACAGGAATAAAAAACCGGTATATGCATACGAATTTTTAGGCCCGGAAGTGGAAGGTAAATCAGTATTAATTATTGCGGACATGATTTTTACCGGTAAGAGTATTCTGGAAATTGCTCTGGAATTGAAGAAAAGAAAAGCATCTAAAATATTCATTGCGGCGACTCACGGTTTATTTGCAGAAGGATATGACGAATTCGATAAATATTTTGAGGAAGGAATTATTGACCGGGTTTTTACCACGAATCTTACCTACTGCCCTCCTGAAGTATTGAAGAAAGAATATTATACCAATGTGGATGTCAGCCGTTATCTTGCATTAATTATACATACAATCAATCATGACAGGTCTGTTGATGGAATATTAAATTCCACCACCCGCATACAGGATATTGTGGCAGAATATAAAAAAAATAACGGAGGCTAGAGTGTGTTTGAAAAATGCTTGTGCCGGGCTGGATGCTCCTTGTCTCTAACAAATTGGGGCGTTCAGAACGGCGCAATGTTTTTTCAAACACGCTCTGATGTGCTGTACCGTTCATAATTAGCCCAAAAGCACTGCCTATTTTGTCCTCCGCCTTGTGGAATGACAAAATATTCAGCACTGTTTAGCTAAAGATGAACGGTACAGCACACTAGTTCTGCTCTTCTAACATTAAAAACGCCGCAAGTGTACCCCGTTTACCTTTCGATGCCCTGTGGGAAAATAACAAGCCGCTGTTACAGGATGTACAAACCCGTGATATATGTATATTTTCAGGTTTTATTCCGGTATCCAGGAAGATGTGCCGGTTTGCTTCCCATAAATTAAGCTGGTATTTACCGTTACCATTATCCGACAGGATATCCTTTAACTGGATTTCGGTAAATTCATTTTGAAAGGCTTCTGCTACATCCTCACTCACCTCATAACAGTCTCTGCATATGGACGGGCCGACCAAGGCCACAACATCTTCCGGGTCGGTGCCAAAATGCTGCGTCATGGCTTTCACTGTCGCTTTACCCATTCTTTTTACCGTTCCGCGCCACCCGGAATGACTTAATCCTATGGCATGATTTTTTCTATCCACAAAATATAAAGGTACACAATCCGCATAATAGGTTGCCAGGACAATTCCGGCCTCCTGCGTTATAAGGCCGTCAATTCCTTTATAATCCCGTTTTTTTATTATACCTTTTCCTTTATCCCGGACAGTTGCCACTCTAATTTCAGTATTATGGACCTGGTCCGTGGTAACTATATTCTCCGGTTTAAATCCTATGCTCCCACTGATTCTATTATAGTTCTCCATTACATTTTCCGCCGCATCGCCGTTCCCGAAACCCAGATTCATGGATTCATATATACCTGTACTAATTCCGCCGAGCCTGGTTGAAAACCCGTGTTTTATAAAATGAATTTCAGACAGGCATGGAAATGTAAAAAAAGGAACTTGTTTATTTGTATTTAAAACCGCATTTTTATTATTTTCAAATTTCATATTTTCACCCATTACATATCACCGACATGCTAATTTCATTTTCTTAATATTTAATCTCTCACTGTGTCAGCATCAGCTCCCGCTGCAGGGAAAAAAGGAATTTCGTCAGAAAATGGCTTCAAAAGCATTTTGAATTAAAGAGATATGCCGGTCTAAAATATTTACAACATCAAAACGGCACGGCAAATCCGGCGGAATATGTTTTTTCAGCATGTAATATCCGGCGGTATAAGTTATTTTTCGTATTTTATGTAAATCCACCGCTTCCTGTGGAAATCCTTTGGCAGCATTCTTCCTGTATTTTACTTCAATGAAAACAAGATAACCGTTTTCCATTGCAATGATGTCAATTTCTCCGGTTCTGCAACTGAAATTCTGTTCCAGGATTTTATAGCCCCGCTCCTTAAGGTAATCAACTGCGGTTTGCTCATACCTGGCGCCGACCGACCGTTTATTATACATAAACTATTCTCCTTTTGGAAGAACCTTGGATTTAATACGATCCATATCGTCAACAAAGATTAGGATTTCGGATACAACTTCATATAATTCGGGCGGTATATAATCTCCTATATTTAATCTGGTTAAGGCGGTTGCCAGCTGCTCGTCTTTATGTACCGGTATATGGTTCTCACCGGCTTTTTTAAGAATTTTATCCGCTAAATAACCCTTTCCGCTTGCAATTATTTTCGGAGCGGCCTCTTCGGGATTATAGGCAAGCGCAACCGCGGTTTTATCCGGCGGATTACCTTCCTGCTTATTTTTATTATTTGTTCTTTCAGCCATATATGTACTCCTCTTTTCCTATTTAATCAGGGTTTTTTGAATTAAATAAGTTTTTAAGAAAACTTAAACGGTGTATGGGCGTGGGACCTATCTTTTTGAGAACCTCAATATGTTCCCTTGAGCCGTAACCTTTGTTCGCGGCAAAACCATATTGGGGAAAAATTTTATCGTATGCAACCATTAACCTGTCTCTGGTTACCTTGGCTATAATACTTGCCGCCGCAATGGACATGCTTTTTGCATCTCCTTTGATTATAGGAATCTGCTTTATTGAAACTTTTGGTATGGTAACAGCGTCATTTAGCAGAATATCCGGAACTACGGACAAATTGGCAATTGCCTGCCTCATGGCTTCATAGGTTGCCTGAAGTATGTTGATTTCATCTACTTTAGTAGGCGGCACACTGCCCACTCCGACAGCTATGGCCTGCTCCATAATAAAATCATATAATTCTTCCCTCTTTTTCTCAGATAGCTGCTTGGAATCATTAATATAGAGAATATCACAGTCCTTTGGAAGGATGACCGCACCGGCTACGACAGGTCCTGCCAAGGGGCCCCTGCCAACCTCATCTATACCGCAAATATAAGTATATTCCCCATATTGGTATTCATAGGACTTCATCTGCTTAATTCTTTCCTTTTCGCTTTTAAGCTTCTGTCTTTCTTTTTCATATTTTTGAATTAATTTTTTTACCCCTGCCCGGTTATCCGACCTGTATTTATTCAATATGCTATTCAAACCGGCCGGGTCCGCCAGTTCTAATTCCTTTTGTATATCCGTTATTTTAATGTTCAAAATGCTTTCTCCCTTATCTATCAGTAATTTATAAAGCCAAAACGGTTCAAAGGCCAGATACGAATCCAGGCTTTACCTATGATTGATGATTTGGCAACATTACCTATCTCCGGGTCCCGGCTGTCCGTACTATGATTCCTGTTATCTCCCAATACAAAATATTCATCTGCGCCCAGGACGACGGGTTGTGCCGCAAGCCCTTCGTTATCATCGGAAATAACCTCTTTTCCATAATCTTCTTTCAATAATTGATTATTGACATATATTTTTCCGTCAATAATCTGTACCGTTTCTCCAGGCATCCCGATTACTCTTTTAATATAGAAGACATTCTCACCTTCATCCACCGGGAATACAACTATGTCAAACCGGTGGGGCTTTGTAAAATGATAGGATAACTTATCAACGATGAGATTATCCTGGCTTAAAAGCGTATTCTCCATGGATTGCCCAAGGACCTGCGTTCGCTGCCCTATAAAATGCAGGATTAAATATGCCGACAGAAAAACAAGTATCAGGTAAAATAACAGATGTAAGCCTTCTGCAAAAACCTTTTTGGGTTTGCTGAAATTTTGATTTTCCTTAAGTCCGAAATTCTGCTCTTCCAACACGAAAACACCTCTTTCTTCCGGTAAGGCTCACTTACTCCGTATCAGAAACAGGAGGAAACTCTAAAGTAATACTGCCTAATCTTCCGTTTCTGAAGTCATCCATAACAAAACCGGCCGCTTTATTTAAGTCTAATTCACCGCCCTTAATTCTGCAAGCTCTTTTTTCAGCAATCCGGCTTAATGTTTCCGCAGAATCCTCACTTTCTTCTATACCATAACGGTTACTTAAGCTGCCTTTATAATAGGTAGAAAGAAAGCGAATCAATTCCAGGGACAGTTCATATATATTGAGTATTTCTTCCCGTATGGAGCCTATGAAAGCAAGCCTGAGCCCTACCGCCTGATCTTCGAATTTCGGCCATAAAATCCCGGGAGTATCTAATAATTCAATGTTTTTATTTATTTTAATCCATTGCTTTCCTTTTGTTACACCCGGTTTATTGCCGGTTTTTGTCGCCGCTTTTCCTGCAATACCGTTAATGAATGTTGATTTGCCCACATTAGGGATACCTACTACCATGGCTCTGAGAGGCCGGTTTAAAATCCCCCTCTTTCTGTCCCTCTCGATTTTTTCTTTACAAGCCAGTTTCACTACGTCGTTGACTCTTCTTACACCATTACCGCTTTTAGAATTCACCAGAGTTACAAAATAACCCAGCTTTTCAAAATAAGCTTTCCAGTCTTCGGTATATTCCTCATCGGCTAAATCAAACTTATTTAACAGAATTACCCGTGATTTATTTTTAGCTATTTCATCAATATCAGGGTTTTTACTGCTAAGCGGTATTCTTGCATCAACCAGTTCAATTACAACATCAATTAATTTTATATCTTCCTGCATCATACGTTTTGTCTTTGTCATATGACCGGGGTACCATTGAAAGTGCATTTTATTCCTCCTTACGGTGCGGAAATTTCCGTCCATGTACTGCTTCATTCACTTTGTATACTCTCTTCACCGTTTTCCGTCGAATTATCACCGCTACTGTTATCGTCATCTATCTTATTCAAATTAGTAATAAAATCAAAATCATTAATACGCATCCATGCTTTACCGACAATATCATCGAACAATATATTTCCAATATTGGCGAACCGGCTGTCTTCACTGTTATTTCGGTTATCGCCTAATACAAAATATTCATTTTCATCCAACTGAATTTCCTCTGCCGCCAGACCGCTGTTTTTAACAGCTTCCGTGACAATTGGCTCCGTAACGGTTTTCCCGTTGATATAAATATTTCCATTTCTTATCTGAATGTTTTCCCCAGGCAGTCCTATAATCCTCTTAATATTGTAATAACTGTGTTCTTTGCCTGTTTGTTTAAATACAATTACATCAAAACGTTTTGGCTTCGAAAGCTTATAGGCAAATTTATTAATAATAATCTTGTCCTGATCCTTTAAGGTAATTTCCATGGATACGCCTAACATGGTGGTCTTTTCCAAGGCATAATTTACTATAAGATAGGCCAATGTAACTACAAAAGCAATCTCTATAATCCAGATGATACTGCTCCATATTATTTTCTTTACAAGAGGCTTTTTGCTCGCCTTCTCAAAATCAAATTCCATACTCTGCTCCTGTGAACAATACCGGTAAATCTTTACCTGTTAAAAAAGGGACAATACCTAAGTAGTTGTCCCTTCCCGTTTTCGTGTCCATTCCGTAAGAATTATTTTAAGATTTCTTTTACTTTTGCTTTCTTACCTACTCTATCACGTAAATAAGTTAATTTAGCTCTTCTGACTTTACCGCGTCTGATGACTTCGATTTTTACAACACTTGGAGAGTGCAACGGCCAGGTTTTTTCAACCCCAATACCGTTAGATGATTTCCTGACAGTAAAAGTTTCTCTGGCTCCGCCGTTTTGTCTTTTTAAAACAACGCCTTCAAATACCTGGGTTCTTTCACGGCTGCCTTCTTTTACCTTAGCATATACTTTTACCGTATCGCCTACGTTAAAGCTGGCTACATTTTCCTTAAGCTGGCCGGCTTCAATGTTCTTAATAATATCGTTCATTATGTGACCTCCTTCATATTTAGATGTTCCTAATACTTTGCCAAAAGGAAATGTCATTAACAACATGTCCTTATAATCAGTAAAGCGGCGTATCAGAGGACCATCTTATCTCACAATAAATTACTTTAACATATTTATAAACAGATTGCAAGTATTTCCAGGTAAATTCTATAAATAAGTGTTAATTTTAAAAATCCTTATACTTCACCCCGGAGTCCTTTAAGAAATTCAATTCATCTTCCGCCAGCTGGGCCTTATCCAGTAAATCAGGCCGGTTTTTGGCCGTACGGAGGATGGACTGTTTTTTTCTCCATTCCTCTATCTTAGCATGGTGGCCGGACAGCAAAACTTCCGGAACCGCCTTTTCCATAAATACCTCCGGTCTGGTATACTGGGGATATTCCAGCAAATTATCCTGAAAAGATTCAAACTCCGCTGAAGCATCGTTGTTCAGAACTCCGGGGATTAACCGGGCTATGGCATCCATCATAATCATGGCTGGCAGTTCCCCTCCCGTTAAAACATAATCTCCGACAGACACATAATCGGTCACCACCATTTCAAGTGCACGTTCATCGATTCCTTCATAATGACCGCAAAGAAAAATCAAGTCTTCTTCTCCGGCAAATTCCTCAGCCATATTTTGATTGAACACTTTCCCCTGGGGGGTTAGATATACTACTCTGGTCTTCTTATTTATCAGCCCGGCTTCTTTCGTAGGAGCAGCGGTATCAGCGGTATTTTCAGCTGTTTTTTTCTTTAAAATCTGCTCCTTAACATATTGGTGGGCACGGTAAACAGGTCCGGGAGCCATTACCATACCTGCTCCGCCGCCATAGGGATAATCATCTACCCTTTTATGTTTATTTTCTGAGAAATCCCGTATATCTACCGGATTGAGGGATATCAGCCCTTTATCCAAAGCACGGCCTGTTATACTTATATTAAGTCCTTGTTCAATCATATCAGGAAATAATGTTAATACATAAAAATTCATGTAAAACTCCTTTTTGTTCCCGGTATCCTTTAGAGCAAACCGGGTAACACATGGACCTTAATTACTTTATTGGTGGTATCAATATCTAAAATACATTCCTTAATGGAGGGCAGCAGTATTTCTTTTCCGTCCGGTCCTGCAACAATATAGACATCGTTCGCCCCGGTTGTCATTACTTCCTTCAGTACTCCTAATTCCAGGCCGTCATCGGTAAGTACCTTAGAACCGATAATGTCATATATAAAATATTCATCCTTTTTTAGCTGCACCGCATTTTCCCTGGTTACAAGAATGTCCCTGCCTTTATATTTTTCAATCTCATTTATATTATCAATTCCCTTGAATTTCAGGATGGCCTGCTTCTTAAAAAATTTAACTCCCTCTATTTCAAGTTCCCTGTATTCTTTTCCGGTATCCAATATAACCTGTTTTAAATATTTAAAACGCTCGATATCATCAGTCGTAGGATATACCTTCACCTCACCGCGGATTCCATGGGTTGAGGAAATCACTCCGACACGTAAATACTCGTTCATTACGACTCCAATCTATTCATAATCTGCTATAATGATAACCTTACGGAAGATACTTTATATCCCTTCAGTCAGTTATTTAGGAACGCTGAACCGGATTCCTAATTTATAACGTATAGGAGCTGTTGCAAAATTCAAAATATAACTTACCACAAGTTCAGTAAATTGACTATTTTGCAACAGCCCCTATTAAAACAAAGCTTCCTGCTTTAACATTCGACTTTCATTTTTGGGTTGTAAATTATTGTAGTATCTCAACTACTACTTTTTTATCATCCTTTGTAGCTGCTGCTTTAACAACTGTACGAATGGACTTTGCAATACGGCCTTGTTTTCCAATGACCTTACCCATATCTTCAGGGGCCACTTTCAATTCAACAATAATAGACTTATCGGTTTCCTTCTCAGTAACAACAACTTCTTCAGGGTGATCAACGAGTGATGTAGCAATTACTTTGACTAATTCTTTCATTACTCTTCACCTCCACTGGAATGTGAAATGCATAGTACTAAATTGTACAATTTTATAGCAACTAAACCGCAATACTTAACAGGTATTATTTTGAAATGCCTGCTATTTTAAATAAATTACCTACTGTTTCCGTAGGTTGGGCACCATTTGTCAGCCATCTCTTAGCTGCTTCTTCATTGATTTTGAAAGCGCTTGGTTCCCTGGTCGGATCATAAGTCCCAATCTCTTCGATAAATTTACCGTCTCTTGGTGACCTGGAATCAGAAACAACAATTCTATAGAAAGGAGCCTTTTTCTGTCCCATTCTTTTTAACCTGATTTTAACTGCCATTTACGTTCACCTCCTTAAATTAATATTACTTAATATAAATATCATATTAAAGCTTTTATTGTAAAAGTTATATCAAATATTGTATATAACATAACAACCGACTAAAATCCAAAGGGAAGTTTAAATTTACCGCGTTTTGCTCCCTTGCCGCCCATCATGCCGGAAAACTGCTTCATCATTTTTTTCATCTGTTCAAACTGTTTCACCAGCTTATTTACTTCACTGATATCCACACCGGCACCTTTTGCAATACGTTTTTTTCTGGACGGATTTAATATGTCCGGATTGGAGCGTTCTGCCTTAGTCATGGAATAAATTATGGCCTCCACACCGGAAAGAGCGTTTTCGTCAATATCCACATCTTTTAAACCGCCGCCCATGCCCGGTATCATTTTCATGATATCACCGATACCGCCCATTTTTTTAATCTGCTGCATCTGCTCCAGAAAATCATTAAAGTCAAATTCCGCTTTTTTGATTTTCTTCTCCAGCTGCCTTGCCTTATCCTCATCAAAATCCAGCTGGGCTTTATCGATTAAAGTCAGAATATCTCCCATTCCCAGGATTCTGGATGCCATACGGTCCGGATAAAACTGCTCCAGGTCCGATAACTTTTCACCCATACCAACATACAGGATGGGCTTGCCGGTTACGGCACGGATGGAAAGAGCCGCACCGCCTCTGGTATCACCGTCCAATTTGGTAAGAATAACTCCGTCAATACCAATTTTACTGCTGAACATTTCGGCAACATTTACCGCATCCTGACCGGTCATGGAATCAACCACCAGAATTGTCTGATGTACGTTAATATGTTCCTTAATTTCGATTAATTCATTCATCATATCTTCATCGACATGAAGACGTCCTGCCGTATCCAATATAACAACATTGCAATTATTCTTTGCGGCATGTTCGATTGCGGCTTTTGCGATATTCACCGGTTTATGTTTATCTCCCATGGAAAATACCGGAACACCCTGTTTCTCCGCATTAATCTGAAGCTGTTCAATAGCTGCCGGCCTGTAAATGTCACAGGCAGCCAATAAAGGTTTTTTCCCTTTGGATTTAAACTTACCCGCTAATTTTGCTGTAGTGGTGGTTTTACCTGCGCCCTGAAGACCGCACATCATAATAACTGTTATTTCATTGCCCGGCTTAAAGGTTATTTCTGTGGTTTCAGAACCCATCAGATTAATCATTTCTTCATTAACTATTTTGATTACCATTTGACCCGGAGTTAAGCTTGACATTACATCCTGGCCAACTGCTCTTTCCTGAACGGATTTTATGAAATTTTTAACTACCTTAAAGTTAACATCTGCTTCTAACATAGCCATCTTAACTTCTTTTAAAGCCGTGATGACATCCGCTTCTGATAAACGGCCCTTACCTCTCAAATTTTTAAATACATTTTGCAGTTTTTCGGATAGGCTATCAAATGCCATGTACAACCTCCTAATTAATACATCAGTTCGTGAATCAGGTATCTCTCAATGATTATTCATAATTGCCGGATACAAAGCTGTCGCTATAATTACAAATCCTGTAATATGTTATCGGATAATCTCATAATTTCTTCCAGATAGGCCTGCTCTCCGGATACCTGCATTAGCTTTGAAAGCTCTTTGATCCGGTTTACACTTTCCTTGGTTTTTTCAAATTTCTTCACGAAACAAAGTTTTTCTTCACAATCCTTTAACTGTTTACTGCAGCGCTTTACAATATCATACACGCCTTGCCTGCTGATACCTTGTTCCTCCGCAATTTCGCCCAGGGATAAATCATTGAGTATATAATCTTCAAATATGTGTTTATTATGGCTTTTTAACAATTCACCGTAGAAATCGTATAAAATAGAGAGTTTAACTTTTTCTTTCAGTTTATCATCCGCCATCATGCCATCCATCCAAACACCACCTGTAAAGTAATTTTCTTTACAGGTGGTAGTATAACTAATTTTAATGAACTTGTCAAGTTCTTTATTGATATAACATCCAGTTTTAAACATACACAATTCTGTTTTATTGATATACAATTCTCTTTTCAGCCTTACGGAATTCTTCCTCCAGAAAATGTTTATCGATTTTATGTACAGGTATAACCGGCTTCGGTTCTCCCTCCGTCTCTTTCAGTCTTTTTTCCATGACCAGCAAATGTCTCCACTGTCCTAATTTATAAGCCGTATTATAATACGTTCCTATTTCCGTAAATCCATGTTTCTTATGAAGTGCCACACTGCTTTCATGAGGTACGCATATCAGAGAATAAATATTATAAATGCCCTGCTTTTTTACAATTTCAAATAAAACATCATATAAGACGGAGCCAATTCCTTTTCTCTGGAACTTTTCATTAAAGTATATGGAGCATTCGCAATCCCATCCATACGCGGCCCGTTCCAAATGGGGAGAACAGTATGCATATCCGGCAATTACGCCGTCAATGGAGCACACCAGCCAGGGAAACTTATCCATTACAATCTTCATACGTTCCCGGAATATTTCAATGGGAACTTTATCATATTCAAATGTGATTACCGTATTTAAAACGTACGGTTCATAAATTTTATATATCTCATCGGCATCTTCTAAGACAGCCATTCTAATTTCAACCAGCTTCATATTCACCTCACATTTTACTTAATTAAGTATCATAAGGGGAATTGGACGGATGGGTAAACAAAAATGCCCCAATTCCCACGGCAATGGTTATGTTTAACGAATCAACCTCCGGAGACTGCGGAATATATACGCTGGTGCCTTCCGTCAAATAAGAATCATCCAGTCCGGTTGCTTCGTTGCCAAAAACAAGGGAAAACAGAGCCGTTTTAGGACAATTTTGTATCTCAAGGGTATTGGTTCCGTTAAGCATAAAAGTAAATACATCATGTACCGGGTATTTATCCCGATATTCCTTAAAAGAATCAAAATGCTGATGCCGTAGTCTAAACAGGGCTCCCATGGAAGAACGCACCGTTTTGGGATTAAACAAGTCCGCACAAGGCGTTATTAAACCAATATCATAAATCCCCATACCGGCGGCTGTTCTTATAATGGTTCCCAAATTACCCATATTCCCGGGATTTACCAATACTATATGGGATTTATCCTGTTCCAGGCGGCATTCATATTTTTCAAAAACCCCAATGACGAAACAATTCTCTTTATCACTGATTTTATGGATTAATTTATCATTGGTAAGGGCAGGTATTTTCTCTTCCCGGCATAATTTCATAAGATTGTCCTGATCGGTAAAGGTAGAATGAATATAAACTGCTTTCACATATTCAGGACGGCTATTAATCAATTCAATTGTCGGAAATGCTCCCAAGGTATAGGAATAATCTGCTCCTTTTTTATATGGTTTTATTTGTTCCATATAATATCCTCCAAAAGTTAATGATTATCCATTAAAAAAACAGACCGTATAATTTGCTTAATTATAAGCCGGATACTATATTTGCTTTTCATTATCTCTATAGTAAGCTATTTTTTTTAATATGTAAATATATAATGTAATTATACATTAGAGCGTGTTTGAAAAATCATTGTACCGTTCTGAACGCTCCGCTTTGCGGTATAATATAATTTCAGGGAGAACTTCAGCCAAATATTAATTCCAGCCGGAGTAGCCCACTTTGGGATAGCATGTTTACATAATATTATTATGTAAACTAAAAATATAAATACCACTAATTATGGGGCGTATTCCGCTCATTAGAACAGGGCAGATTCCCCCAAAGGATATCTGCCCTGAATAATAATATATATTTATAGAATATTTTATTAAACCGGGTAAGCCTGATTTTGCGTATCCGCTGCAGTCAAATCGACCTTAGTTTTCTGTGCCTGACGGTATTTAAAGAATTCTGTCGCAACTTGGGGGAATAAGGCATAGGACAGTACGTCTTCATCCTGCTCTTTCCATTGTTCCATTTCTTTCTCAATGGTTTTTAATTCCGGTTTTAACAAATCCGCCGGACGGCAGGTAATCGGCTCTGTATCTCCAATAACCTTTTTTTGAACTTCCGGATTAAATGGTTTAACCGTACGTCCATATTCTCCTGATAATACGGCTTTTGTTTCCTTGGTTACCATCTTATAACGTTCCCCTGCTATAACGTTGAGTACGGCCTGTGTACCAACAATCTGACTGGATGGCGTAACCAGCGGCGGTTCACCAAAATCCTTACGTACTCTGGGAATTTCCTTCAATACATCATAGTACTTATCTTCTGCTTTCTGTTCCTTCAGCTGGGAAACAAGATTGGATAACATACCGCCCGGTACCTGGTATAATAATGTTTTGATGTCAACACCCATTACCTTAGGATTTAATAATCCTGTTTCCAGTGCGGTATCTCTCATCGGTCTGAAATAATCTGCTATTTCGGCAAGCTGCTGCTGGTCAAAACCGGTGTCATATGGTGTACCTTTGAAGGTTTCAACCATAACCTCCGTCGCCGGCTGGCTGGTACCCATAGCAAAAGGCGACATTGCGGTATCTATAATATCACAGCCTGCTTCAACCGCTTTCATGTATGTCATGGCAGCAACACCACTGGTATAATGAGTATGGAGATCAATCGGAATGCTAACGGCTGATTTTAAAGCAGTGATTAAATTTGTTGCTTCATATGGAACCAATAAACCGGCCATATCCTTAACACAGATTGAGTTTGCACCCATTTCTTCAATTTTTTTAGCCATATCAACATAATATTCCGTAGTATATGCATCGCCCAAAGTATATGATATCGCTATCTGCGCATGGCCTTTTTCTTTATTGGCCGCCTTAACTGCACATTCCAGATTTCTCAAGTCATTCAAAGCGTCAAATATTCTTATGATATCAATACCGTTTGCAATGGATTTTTGTACGAAATATTCCACCACATCGTCGGCATAATGGCGGTACCCCAGTATATTCTGCCCTCTGAATAACATCTGAAGCTTTGTATTTTTAAATCCGTCTCTCAATTTTCTAAGTCTTTCCCATGGATCTTCTTTTAAGAATCTTAAAGACGCATCAAAAGTTGCGCCCCCCCAACATTCAACGGCATGATATCCGATTTTATCCATTTTATTAATAATGGGAAGCATCTGTTCCGTTGTCATTCTGGTGGCAATCAAGGACTGATGTGCGTCACGCAATATAGTTTCGGTTATTTTTACAGGTCTTTTTGCTTGCTCTGACATTCTTATACCTCCTGTTTATATTTTTTTAACACTGCTAATTAAAATAAATCTTATATATATTTAACTTAACGTTGCCAGTAAAGTACTTGCTTCTACCATATCTCCTGCGGAAACATTTATGCTGGCTACGGTACCGTCTTCCGGAGCAACAATTTCATTTTCCATCTTCATAGCTTCCAGGATTAAAATAACTTCGCCGCGTTTTACTGTTTGTCCAATACTTGCCTTAATAGACAATATTTTACCCGGCATAGGAGAATTAACTTTAATGCTGCCTGCCGTGCCGCCAGATGCCTTAGGTGTTTCCGCTTTCGGAGCCTCAGCCTTAGGCGCTGATACCGGTGCCGCTGCTGGTGCTTTTACAACCGGGGCTGCAGCCTGAAATGAGCTTCCCGTATTTTCTTCCACTGTTACTTGATATGCTGTACCATTTACGGTAATTATATAATTCTTCATGATTTATTTCCTCCTTGAGTTTCCTGCAAATATCCCTCATTTACAGTCAACTATAATATTAGTCACAAAAACAGTTTATGGCGTAATAAAATTTCATTATGCATTCTGCCATCTCTTATTATTTATTTTTCTTATGGATCTTACTACCAGTCCGTCGGCAGGTGCTTCGTTGCCCATGGATGCCATTATGGCCGCAGTAATAACCGCAACCAGTTCCAAATCATTTGTTAATTCCTCTTCAATAATTGTTTCCTTATTTATATTAACCGGTGAATCCGTATGAGTGACGGTATTCGGAATGTTTCCAACCGGTTTGTCACTGGAATTCAGCAGGTTTGGAATCAATTTCACTAAGTAGACCAAACCAAAGATGAAAATCAGTACAACGAATAAGATTCCAAACCCTAATAAGATATTTACTACTGTCTGTGGAAGTTTATCGGCAAGACTGCCGCTTGTATTCGCTGCCAATATGATTTTACATAATCCTGAATGTAATAAATTCATAATCTTGCTCCCATCTGCGCTTTATGCGCAATTATTGTTCAGGAATGTAATTTACTAAACGGTGCCGTGTTTTTTATCCGGGCGGCTTTCTCTCTTAGTAAATAACATCTCATATGCATAAATTAAATGTTTCCTTAATGAAGCAGCTTCTATAATAGTATCAACATATCCCCGTTTTGCTGCCGCTACAGCACTGGATTGAAGTTCTGCATATTCAGAAGCTTTTGCCTCAATAACAGCCGGCTCTTTTTCATACATAATCTGAGCAGCTAATTTAGCATCCATCATTCCTATTTCTGCTCCTTCGACAGCAAATACCAGATCCGCGCCAATATGTTTGGAATTCATAGTTAGATAAGCGCTGCCATAAGCTTTTCCGGTAATCACATTTACTTTAGGCACAGTTGCATTGGCAAAGGCATAAGTTAACTTGGCAGCTGCTATACCGATGGATCTTTCTTCATCAAGCGTAGCCTTGTATCCGGTAACATTGGTTAATGTTAAAACAGGTATATTATAGGAGTCACATATCCGTACAAACTTTTCCGCTTTATAACAGGCTGCCGTAGTTAAAGTCCCGTCAAACTTTTCAGCGGCACTGCCGTCTGCATCCAACACTTCCGTACGGTTTGCAACGGCACCTACCGTCATGCCATTAAGCTTTATAAAGCCTGTAACCATTTCTTTTGCATATTCTGCTTTTACTTCAAGTAAATAATTATTATCGGAAATTTCCCTTAATGCTACGGCAGAATCGGCAATGGCTGCCGTAATATCGGGAACCAATCTATTTAAATCATCCTTGCATTCTTCGTAAGATGCATCATCTTCATTATTGGATGGTAATATGGAAATTAACTCTCTGATTTTAGAAAGAACAGATGAATCATCCTCCAAAACAAAATCAACAGTACCCGATTTTGACTGGAAATCTGCTGTGGCCGTATCAAGTTTTGCAGTATAATTACCCTCAATAGCATTCGGTGAATTCACAAATAACTTAGCACCGTTTTCAGATATAAAAGAAAAATCACTTAAGGATGTTAAAACTGCTGCACCACCACCGCAGGTACCAAGTACTGCTGTTATCTGTGGTATTACTCCGGACGCCAATGTCTGTTTTAAATAAATTTCTCCAAAGCCATTTAATGCATCCGTAGCTTCTTGCAGTCTTAAGCCGGCACAGTCAATAATTCCAATGACCGGTGCTCCTACCTTAAGTGCCAAATCATAAATATGTGCAATTTTTTTAGCATGCATTTCTCCGATAGTACCATTTAAAGCTGATTTATCCTGACAGTATACATATACAAGATTGCCATCAATAATTCCATAACCGGTAATTACGCCATCGGCAGGTACCTCCTTCTGCTGCAGATTAAAGTCGGTACTTCTTCTTGTTACTAATGCACCGACTTCAACAAAACTATTGTCGTCAAGCAAAGAGTTTATTCTTTCTCTTGCTGACAATTGCGCTGTCGTATTCATTTTCTGCCCTCCGTTTTCTATATTATTAATATTAAAATCAATTTTCTGCCGATTATAATTATATCCCATTTTTGGTAAAATTTCAATACTAAAATGTATAAAACCCTAATTTGGTAGATTTTTTAATAAAGTAACCGGAATATTCTTTCAAATCACTTAATATACTTTTTAATTAAATCAAGCTGAAAACCCTTACGGTATAAACTGGCGGTTAATTTCGTTTTTTCTTCCGGGCTCATATTGCTTACTTCTTTTGCTTTTTTCCCTATGGCTTTTTGTATGGCGTTTTCTTCGCTATCATATTCTTCGCCAAAGGCTTGTTCAATATTCTCTTTTTCTATCCCCTTCCGGATAAGCTCCGCATAAATCTGTCGCTTACTTTTACTGTCCTTTCTGTATCTGACATAGTTAAAGGCATATCTTTCATCATCAATATAGTGGTGATCCTTTACGTATGTTATTACATCAGAGATAACTAAGTCCGTATAATCCGCCTGCTTTAATTTAAAAATAAGCTCCTGTTCCGTCCTGTCCATAAACTTTAATATTGCTAATGCTTTTTGCCTGGCCCTTCTTAGTACCGTGTTTTTATAGATGTCCTGATAAACCGCAGCGGTAATTTCCGCATTTTCTTTTAAATGATGCGTTGTGAGGTCCTTATGATACAGGCAAAAATGATATTCATTATCTATGTAGACCTTAACTTTTCCTTTATCAAGTTCTTCCAGTTTCGTAATTGTCATGGGATTCCTTTCCTGTATAACTTATACCTAAACATAACTGTAATTTACGGTAAAATACTTTTATATCTTCGATTTAATAAGTGCTATTTATTATTAAAAATATTTTCGCAGCCTGTATCCGATTAATGATGTATGATTTTATGATATAAATAATATTATTATATTTGCTGGAA
>DBEP01000070.1:19940-20310 GCA_002294045.1 Lachnoclostridium sp. UBA903 | reverse complement strand
ATTATTCGGATGAAGGGACAAAAGAGGAAAAAACGGAAGAGAATACAGCTTACTATGACTATGATGAGAACCCGGAAATGGAAGATACAGATGAGGATTTGCTGGCCTTATTGGATATGATATCAGCACAGGATGAAGCAGAGACTGTTAAAAAGGAAGAAAATCTTTCGGATGTGGCAGAGAATGATTTCCGATCGGAACATGCGGCAAAGGAACGGCCGGCGGAAGAAGAAGCTTTGTCAATTGATGACTTGGTTTCTGAGATATCTGAGGATTCCATATCCCAACCGGAAAAGGAACATGAAAAGTCAGGCAGTCCAAATGATGTGGGAGGAATTTTTTCCGATGTAGTAAGTGTCATAGATACTCT
>DBEP01000070.1:239-19816 GCA_002294045.1 Lachnoclostridium sp. UBA903 | reverse complement strand
GGCTTCTTTGGAAAAAGAAGATACAAAAGAGATAAATCAGGATAAAAAGAAGGGGTTCTGGCAGAAAATATTCGGGAAAAAAAATAACGCTGAAGCTGAAATATCTGAACAAGACGACAATACTCCCGAGATTGATAAAAAGTCCAATAAGAAAAAAGAAGAAGAGATAAAAAAGAAAACCGGAAACAAGAAAAAAGCCATAAAAGAAAAACAGAGCCAGAAGAAAAGCAGTGAAGGCGAAGAGGATGAAGATGTAAAAAGCAAAAAATCCGAAGCTAAAAATAAGGCCGATAAAGCGGAAAAGAAGAAATCTGTGAAAAAGAAAGCCGTTAAGAAGGTAAAGCAGGATTCGCCTGCTAAAAATGCAGATATAGCCAGTGACGGTGAAGATAATATAAAAGTCAACAAATTGGCTGTTATATTTATAATGACTTTCTTTATATTAATTGGTGGTTTTGTTATTTTAGGAACGAATCTATATTCTTATTCCCTTGGTGTAAAAAATGCAAATCTTGAATTTTCAAGAAAACGATATACCAATGCCTATAACGAAATCTATGGTCTTGACATCAGAGAAAAAGATTCGGAATTATACCAGAAGATAATGACGGTTATGTTTGTTAATAAGGAACTGAATTCCTATAATAATTATATCGATATGAATAAGTATCCGGAGGCACTGGACTCCTTACTGAAAGGACTCGAACGTTATGATAAATATATTGAACGTGCTACGGAGCTTGGAATTAAAGAGGATCTGGCTCAGGTAAAAGAACAAATTTTAACTGAACTGAAACGGCAATTTAATATTACGGAAGAGGAAGCCATTGTATTGAATAGCAGTATGGACCAGACACAGTACAGTATTAATGTGATAAATACGGTGCTGGAAAAAATGGAATAATGTTGCAAAGGGGCATAAAGGGTGATTGCATAAAGTATGCAGCAGCCCTTTATGCCTGTTAACTTAATGAAGCATCCGGAAGATACGGTATAGAAAGGTAAGGTATGGAATGATTGCTATAATAGATTACGATGCCGGAAATTTAAAAAGCGTTGAAAAGGCTTTGAATTACTTGGGACAAAATTCCAGAATAACAAGAGACAAAGATGAAATTTTAAGTGCGGAAAAAGTAATATTACCCGGTGTCGGTTCTTTTGGTGACGCAATGGAGAAGCTGAAAAGCTATCATTTAGTGGATACAATTAAGAAAGCAGCTGAATCTGGCAAGCCTCTTTTAGGAATTTGTTTGGGTCTCCAGCTGTTGTTTGATAGCAGTGCCGAATCAGTGGGAATTCCCGGCTTAGGAATTCTTAAAGGGAAGATTTTACGTATACCCGATAAGGAAGGCCTTAAAATACCGCATATGGGATGGAATTCCATGGATATTAAATCCGGTTCAAAGCTTTTGAAAGGAATAGAGAAACAGGCATATGTATATTTTGTTCATTCCTATTATTTGAAAGCAAAAAACGAAGAAGAAGTTGCGGCTACCACGGAATACAGTACCTTAATTCATGCGGCAGTGGAAAAGGATAATGTATTTGCCTGCCAGTTCCATCCGGAAAAAAGCGGTGAAGTTGGCCTTAAGATACTGAGAAACTTTGCAGAATTATAGGAGGGATATATGTTTACTAAAAGAATTATTCCATGTCTGGACGTGCATAACGGACGAGTTGTTAAGGGCATAAATTTCGTGAATTTAAGAGATGCAGGGGATCCGGTTGAAGTTGGTGCCGCCTATGATAAAGCAGGTGCAGATGAACTGGTATTTTTAGATATAACGGCTTCTTCCGATGCAAGAACTATCAAAATAGACATGGTACGAAGAGTTGCGGAGACGGTATTTATTCCTTTTACCGTGGGAGGCGGAATAAGGACCATAGAAGACTTTAAAGTGATTTTACGGGAAGGTGCAGATAAGATTGCCGTTAATACAGCTGCAATTTTAAACCCTGACCTGATTGCTGAGGCTGCTGATAAATTCGGAAGCCAATGTGTGGTGGTTGCTATTGATGCAAAACGCAGGGCAGACGGTTCCGGTTGGAATATTTACAAAAACGGAGGAAGGGTGGATATGGGAATTGATGCTGTGGAATGGGCCAGAAAGGCAAATGAATTAGGAGCCGGTGAAATACTTTTAACAAGTATGGATTGTGACGGGACCAAAGACGGATATGACCTGGAACTGACCCGTACAATCTCAGATAATGTGTCCATACCGGTTATTGCCTCTGGTGGTGCCGGCAGAATGGAACATTTCTACGAGGCTTTTACGGAAGGAAGGGCTGATGCGGTATTGGCAGCTTCCCTCTTTCATTACAAGGAGATGGAAATCCGTGAATTAAAGAAATATTTAAATGAAAAAGGCATAAGCGTTCGATTAGATGCATAACAGGTTAAATAGGAAAAAGGAGTAATTAAAATGGGTGCTATAACAAATGATTGGTTGCGTGTAATAGGAGATGAATTTCATGAAAATTATTATACGGAATTATATAAATTCGTAAAACATGAATATAATCATTATCTGGTCTTTCCAAAGACAGAGGATATTTTTAATGCTTTTCATTTAACGCCTCTGGAAAAGGTTAAGGTAGTTATTCTTGGACAGGATCCCTACCATAACCACGGACAGGCTCATGGTTTATGCTTTTCCGTAAAGCCGGAGGTAGAGATTCCGCCGTCACTGGTTAATATATACCAGGAATTAAAAGATGACTTAGGATGTAAGATACCGAATAACGGATATCTTGTGAAATGGGCGGAGCAGGGTGTTTTACTATTAAACACCGTTCTTACGGTAAGGGCACATCAGGCTAATTCCCATCAGGGGAAAGGATGGGAGCGGTTTACGGATGCGGTTATCCAGGCCGTAAATAAACAGGACAGGCCAATTGTGTTTATTTTATGGGGCAGGCCGGCACAGCTTAAAAAGAGTATGTTTAATAATCCAAAGCATCTTATATTGGAAGCACCGCATCCCAGTCCGTTTTCGGCCGGCAGAGGCTTTTTTGGCAGCAGGCCCTTTAGCAAAACAAACCAATTCTTAGAGAAGCATGGTTTAGAACCTATAGATTGGCAGATAGAGGATATTTAGAAGCTTACATATTATTTATAATAAAAGTATAATGAGGAAATGACCTGAGCGGAGTTTATTCATCAGAAATATTGTGCCTCACTCCGTAATCAGTTCATCCTTTAAGGTTTTCTTTAAAAGTACAGCTTAATGAAAGGTACAGTTGATTTATTAGGCTGTGCCTTTTTATATTATTAAGCCGTGCCTCTTTATATTCATTCTTGACGATAATTGATATGCATGATAATATATTGATATATCATATCTTGTGTGAAAGGTGAAAGAATTGAGAAAAGATACTCTGTATGAAAAGATTTATAAAGACCTTCTAGAAGGAATCCGGACCCAAAAATATTCTGCCGGTACGCTTCTGCCATCGGAAAGCGAATTGTCAAAAGCTTATCATGTCAGCAGAATAACAAGCAAGAAAGCACTGGAGATGCTTGCGGCGCAAAATATTATTGAACGGAAACCGGGAAAAGGCTCTTATGTATTGGAAAATGAATTAAAGGAAATTCCGGAAATGAAAGCCGTGGGGCAAGATAATCGGGATAAACGTCTGATAGGCATTATTATGGATTCCTTTGGTGACAGCTACGGATATAAAATTCTCCTTGGAATGGAACAGGAATGCAAGAAGCACGGATTATGCATGGTATTAAAATGTTCCTACGGACACAAGGAGGAGGAAACAATCTCCATAGACAAGCTGTTGGAAATTGGGGCAGACGGTATTATAATAATGTGTGTCCATGATGAAAATTATAATTCTAAAGTATTAAAATTATCAATCGATAATTTTCCTATGGTTTTAATTGACAGGATGCTAAAAGGAATTCCCATTCCGTATGTAGGGACGGATAATTACAGGGCGGCCAAAGAATTAACCTGCTGTCTGATAGAGGCAGGGCATCGCCTTATCTGTTATGTTGCCCCTCTGTCCGTGGATACTTCAACGGTGGAAGACAGGCATAAAGGCTTTGTGGACTGCCATATGGAACATGGTCTTATTACCAATGAAGCCATGTGGATTACGGATTTAAAGTCTACCTTACCTTCCTATCATAAGGAAGAATTAGCATTGGAGGATATAGATAAGATAAAAGAATTTGTACTAAAGCATCCGGAGGTGACGGCATTTTTTGCTGTAGAATATGCAATAGCCCTTATTATTTACCGCGCACTATGCCAGCTTGGACTGGAACAAGAAAAAAAGATAGCCTGTTTCGACAGTCCTCAAAGTATTGCGGATGAAATAATGCACCTTACTTATGTTGAGCAGGATGAAATAGAGATTGGAAAAAGCAGCATCCGGATTTTAGCAGAAGCCATGGATGGAAATAAAAATGTTGAGCCCCAGTTAATACCGCATAAGATTATTAAAAAATAACACATAATGCGAAGACTATAATAGTATATTATTTTTCTATAAATAACAAAAGCGCAATAATTAGAGGAGCATGCAGGGTAAGAATATTGCTGCTGGGGCAAAGTGAGTGTATACAATAAGGAATAATATATTGACATATCATTAAATGAATCATATAATTAGAATTATGCGGCAGGGATATTATGCTGAAATTTTGTTAACAAAAAAAGGAGTGAAAATGCAGTGGCCGGAAACATAAAGAGGTGCGGCGAAATAATTTAGAGAAAAAAATAACAGTAGAAACAGAATGGAAGAACATAGCAGCCAATATAGAAACGAGGATGAAAAGAATGACACATAGGATACCGGAAGTATTAATAAAAGCGGGGAATCAGCTGGAAGTTTATTATAAAGATAAATTTCCTGCCTTGGCGCCATTGGCAAAACAGTGCTTTCTTAATACGATAGAAACCACAGTAAAAACTTTGGAAGATGGAAGCTGTTTTGTTATAACCGGTGATATACCAGCCATGTGGTTACGTGATTCAGCCGCACAGGTAAGACCTTACGTAAAATATGCAAAAGAAGATACCTCACTGCAAAAAATCCTGGAAGGTGTAATATTAAAGCAGGCAGAATTCGTATGCCTGGATCCCTATGCCAATGCATTTAATGAAAGCGCCAACAAAGCAGGTCATAAGGATGAAACAAAATTAAATGATCATGTATGGGAAAGAAAGTATGAAGTGGATTCTCTGTGCGCACCCCTTTATCTTGCTTATGAATATTGGAAAACCGCAGGTAAAACCGATTTTTTTCATGATACAATCAAAGAAATGATTAAAACCGTGATTTCTGTTTTTATAACCGAACAGGACCATAGCAAATCACCGTATTTTTTCAGGCGTTATAACTGTGTTAAGAGTGATACGCTGCCTGGCCGGGGTCTGGGCAGGCCTGTGAATGTGACAGGCATGACCTGGTCAGGTTTCAGGCCTTCGGATGATTGTTGTAAATTCGGGTATTTAATTCCCTCCAATATGATGGCGGTAAAAGCTCTTACATTTGCTAAGGAAATCTGTGAAGAAATATATAAAGATAAACCCTTAGCAATGGAATGTGAAAGACTTGCGGAAGAAATTTATGACGGTATAATGGACTACGGTATTATAGAACATCCGAAGTATGGAAAGATGTATGCTTATGAAACAGACGGATTCGGCAATTATAACCTGATGGATGATGCTAATTCTCCCAGTTTGCTCTCTATGCCTTATCTTGGTTTTTGTGAAAAGGACGATCCCTTGTACCAGAATACGAGAAAATTCATTTTATCGAGGGATAATCCTTATTATTCGGCAGGGAAATATGCCGGAGGAGTTGGAAGTCCCCATACGGCGCCCGGATACGTATGGCATATCGGTATCATAATGCAGGCCTTGACTTCAAATGATAAAAATGAAATCATGGAGTGCCTTAAAATGCTTGCCGATACCCATAATAACACGAATTTTATGCATGAAGCATTTAACCCGGATAATCCCGCAGAATATACAAGACCATGGTTCGCATGGGCCAATACATTGTTTGCGGAACTTTTGGAAACTTTAAAGTCAAATTATTTTTGGGAATTAAAGTAAAACCATTTTTTGGAAATAAAATGTACAGGGAAAAAAATATAAAAATATACAGGGAAATAAAATATACTTGACAGGTAAGAGAATTATCAATATAATGTTAGTAATTTAATAAGTTATTTGTATATCATTTTATTTAAATATTTATAAAGATTAAGAAAAGCTGTGATAAGAATAAGTAATAATCAGTAATCCGAACAGAAAGCTACCGGTTGATGAGAGGTACATGGCAGGCTGGTTATGAATACATCTTTGAGCTTCACACCGAACATTTGATTAGTAGGCTGTGACGGTTTCCTGCACACGTTATAGTGCTAGAGTATAACCCATGATACAGATGGAGTACTTGAAGAGGTAGGCAATGCGAGTTGCCTATAAACTAAAGGTGGTAACACGGGAGCATGCTCTCGTCCTTTTGATAACAGAAGGACGGGAGCTTTTTTTGTTTGATAAGAAATTTCTCAAATTTCCCGTCAAACAGAAAGTCTTCCAGGCAGCATTTCAATCTTATTAACAAAAGGAGAGTTAATATGAAAACAACTGTTGAAGAGCAAATCAGAATGATTGCTAAAGGTGCCGAATTAATTGTCGGTCAAGAGGAATTGCAGAAAAAACTGGAGACTTCCATAAAGGAAAATAAACCGCTAATTATGAAACTGGGGCTGGATCCCAGCGCACCTGATATTCATTTAGGCCACGCAGTGGTCTTGCGAAAAATCAGACAGATGCAGGATTTAGGACATAAGGCAGTTATTGTTATAGGGGATTTTACCGGCAGAATCGGAGATCCTACCGGTAAGGCCAAGAAAAGAGTACCGTTATCCGAGGAACAGGTAAAAGAAAATGCTTTAACTTATACCAGTCAGATATTCAGAATACTACAACCCCAGAAAACAGAAGTACGCTTTAACAGCGAATGGCTTTCTAATTTAAAATTTGACGAAATAGTAAAACTGGCTGCAACAACGACAGTGGCCAGAATGCTGGAAAGAGATGATTTTCAGAGCAGGTATAAAAATAATATTCCCATTGGTGTCCATGAATTTTTTTATCCGCTGATGCAGGCCTACGATTCCGTGGTTTTAAATGCGGATATAGAACTTGGAGGAACGGACCAGACTTTTAATATTTTAATGGGCCGGAATTTACAAAAAGCGATGGGACTTAAGCAACAGGCGGCACTGTTCATGCCCATTCTGGAAGGACTTGACGGAACAGAAAAGATGAGTAAAAGCCTGGGTAATTATATCGGCATCGATGAACCTCCCAAGGTTATGTTTAAAAAAATCATGGAGATTCCGGATAACCTGATTATAAAATACTATGAATCAGCCACCGACGAACATCCGGATAAAATAGAGGAAATCAGGAAAGAATTAAAGGACGGCAGAAATCCAAGAGATATAAAATATGAACTGGCCGTAATCATAACGGCCCTTTATCACACGGCTTCTGAAACAGAAGACGCAAAGAGATACTATGATACGGTCTTTGGGAAAAAATCCGTTCCGGAAAATGAAAAATTGCCGGAATTAATTATAGATTTGGATAAGGATAAGCTGGCGGATATTATTCACTTATTGATAAAAGAAAAATATATCCCAAGCAGCAGTGAGTTCAGGCGTCTCATACAACAGGGGGGAGTGCGGATAAATAACGAGGTTTTGGTAATGGATGACCTGGATTTGGTACTTGCATGCGGGGATATCCTGAAAATTGGAAAGAAAACATTTATTAAAATAATTAAGTAGCTATAGTAATCAAAGAAAATCAAAAGATATGGGAAATGATATGGCAGGAAAGACGGATATACGGTGTTGTAAAGAACAGGACGGAACCTGTAAACCGGCGGCTTACAGGCTCCATCCTCACACATATAATTATTTCAGATTCTTCATTGCCGTAGCCAGCATAAGCTTGATACGGTTCAGCTGGTTTACCTCACTGGCACCGGGGTCATAATCCACGGCGACAATATTGGAGTTTGGATATCTTAAACGCAATTCCTTGATAACGCCTTTACCTACTATGTGGTTTGGCAGACAAGCAAAAGGCTGGGTGCAGACAATGTTTTCCACGCCGGAATGGATGAGTTCAACCATTTCACCGGTTAAGAACCAGCCTTCTCCGGTCTGATTGCCTACAGAAACAATAGGAGAGGCGTATTCCGCCAGTTTATTAATCGGTACGGGAGGCGTGAAACGGTTGCTTTTTTCTAAGGCGTTTCTGGCTTCTTTTCTGCAGAATTCCACGGCACGGATTAAGAGATTTGCGATTCTGGCAGAGGATTTTTTAAATCCCAGGTATTGAGCCTTAAAGTTGGCATTGTAAAAGGAATACATAAAGAAATCAATTAAATCCGGAACAACGGCTTCCGCACCTTCTGCTTCCAATAATTCCACCAGATAATTATTGGCAGCCGGAAGAAATTTAACCAGGATTTCACCGACAACCCCAACTCTTGGCTTCTTGATATCCTTAAGCGGCAGGGTGTCAAATTCCTTTACAATATTACGGATATTCCGTTTAAATTCTCTCCACTTGCCGTTCGTAACGGAAACTTTGCATATTTCATTCCATTTTTGATAAAGGGCATTGGCAGAACCGGGTTCTGTTTCATAAGGTCTGGTCTGGTAGAGAACGCGCATAAACACGTCGCCGTATACCAGGGCCTGGACGGCACTAATCAGCAATTTGGGAGTATATTTCATACCCGGATTTTTTTCAAGGCCGGTAACGCTCAAGGAAATGACCGGTATCTGAGACATTCCGGCTTTTTCCAGTCCTCTGCGGATAAAGTTGATATAATTGGTTGCACGGCAGCCGCCGCCGGTCTGCGTTATCATAACGGCCACCTTGTTGACGTCGTATTTGCCGGATAAAAGTGCGTCCATAATCTGGCCTACCACCATCAGGGAAGGATAGCAGGCGTCATTATTAACATACTTAAGTCCGACATCAACGGCGGAGTGGTTATCATTATCCAGGATTTCCACATTATAACCGTGGGTTTTTAATGCCGGTTTCAGAATATCAAAGTGAATCGGCGACATCTGAGGGCATAAAATAGTATAATCCCTGCGCATTTCTTCCGTAAAGATGACTCTTTGAAAGGCATCGGAGGTTACCTTTGGTTTGGCAATATGCTTGTGTTCCCTGTCTTTGACGGCGGATAAAAGGGAACGGAGACGGATTCTGGCAGCGCCCAGATTATTGACTTCATCTATTTTTAATACCGTATAAATTTTACCGGATTTCGATAATATGTCATTAACCATATCCGTAGTAACCGCATCCAGTCCGCAGCCAAAGGAATTTAACTGAATCAGCTCCAGATTCGGCATTGTTTTTACGAAAGATGCGGCCGCATATAATCTGGAGTGGTACATCCACTGGTCCACCACAACCAGCGGCCGGTCCACCTTACCTAAATGGGAGATACTGTCCTCCGTTAAAACAGCAGCCCCGTAGGAGTTAATTAATTCAGGGATACCGTGATTGATTTCCTGGTCCACATGATAGGGACGTCCGGCAAGTACAATACCCTTTCTTCCGGTTTCTTTTAAGTAGGCAATGGTTTCTTCCCCTTTTTTTCGAATGTCCTCTCTTTCGGCTTCAAGTTCCAGCCAGGCCTTATGTACGGCAGCTTTCACTTCTCCGTCCGAAGTATCGGTTAATCCTTTCATAATCTCAACCAGACGTTTGGCAATTATTTCTTCACTTTCAAAGGAAAGAAAGGGATTCTGATAATTAATACGGCCGTCCCGCAGTTCTTCCACGTTATTTTTTATATTTTCACTGTAAGATGCCACAATAGGGCAGTTATAGTGATTATTGGCACCTTCCACTTCCTTGCGCTCATAAGGCACACTGGGATAGAAGATAAAATCAATACCCTGCTTTATGAGCCACATGATATGGCCGTGGGCAAGTTTCGCCGGATAACATTCCGATTCGCTGGGAATGGATTCGATTCCCAGTTCATAAATTTTTCGGGTGGATTCCGGTGATAATATAACTTTATAACCCATTTCCGTGAAGAAAGTAAACCAGAAGGGATAATTCTCATACTGGTTTAAAACCCTTGGTATGCCGACTTTGCCGCGGAAGGCTTTGTCATCTTCCAAAGGTTCATAGGAAAAGAGACGATTTAATTTGTATTCAAATAAATTAGGTATGTTGTCTTTGTTTTTTACTTTTCCTAATCCGCGTTCGCATCGGTTGCCGGTTATAAACTGGCGGCCTCCGGTAAAGCGGTTAATAGTTAACTGGCAGTTATTGGTACATTTTTTACACCTTGCCATGGAAGATTCAATCTTTAAGTCTATGATTTTCTCTATGGAAAGCATGGTTGTTTCTTCGCCTTCATAATGTTCCCTGGCAATCAGGGCAGCTCCGAAAGCGCCCATAATACCGGCAATATCCGGCCTTACCGTATGACAGCCTGCTAAAAGCTCGAAACTCCTTAAAACAGCTTCATTATAGAAGGTTCCGCCCTGTACTACAATATTTTCGCCCAGATCCTTAGGGTCCGTAATTTTAATTACCTTATAAATTGCGTTTTTAATAACGGAATAAGCTAAACCTGCAGATATGTCCGCTACGCTGGCGCCTTCCTTCTGAGCTTGTTTTACTTTGGAATTCATGAACACCGTACACCTGGAACCTAAGTCGATGGGGTTCTTGGCAAATAGGGCAACCTTGGCAAAATCAGCGACTTCATAATTTAAGGATTTTGCAAAGGTTTCAATAAAGGAACCGCAGCCGGAGGAACAAGCCTCATTTAGCTGAACACTGTCAACGGAATTATTTCTTATCTTGATGCATTTCATATCCTGGCCTCCGATATCCAGGATACAGTCTACCTTAGGTTCGAAGAAAGCGGCAGCGTAATAATGGGCCACGGTTTCCACTTCACCTTCATCCAGCATCAGTGCGGCTTTTACCAATGCCTCTCCGTATCCGGTGGAGCAGGAGCGGACGATGCGGGCACCCTCCGGCAGGATGGAGTAGATTTCTTTAATTGATTTTATGGCAGTTTTTAAAGGACTGCCGTTGTTATTGCTGTAAAAAGAGTATAGCAGGGTACCGTCTTCCCCGACTACCGCAACCTTTGTGGTAGTAGAGCCGGCATCAATACCAAGAAAACAGTTTCCTTCATATGTACTTAAGTCACCCTTTTTTACGGAATGTATGGAATGTCTTGTTTTAAATTCTTCATAAGCCGCTTCATCCTTAAAAAGCGGAGCCATACGGCTTACTTCAAACTCCATTTTGATACCGGAGGTCAGCTTCTTGTTGAGTTCTTCGAAATTAGTCAGATTGTCAAATTTACTGTTCATGGCTGCTCCGACGGCAGCAAATAAATGGGAATGGGAGGGTGCTATTATCTGTTCCTCCGTTAAGTTTAAAGTCCTGATAAAAGCTGTCTTTAGCTCTGTCAAAAAATGAAGAGGGCCTCCCAAAAATGCAACATTGCCGCGGATGGGTTTACCGCATGCCAGGCCGCTGATGGTCTGGTTTACCACAGCCTGAAAAATGGAAGCCGCCAAATCCGGTTTGGTGGCACCTTCGTTAATAAGCGGCTGTATGTCGGATTTGGCAAATACGCCGCAGCGGGCTGCAATCGGATAAACCGCCTTGTAATCTTTGGCATACTCATTTAATCCCGAAGCATCCGTCTTTAAAAGAGTTGCCATCTGGTCTATAAAGGAGCCGGTACCGCCGGCGCAGATGCCGTTCATTCTTTGCTCTATACCATTGGTAAAATAAATAATTTTAGCATCTTCACCGCCCAGCTCGATGGCTACATCGGTATGGGGAGCATAGTCCTTAAGGGAAGTTGAAACTGCAATAACTTCCTGAACAAACGGGATTTCCAGATGCTTTGATATAGTAAGGCCGCCGGAACCGGTTATCATTGGCGCTAATGTAACATCACCCAGGTTGTCATGGGCGTTTGCCATGAGTTTTGCAAGGGTTTCCTGAATATTGGCGTAGTGACGTTCATATTCGGAAAACAATATTTCATTATTCCGGTCCAAAACAGCAATTTTTACTGTAGTGGACCCTATATCAATACCTAAAGTCATAATTTTGTTATCTATCATAATTTTCGCCTGAAATGGCTTACCTCCTTGCTATATTAAAACTGAATCATCCGCCGGGGCGAATTATGAAACAGGATGGAATTCCAGGTACGGCACAATTGCCTGTGTTAGGGTAGCTGTTCATAATAATTATAGATGCTTACATATGTTAAAATATTCGTATTACAATTTTTTGTGAAAGATTTACATATAATATTTAAATCGATATCATGTAGTATTATACGACACATGTCAATTAAGTTCAACAACAGAATTTATAACAAAAATATAAAATTTTGTAAAAATATAATTAAATATCTAAATTTTTCATGGCCGAATTTTTTTTTGCATTCATATATAAAGGAAATCAGCCGCGGCATTCAGAGAGGAACCTCTTTACTATAATATGAATATAATGGAACAAATTGAATATAAGCAGGGAGTATTCGTTTGAATTCTTCCCGGCTTTAAGAAGGTTGGTTTGCATGAACTATAGTGATTACTCTTGTGTGATTTATAATATTAAGCAGGGAGATACTCTTTACGGCATCAGCAGAGCATATAATGTTCCTCTTGCCCTGATTTTAAGGGTAAATCCGTATGTGGATATATATAATCTGCAAGTTGGAGATGAATTGTGTATTCCCGTTATAGATCCGGCAGCCTGGAGTAATGCAATTACTTACGTAGTAGAGGATGAAGCATCCCTGCAGCAAGTATTGGACCGTTATGGAGTTGATTTGGAAGATGTCCTGGAATTTAATAATCTGAATGGAACGCCGATAACACCCGGAATGACAATTCAGATACCGATTTATGATATGTAAATACATCTGCGGCCCGGTGCTATGAGTTTATAGTATCCGTTTTAAATGTATTTTCATGTGCTATTTTAGGCTGCAGGCAGTGTGGCGTGTGCCAATGGTGGAAAATGATGGGACGAAATAAGTATTATAATTATAACCGCATTGATTAGGGGGGAAGAGCCTGAAAATAATAAAAAGGTTCCTTTCCCTTTCCATCTTTTTCTCAGATTCTTCCGGATAACGGAAATAAATTTTATATAAAATACGAATCATAAAGTAAAGACAAGCCCTATCCAATTATTAAAGAATGTATTCTATCCGTATCCCGGACAGTTTGAAAGAGGCTGTTGCAAAACATGTTTTTTATTTGACAAAGGTAATTAGAAAACATATAATTAAGAAGATACTATATGTAACGTCAAATAATAAACGTGACATATAGGCCGATATAATTATAGCAAAATCAGAAAGCCATGCATGAAAGGATGTGAACCGAATGGAAGCGGGGCCCAGTTGCAATTATCGACGGCATAATAATAAAATAAATCGCTGCGGCAGGCAGTTAGGATAGAACGCATACATTCTTTCTGCTGCCTTGCGCTGCAGTAGAAGGAGTGGAACATGATCGAAATTTTAAAGACATACGAGGACGGAATCCGTCAAATTAATGAAATCGAACAAGGATGCTGGGTTGTTATGACCAGTCCTTCTGCTACGGAACTTTTGGAAATTTCTGAAACCTGCCATATAGATATTGACCACTTAAGAGCACCTCTGGATGAAGAGGAAAGGTCCAGAATTGAAGTAGAAGATGAATACACTTTGATATTAGTCGATATTCCCACCATGGAAGAACGGAATAACAAGGACAGATATGTCACGATTCCTTTGGGTATCATTGTTGCCAGGGATTTAATTGTTACAATCTGCCTGGAAGAGACCAAAGTTTTAAAAAGCTTTATGGATGGAAGAGTAAGGGAGTTTTATACTTTTAAAAAGACAAGATTTATTCTGCAGATACTTTATAAGAATGCCACCGTATTTCTTCAGTACTTAAGAATTATTGACAGAAAGAGCGAAGAGATTGAACATAAACTCCATATTTCAACCAAAAACAGCGAATTAATCGATCTTTTGGAACTGGAAAAAAGTCTGGTTTATTTTACAACCTCCCTGCGTGCCAATGAGGTTGTTTTAGAGAAAATGTTAAAAATCGATAATATTAAGCAGTATCCGGAAGATACGGAATTGTTGGAAGACGTAATTATTGAAAATAAGCAGGCAATTGAAATGGCTAATATATACAGCGGAATTTTAAGCGGTACGATGGATGCTTTCGCATCGGTTATATCCAATAATCTTAATATTGTAATGAAATTCCTGACAACCGTTACTATCGTTATGGCCATACCTACCATGATAGCCAGTTTTTTTGGCATGAATGTCGGGGGCATACCCGGAAGAGACTTACCCTTCGGGTTTTACGCCGTTACTGCGCTGACACTTGTTATTACGTTTATAGTCGCCCTTATTTTCAGGAAAAAAGATTTGTTTTAGAATTTGAAATGTTTACATGATTTTAATGTTTGGGAACGACAGCGCCTTTTCCGGAAGAAGAAGTTCTTCCGGGAAGCTATAATATATAGAAAGAAGTGGTACTTTTAATGAACCTCCTCAATAAACTGAATCGTAAATACGGAAGATATGCTGTTCATAACTTAATGTTTTACATTATCCTTTTGTATGCGGCCGGATTTTTGATTAATCAGATTAACCCGGATTTTTATGGTAATTATCTTATGCTGGATATTGAAAAAGTATTGCAGGGGCAGATTTGGAGAATTGTCACCTTTATTATCCAGCCTACGAGTGACAGCAATATTTTATTTCTGGCAATTGAGTTGTATTTATATTATATGATTGGTAATTCGCTGGAACGTGCATGGGGGGCTTTCCGGTTCAATATGTACTATTTATCCGGATTAGTCTTTAATATACTGGCAATCATTATAGTGTATTTGTCTACAGGATACAGTATTGTATTAGGACTAACCTACATTAACCGTTCTATGTTTTTTGCTTTTGCCGCACTGTATCCGAATGTCCAGTTTTTACTCTTTTTCATTATACCGGTTAAAGTAAAATACCTGGGCTTTATTTACGGCGCTTATGTACTTTATGAAATTTATTCTACCTTTAGAATGGGAGAATATTTTGTAGGTATTGCCATTGCAATTGCTCTGGGCAATTTCCTCATTTATTTTTTATCTACAAGAAATTATAAAAGAATATCACCAAACCAAATCAAACGCAAGGCTCATTACAAGCGGCAGGTAAAAGCGGGAAGAGGCGGTAATGTAGTTGAATTCAGAGGTAAAAAAACCATAACCAGACATAAATGCGCCGTATGCGGACGAACGGAATTAGACGACGAAAATCTGGAATTCCGTTTCTGTTCCAAATGTGACGGTAATTATGAATATTGCATGGATCATTTATTTACCCATGAACATGTAAAAAATACTCCCGATAACCAATAAATCAGAGAAACGGAAACGAAAATCATTGCGGCTTGGCAAAGCGTGATTAGGAGAAACGGTGTCGTGCTTTATTTATTGAAAAAAGACCTTAAGGAAACTTTTCAGGACAAAAAAAGAATCGTTATCATTACAGCAGTGCTTATTATTTTAATAATAAGCACTTATTGTAATAACAAAAATAAAAATGTGACGGATATAATGGCTCAGCCGGGAGTCCGGATTGAATTCGGGGTAGCCGATGAGGACGGTTCGGTCTATTCAAAAATGCTGATTGAATATTTTAGGGAAAGTGACAGTTTTGCTTCGTATATCCATATCGTAGAAGGAAACGGCAGGGAACTGGAGCAATCCTTTTATGACGGAAACCTGGATTTGTTTCTTCAGATACCGGAAGGCTTTGCGGAAAAAATGATTTATATGGACCATCTTCCGGTAAAAGTACTGATAAGTACGGCAGATGTTACAAAAGCAGTTTTGCTTAAAAACGTGCTGGACAGTTATGAAAAATACATACGTGCGGTCGAAGTGAACTGTGTTGCCCTTTATGATACCATGCAAAAGGCAGGAATGGAGCAGGAGCTCATTAT
Source organism: Lachnoclostridium sp. UBA903 (assembly GCA_002294045.1). Taxonomy (GTDB): domain Bacteria; phylum Bacillota; class Clostridia; order Lachnospirales; family Lachnospiraceae; genus Anaerocolumna. The sequence continues at coordinate 3,708 of DBEP01000070.1, read as the reverse complement.
TAAAAAAAACATGGAAATTTCTTACGATTTAATCTTTACGGCTTTAGGCAAGGAAAGATTTTTCCATTACGTGGAAATAAGTGATTTTCCCCATACATCCCTTTTTAATTATTACAGTTTTGCCATATTTTTTGCCTTTCTTAATTTTATGGGATTGTATGCCGGATATGAGATTATGAAGGAAAAGAGACTGGGTATATTAAGGCGCCTAAATACAACGGGCTTGCCGATATCCTTGTTTTTAGCGGAAAAGATTTTATTTTCTGCCGGTCTCGTTTTTATCCTGTTCTCTCCGGCTTATATTATTCCGGAGATTTATAAAGGGAATGTGATTTCGCCGGAATCCGTAATAATATTATTACCGGCGTCCTTATTTGTTATCAGTTTTGCTGTTTTTATAAGCGGTTTATTTCATAAAATACAGAATTATATGGTGGCAGGCAATTTTCTCTGCTTTATTTTCTGCATAATCGGAGGAGGGATTATTCCTGTCATGTATTTACCCCGAACCGTAGCCGGCTTGTCTGCATTTACTCCTAACTACTGGCTGGCCCGTGTCATGCTGTCCGAAGGCATGGCAGAAGAGTTCCTGTATAAGATTGCAGCGGGGTTGCTTGCAGGTTCCTTCTTTTTTTACTGTATTGGAATCTGCCTGTACGGACGGGAGGAGGTTTATTATGAAGGATAACCTCTATGCATTCCGTATGAAAGCCATATTCTCCGATAAAATAACCTGGTTTATCACGGTTCTGACCTTACTTGTCTCCTTGTTTCTTATAAACAACCTTTCTGGCAATGCGGGAGAAAGAAGCAGTGTACCAATCGGGCTTGTAAATCTTGACCGGAGTGAAAGCGCGGACGAACTGACAGGTAAAATAAAGGAAGTGCCCGCCTTATATGTCTATGAAAAAGAGGAGAGGGAATTAAAGGAGCTTTTATATAAGGAAGAAATCAGGGCGTATTTTATTATTAAAGCCGGGTATGAAAAATCAATCCGGGAGGGGAAGACAGAAGAACTGATTACCATGTACTTTACAGAGGGGGATGAGTCCGCCAAAATTCTTTCCGATATTATTGCCGGAGAAATGCTTCATAAAATCTGTATGTATAAAAGCTATCATTTATATCGGTCCCTGCCGTTTAAGGATACGGATAAAAACGACTTCAATTCGGAAACAGCCAACAACAGGCTTTCGGAAAAAGAGTATGCGGCATACTCAAATTCCCTGGCAGCCACGCCGGATTTTGATTTTGCCTTTGATATGAGAATGATAAATACCAGTAATCAGAACCAGGAGAGGGAAATAAATAATTCCGTCCTTTATCTGCAGGCGGTATGGGGAATAATTGCCATGCTGTTAAGCTTTACCGCCATGTTAATGACGGCCGGTTCGGTATTTGAAAAAGAATCGGGGATTCAAAGGAGACTGAAAGTCTCTGTAATAAAGCCTTATACCATGGATATCAGTCATTTTGGCGCTGCTTTTACAGTTCTAAGTATTCTGTCTCTCTTTCTTTGCGGTGTCCTTATCGGGAAGACCGGGGATTTATCTATGAATCGGGCCATACCGTTATTTCTTTCATTGGAATTGTTTTCTATGGTAATGATTTTATGGTTTCTCTTTCTCGGCAAATTAACCGGCAGGACAAGCAGGTACCAGTTATTCGGAGTAATTTCTATTTTTGCTTTTGGGTTATTGGGTTTTTTATATATGGTGGAAGATTTTACAAAAGACAAGTTATTAAATATTTCGAAAATAATTCCAAACCGCTGGTTTATTGAAGGATTTACTGATATAATATTAAATAAAAATCTGCAGGGCATACCATATATTTCTTATGCTGGATTTATTATATCAGCTATGGGACTGCTGATTTTAAATGGATTTATAAATAAAAGGCAGTATGAATAACGGAAGGAAAAGGGTATGCAATTGCTATCAATTGCAATTTGCAATGGGAGTAAAAATGAATAAAAATATGAAATCGATTTGCAGGGAAATACAAAAAGGTTTTAATCTGGATATTAATTTGCCTCAATTTTTCAGCCGCCTTGTTACATTATATGAGCAATATGCAGAGCTGAAATTTACAATGCATTATTATACGTTTTATGAAAATTATATGGAAACAGGGAAACAAAGAACAAAAGAGGAAGAAAACCTGTTAAGCGGTATGAATCGGATAATAAGAGATATTTTATTATGCAATTTTTCCGGGGGAAGAATGGAAGCCGGAGTAAAGGAACTGGATGCAATCCGTAACCGAATCATAAGCAGAATGAAAATCTTGACTGCCTATACGGACATATTCCAGGTATTTGAATATATCTTCAACCGTATTGAATACCGCTATGAGGAGGATAGGAAGGAAATTAATGAGGATGAATTTGTGTCTGAGGTTGTGCGCTATATTTTTGATACCAGGGACAATGTAATTATTAATGAAAAAATAAAAGAAGTAATAGGACAGCTTCCGGTAAGATTAACAAAATCCAGATATTTTGATTTAATTAAAGACAGCATTTCCGTTTATAAAGGTGCCGAACGTTCTTCCCTCGACGGATATCTCTATATGTTAAAGACCAGTGCCATGCTTTATGAACACGAGGAAATGGATACGGTTTATACGGACTTTTATGCATTAAGAAGAAACCTGGAGGCACTGGATTATAAGAATATGACCAGGGAAGAGTATTTTGCCTATTCCGGACAGATTAAGGCAGCAGCTTCCCGGATTAATTCCGCTGTGGATTTTTATTATAGTATGGAAGAATGTGTCAACCACCTTTATGTTATGCTGCTTCTGTCACCTTATGCCTATATGGAGGGCTACCGGATAGAGGGAATAGAGGGTGAGATGAAATTTCTGCTGTTGCCGGCGGATGAAGATTACTGTAAAAAAATAATTGAAAAAATTAACGGTCATTTTACTTCGGAAGAAAAATCACTCCTGGGAAAGGAAGTAGAAGAGCTATTAACTTATACAGAAGGAAAACAGGAAATTATATCTCAGGAATTTGAAATCCTTGAGTCATATTTTTATGATATTAAGTCAAATCATGTAAAAGTGGTGGATAGTTTAATGTTAAGACCGCTGTTCTGCTGTCTTAACATGGCACAGAATTTACTTGGAAGCAGCCTGTTCGTAGAACTTCATCAGCCTCCGGACGAGCAGAAAGTTGACGAAGCATACTTAATCACGGTACAGGAAGAGTTAATCCGGAAACTTTCGGAAATATTTCAGAATCATTCAAAATATGTGAGCCGGGCCGTTATGGCAAATACCATTAATAAAATGCCTGTATTCCTGCAATCCGCTCAGGAAGTGGCGGATTATATCAAAAGCACTTTGGAACAGTGTCATGATAAGGCGGAAAAAATTGCCTGCATAAACATAATAAAGTCTTTTTATGAAAATTAATTCTGTATTTTTAATGTAAATATGTGGTATAATGTCAACAGACATT
>DBEP01000070.1:0-226 GCA_002294045.1 Lachnoclostridium sp. UBA903 | reverse complement strand
CCATGGGAGCTTGCGAACATGGCATAATGGAAAAGGACATAGGAAAAATTGAGAAATGTGGGTAAATCAACCAGTTCTGATTCGTAAAATAAGAGAAATTAGGAATACAATGGAGTTAAAGCTGGGAGTTTGTGGAAGAACAGGTATTATATATGATTAAATGGGCAGAAAAAATATATTTCAGTGAAGACTTGAAACAAAAGAAAAAGATAAAAATCATGAAATC
>DBEP01000127.1 GCA_002294045.1 Lachnoclostridium sp. UBA903 | reverse complement strand
GGGCATCTGGATAAAATTTATTTAACCCTGCTTGACAAAAAAATGGAAGCCGGCAGAATTAAGTTTATTTTATTAGCAGAACCCGGAACGGCTTATATTGATACGACGGTGACAGAAGAAGAAATGCTTGAAGCGGTTAAGTATATAATCAAAACAGAATGAGGAAGCGGTAAGCTTGCTTACGGATTCCGATTGAAGTAAAGAAGGACATGAACTGCTTTTTGTTCAGTATATAGATATAATAAAGCGAAACGAGGAAATTGCAAACTTGCTTATAATTTCCGATTGGAACAACAAGAACAAGAGCACGTTTTTTGTACATGATATAATAAAAGCGGAGTGAGTTTATGCAAGCTTGCTTGCAATAAGCGAGCGGAGTAACAAGAATATGAACATGTCTTTTTTTCATGATATAATGATCAAAATAATAAAATAAGTAACTGGAGGCTTTATGCAAAAAATCAGGCACTTGATTTATATTATATTATTAATAGCTCTGGATCAATTTACAAAATATTTGGCTGTTATTCACTTGAAAGTGGACGGGCCGGTTCAAATTATTCCGAAAGTTCTTAAATTATATTACCATGAAAATAATGGGGCAGTCTGGGGAATTATGAGCGGTAAAGTCAGCTTTTTAATTATTACGACTGTTATTATTATGGCCGGAATGATTTGTTTTTATATGAAAATACCGGAAGGAAAACGATATGACAGGATGCGGCTAATCTTAGTATTCCTCTCGGCAGGTGCCATAGGTAATTTAATTGACCGAAGCATCCGTAAATACGTGGTGGATTTTATTTATTTTGAATTGATTGATTTTCCCATATTCAATCTGGCTGATTGTTATGTTACCTGCTCAGCCTTCCTGTTAATTATTTTAAGTTTATTTTATTATAAAGATGATGATTTTGCTTTCTTAAAAAAGAAAGAAGAACATAAACATGAATAATCAAATTATGGATTTAATCGTAGAAGCAGAAGATAGCGGTATTCGTATTGACAAATACATTGCTAATACCCGTGAGGAACTAACCAGGTCCTATATACAAAAGCTGATTCAGGACGGAAGTATTCTGGTAAATAACAGAATTGTTAAAGCCAATTATAAAGTTGAGCCTGACGATTGTATTAGAATTAACTTGCCTTCCCCTGTTGCACTGGAGATTGTTGCTGAAGATATTCCACTTGACATTATTTATGAAGATAATGATATTATAATAATAAATAAAGAAAAAGGGATGGTTGTTCACCCGGCTGCCGGACATTATACCGGTACTTTGGTAAACGGTCTGCTTTATCACTGCAAAGATGAACTATCGGGTATTAACGGTGTATCCCGTCCGGGTATTGTTCATCGCATTGACAGGAATACCACGGGTGTACTCGTAGTCTGCAAAAATGATAAGGCCCATCAATCTATCGCAGAACAGCTTAAAGTTCATACCATAACCAGAAAATATAATGCCATTGTATATAATGCTTTTAAGGAAGATAAAGGCACAGTAGATGCACCCATTGGAAGGCATCCCGTTGACCGTAAAAAAATGGCTGTCAATATAAAAGGCAAAAATGCCATAACCAATTATACTGTACTGGAAAATTTGAACAAATATGCTCATATAGAATGTTCCCTGCAAACGGGGCGGACACATCAGATCCGGGTTCATATGTCCAGTATCGGTCATCCTCTGTTGGGAGATGAGGTTTATGGACCGGCAAAAGATAACTTTCATCTGGAAGGTCAGGCCTTACATGCAAGAGTTTTAGGCTTCATTCATCCGGATACTAAAAGATATATGGAATTTGAAGTACCACTACCGGATTATTTTAAGATACTGTTAGAAAAATTAAGAAAATAGTCACCTGCGGAATACTATGAATGTTAATGTGAAAGAAATAGGTTTTAACTCTATTATTTATGGCAATACCGCAAGCCTGCATCAGTCATGTAATGGGGAGCAAGTGATAATCAGAAGCTGTTTTGCAGGTACTTTTTTTGCAGGTATTATAAAATATGATAATTAAACCTAAAGATTCTATTATCATATTTATCAGGTTTTCATGCACCACCATTTAGGGCTGTATTAGGTAAATATGCCGCAAGGCGCAAACGATGTGGGATAGAGCACTAGTACAACGTTCTTAAATTAACTGGACCATTAGGTTGGTCTAAATCTCCGATAGCACTGGNNTAATGACCAGTTATTTAGAGAATGTTGTACTAGGTATAAATAATTAAGGAGTACTGCTTTGAAGAGGAAACTGATTAATAAATTATTGGATTGGAAAAAATCATCAAATAAAAAGCCGATTTTGCTTACCGGGGCGCGTGGAGTAGGTAAAACCTTTTTAGCATACGATTTTGCAAAATCTTTTTATACGGCATATGTATACATTAATTTTGAAAGAGAACCCTTTCTCACTGATGTATTGTTTAAACATGCTCCTTCACAGATTGAGCCTGTCTTGAAGGATTATTTTAAACTGTCCGTTTTGTCGGAGCCTGTTTTGGTAATTTTAGATGAAATAACCAACTGTCCGGATATCAGGTTTATTCTTAATTCTTTGTTAAATACGGAGACATTTAATCGTGTTATTGCTATTTCCAGTTATTTATCCCATGATACGGAATCCGAAACCGATTTATTCTATCCGCTGCAGCTTTTTCCCTTAGATTTTGAAGAATTTTTGATTGCTACGGGAAATGAATGGTATATTGATGTAATTACGGTTCATTTTAAAACCAATGCCAAGATACCGGATATCGTCCATCAGGAGCTGCTGGCTTTATTTGAGCTCTATATGCAGATTGGCGGAATGCCCTTGGCAGTAAATGAATATATCTACACCGGTTCTATTCTAAACGTATCCGAACAGCACAGAATATTATTAAGTTCATACTTAAACGAAGCTTACAAGGAGAATTCCGAAGGCGATTTTTTAAAAGTCAGCCAGGCCTTTAGCACCATAGACAAACAATTAATGAAAGAAAACCGCAAGTTCCAATATAAATTAATCCGTAAGGGCGCAACTCAGGCCTTATATTCGGATGCACTGCAATATATAAAAAATACCGGATACGGCACCTGCTGCTATAAGCTGGGAGAAGAATCCGTTAACTTTTTAGCTGAAAATAAATTTCCGAAAGAATTTGGCGGTAAGGTTTCGTTTAATCAGATGTCCCCGTCGTTAAATTACATTCACTTAAATTTTAAGTTATATATGCTGGATATCGGAATATTATATTCTACATTAAAAACCAGATATGCCCAAATGACGGACCAATACCGAAAGGGTCTGTTAGAAAATTATGTTGCCCAGTGTCTTACTGCGAATGGATATCAATTATTTTTTTGGGAATCGGATTCACAAGCAAAAATTGATTTTATAGTCTGCAAAGAGCAGCATTTGATTCCTGTTGAAGTAAAAGCAGGTGATAATACCAGGTCCAGGAATGCAAGTATATTTCGCTCTAAGTTTCAATCCGTTACGGAATCCATAAAAATTTCCACCAGAAATTTTGAATACATAAATCATGTAAAATACGTACCTGTTTACGCAGTTTTTTGTATCTGATACCGAGAGCTTTATGAGAAATTAACAAAAAAAGCCTGTCCCGATTATATCCGGATACAGGCTTTAAATATCCGCTTGTTTTGTATGAGCAGCATCCTGAATAAAAGAATATATATCGTGGATATATATCATATATAACATAGGAGAAGTATGTAATTTTCCATGTTATAAAATATAGTTTAACTATAACTAATTTTCATAAATAATGGTTATTTTTTTTATTTGGAGGCAAAAAAATATTGACAATTCAATTCTATTTGGGTAGAATTGAATTGATGACTGCAAACTACTTGAGTAGTTTACATATATTGCGCTTAGAACATTTTTTTCGACAGCAGTAGACTCATGCTTTTGCAGGTCTTGTAGAATCTGTAACTTTTAAAATGAAAAGACAGGTTTTTAGTATTTACCTCTATAAATTAAACTTGTTTCAATTTAGTTAAAAGAGACAAGGAGCAATATTATATTTTCTGTTTAAAGTTTGAAAAGCCTGGGAGATATGCAGGCAATAAGCAAGCCGCGCAAAACTATGACCACATTACATTTTTGTACTTGATATTGTTTCTAAAATAGTATGAAGCAAACTATGCAAATTCCATAAGCTTGTTTGAAAAGTCTTTATTATAAGAATATAAAACTATGTTTAAGTTCTTGATATTGATAAAATATACAGTGATTTAATTGTTCTACAAATGTAGTGTATATTATCTTTCCTTATTATTCATTAAAATGAATTTCATATAGATATCTTTATATTTGTAAAGCACGTCCGGCATTAGTACATAGATGTGCAGATAGGAGCAATAATGAATGAAATACGTCTACATGAAGGTGAATTAAATATAATGGAGCTATTGTGGTCAAATAAAGTTCTGGCTGCGAAAGATATCTCTAAAATTATAAAAGAATACATTGGCTGGGAAAAAAATACAACCTATACTGTTATCAAACGTTTAATTGATAAAGGTGCTATAAAAAGAGAAGAGCCGGGATTTTTATGCAAGGCATTGATTTCAAAGCGGACAGTACAGAATATAGAAACAAAAGCTTTATTAAATAAATTTTATAACGGATCCTTAAATTCTTTTTTATCGGAATATCTGAAATATCAAAAGCTGTCACCAGGAGAATTGCTTGAACTGGAAAGAATTATCAGCGAGCAGAAGCTATAAATAAAGAAGCTGTAAATAATAAGGATAATTTGTGCGTGACTAAATCACATACAAATTATCCTGTTTTTAATATTATTAGCTATAAGTATCCCGATATGAATACAGCAATAATACGGATATTAAAAATGGCTCACTTTAAAATATACCGAAAGGAGTTATATATATGAATAATATCAAATACGAAAGCGATTTATCCATTAAAAATGAAAATCGGCAGTATATACAGATAATATCACCGCTGGATGATTCCGTAATTGGTACGGTTCCGGCTTTGACGCAGAAGGAGGTTGACAGTACCATACATTTGGCAAAGGAAGCATTTCATACCTGGAGAAATGTACCTTTAAATGAAAGAGCTGATATCTTATATAAGGCCGCTAATGTATTACTGGAACATACGGACAGACTTACAGAGCTTTTAATGAAGGAAGTAGGAAAGGACAGGAAAAGCGCCCGTTCGGAGATTACCAGAACTGCAGATTTCATACGTTTTACGGCTGATACGGCCAAAAGCATACACGGTGAAAGTATACAGGGAGATACTTTTTCCGGATTTAATAAAGAGAAATTTGCTGTTGTAACAAGGGAACCGGTTGGAGTTGTACTTGCCATATCACCCTTTAACTATCCGATTAACCTAGCAACTTCCAAAATAGCACCGGCTCTTATTGCGGGAAATACCGTAATATTTAAACCTGCTACTGCCGGAAGCCTATGTGGAATCGAGCTTGTTAAAATATTTATGGACGCGGGCCTGCCGGAAGGTGTTTTAAATATTATTACCGGCAGGGGAAGTGAAATAGGAGATTATGTAGTTACCCATCCTGATATTAACTTTATTAATTTTACCGGCAGTACGGAAGTAGGTATCAGTATATCGGAAAAAGCCCATATGGTACCGTTGCTTATGGAATTAGGGGGTAAAGATGCGGCTATTGTTTTAAAAGATGCAGATTTGGCTTTTGCAGCAAGTAATATTATTGCAGGGGCATTTTCTTATTCCGGACAGCGCTGTACCGCCGTTAAAAGAATCCTGGTCATAGATGAGGTGGCAGATTTATTAATATCCCATTTAAAGGACGAAATTCAAAAATTACAGGTGGGCAATCCCCTTGAAAAACAAGTTGATATTGTCCCTTTAATTAATACAAAAGCAGCAGATTTTGTCTGGGATTTAATCGAAGATGCCAAAGCCAAAGGAGCTCGTTTAATTTATGGCGGCAGGAGAGAAGGTAATCTTATTTATCCCACTCTTTTTGATTATGTTACTACAGATATGCGGGTTGCCTGGGAAGAACCATTCGGACCAGTACTGCCAATTCTTCGTGTTAATAGCGTGGATGAGGCAGTCAACCTGGCTAATCAATCCGAATATGGTCTGCAGAGTTCCGTATTTACGGAAAATTTAAGTGATGCATTCCATGTGGCCGGACGTCTGGAAGTAGGTACGGTACAGGTCAATAGTAAAACGGAGCGGGGACCGGATCATTTTCCATTCTTAGGAGTTAAAAAATCCGGAATCGGAACTCAGGGTATCCGTTATTCCATAGAAGCCATGACAAGAGTAAAAGCAACTGTTATCAATTTAACTCACTAAAGCGTCAAAAAAATTATGAAGCTGTCGCACTAACGCAAATATTTTCTATCATATTTTTCTATCATATATATGCTTTGTTATGCCTACCATATATATGTTGACAGAATAATTAAACGTTTAGTACGGCAGCTTTTTTTTGTGTTCTGTCTCGGGGGAAAGGGCCTTTTTAAAGCACGTAATAAGCAGAAATAAAGAGAAAAATAGAGATAGATGGGTATTAATATCCGATCCTTGTTCTGTTTTATTATTGAGTAGTAGTAATTATTGGTTATTGAAAGTCTTATGGTAATATGAGTCTTATAATAATATAATATATCACTCATCTTTTTTATATATAAGCTCTTTTGGTTAAAGGTTTCTTACTCCAGGTCTGTTATGTTTCCTTTGCTGTATATTAGAAAGTATGTAAGTACTATTATTATGTAAGTACTATATAGATTGATAACATATCCTATATATCTTGTGAGCTACGAGATATATAGGATACAGGGTTTCGAATGTGCGAAAGGCAATAAATTCCGTTGTAGTTTAGTGGGCTTGCTTGCCTTTCCAGAGACTTGCACAGGGCAATAATATAAAAAATGATAGGAGAGGGCAGATTGCAAAGAACGCTTTATAATTTAAAAATATAGAAATCTTTTATAATTTTTGATTTAAGGCTATACATATGCTAAATAATCTATTATTATTAAAGGTAAATAACAGATATAAAATCATTGTTTAATAATTATAAATATAAAAGAAATATTTACTTGTTAAAATAAGCACATTAATCTAAATAAGTATTCGATAATCGGGAATGAAGCATGTTGGCGATCGGGATTCTAAGTAATGATTAATAATTTCTGCTTTGTAAAAGAAAATATATATAACAATTGAGTATTATATACCTATAAAAGTCCAAATTTAAAGCAGTAAATTAATATTTGATTGATGGATATAATTTTTTATTTATAAAATTTTTAATATAATAAGTTTATTATATTAAGGTTCGTAATTATATAATATTAGTTGATATTAGTTGACGTAACATCCATAAAATGACTGAAAGGAAATCTGATATGAACGAAAGATTTATGAATATGATGGATGCATGTCCTATCATTGCGGCGGTAAAGGATTATAACGGATTAAAAAAATGTCTGGAGTCAGAAAGTAAAATAGTGTTTGTTTTATTTGGGGATATATTAAATATAACAAATATTATTAAGACAATAAAAGAAAGCGGAAGAATTGCAATCATTCATATTGATTTAATCAGTGGACTTAGTTCAAAGGAAATTGCTATTGATTTTATTAGAAACAATACTGAAGCGGATGGAATTATTTCCACAAAACAGTCTCTTGTTAAACATGCTAAGGAGTTGGGAATGTTTACTGTTTTAAGGTTTTTTGTAATTGATTCCATGGCATTTGAGAATATTAAAAAACAAAGTGAAACCGTAAAACCTGATTTTATTGAAATACTACCCGGTGTAATGCCTAAAGTCATAAAAAGAATAAGCAGTATAGCAAGTGTTCCTGTGATTGCGGGAGGTTTGATTTCGGATAAGGATGATGTTATAGCTGCTTTATCGGCCGGTGCAGTCTCCATTTCATCTACCAATCCAGAGGTTTGGTTTATGTAAAAGTATTCTGGGGCCATCAAGAATATGGCAGGAATCCACACAAGGTAAAGGCAATTCTCTGGAAATGCAACTAAGCTAAACTACAGCGGAATTCATTGCCTTTCGTACATTTGAATCCTGTACCAATAAAATCTATATAAGAAACAAGTCTACATAAATTGAATTTAAAATTAAGTTCAAAAAAAGGGCAGTAGAAGTATATTCTGCCCTTGACAATGATGATGTGCTAAAATCTGTAACTAAAAAGGATACTGTTAAAATATTTTATAAATATATTTATTAGGAAGAGCACAAAATTTTAGCAGTATCCTTTATATGAAAATTATTCAATTTTACACAATATATACGTGAATCTTACTTAAGGAGCTTAACATACCATAGATAGGAATCAACGTATTTGTTTCCTGTCCTTTTTGCATGGATATAATAGGAACAGCCAATGAATAATAACAATAATAAAAGAAATATATAATAAAGTATGGTCATATTCCTCACTCCTTTACTTGATAAGTAAATAAGTAAATAAAATAATATTTATTACATATAAAGCATAACATTGATATAATTTGGTAACAATGCAGTTTGTGTTAAATATAAGTAAAATTAAGGTAAACTATTATTCAAACCTGCAAGTGTTAAATGAATAATATTTTTATATAGGCTAGAGAAAGATACTGATTATATATCAAGCATTAACTATTCGCAAAACCTAAGTTTAACGAATAGTTGTGGAAGAATACTTTATTATAGTCCTTTTGGATTCTAGTAACGTTACAATGTATTAATGCTTAATATGACTTTTTGGTACTTATAAATATCCCCTTAAGTTTAACCATTCTTGTTTTAAAACTCCTAATACATATTCGTCGTAATAATTGCCATTCCTGTAAATAAATGACCGGTTAATGCCTTCGGGTTTGAAGCCGATATGTTTATATAAATTGAATGCCCGATCGTTAAAACTAAAACATCCAAGATACACTCTATGCATATTCATTTCTAAAAATGCAAAATCTGTAAACAATTTAATTGCTTCACTGCCGTATCCGTTTCCACGGTCTGAAGTACTATAAATTGTTAATCCAAGCATTAAATTGCGGTTTCTATTATCAATAAAATTAGCATTTATAGTACCTACTATATTACCGTCATTTTTCTTAATACCAAAAGTCATACCTTCATGAAAAAAAATATAATCGTTTTCTTTTTGCGAAAGTCTCTTAATGCTGTGATAACTGGTCGGTGCTGCGGCTGCTATTGAAGCAAAATATACATCATCTGTTTCAGAACATAAATTATATATTAAATCGATGTCATCTGCAGATATAGGGCTAAGATAAACTTTCTCCCCTCGTAAAAGCGGTTTAGTCGGTAAAACGTTTGGTTTTATAATATAATCTTCATTGTTTTTTAGCGCTCCATTTTGTAGTGTTTGGAGAAAAATAGTTTTATTGATATAATCATATTTAGTTAAACCAAGACGTATTATATCTTCATAGCTGCCTTGAGTAAAAAAATGCTCACGCAGTGTTACTTCTATTTGAAACCCGCATTTTATAAAAACACTGTAAAATTCTATTTGAGTACTTCTAACATCAATATTTAATTTATTATAATTGAGTTCCTGAAAACATAAATTCATTACAATCTCTAATAGTTCTTTAGCAGTGGTTTCATTTATATCCTTCTTATAATAAAACTGTAAAAAAGTATATCCGTTTCTATGGAAGGCAGAATATATATTGCAGCTTGCTAAAATATTTTTATTCAAATTTTCAATCACATATAATCCTTTGACATCTTCCGGATTGGAAATATCATTTTTTAGATTTTCCAGTATGATTTCATCATTACAGCCTATTGAAGGTGACTTACTTCCAAATTTATAGTCTATTTTGCCTTCATATAATGTTAATATTGTTTGAATATCAGATTGTTTAGCTAATCTCAAATTATATTGGTTCATCACTCTTCTCCTTTTGTATATAAATTTATACTATATTATCTTATACTACATTTATCTCATATTATGATTGTTTGGAAGTATTTCTTTTAAGCAATTATTTCTATTAATTTATCTCCTTTTATGTTTGAATGTATCCCTCATGCTACAGCATATATCCTACGCTACAGGTCCTAAAAACAATCAACTTAAAAATACATATCATTAGAATTTTTATTTTCTAATGATATGTATTAGTTTAATGATAAGTTTTAATACTAACAAAATAAATTAACGATAAATATATTATATATTATTTAGTGTGCAAATTCAATTTTTATTATATAATATTTATTATAGATAGGTAGAAATACATAATTAAAATTAATGACTACATTTTAATATGCTAAATTATAATAAATAGAAAATATATTATTTATTTTATACACTTAGCATCTATCCGGTTATTTCATTATTGCCAGTAATTTGTCTACGCCGGATTTGGTTGTTTTATTGTAAAAGAAATCATATCGGAAGAATATAAAACCATCCACCTGTCCGGTATTCCTTCCATATTCAACCTGCTGCTTCAGCTCATTTACGTTATTTTTCCAATCTAGCTCAAGACTTGAACCGGCTCTATAGGTTGCTATGCCTACGTACATTTTAACCGTAGAGCTTGTTCTAAAGGACAGCCATTTATCCAATGTCTTGTCATAAGGATAGCTGCTATGGGAAAATGTCCAATAAATCTGAGGACAAATATAATCAATGTACTGGTCGGAAGACAACCATGTTTTATAATCTACATAATAACCCATATTGCTGGTTAAAGAATTATAAAAACCTCCCGGGCTAATGCCAAACTGGACGGAAGAATCAATTTTTTTAATGGAGGCGTAAATATTTTTCACTAAAGTATTTACGTTATTTCTTCTCCAGTCCGCTATGGATAAAGCTGTTTTACCACTTGTTTTGCACTGGGATGCATAGGTTTTGTATTCAACGGAATCGAAGTTATTAGCATAATTTGTTCCCAGAGACGGATAGAAATAATCATCGAAATGAATGCCATCCACATCATAATTCTGAACAATTTCCTTTACTCCGTTGGTGATTAATGTCTGTACCTCTTTAGAAGCCGGATTATAATACAGATTTCCGCCATAGGATAATACATTGCGATCATTGGTTTTATCTTTATCATTTTTCCATACCCTGGCAGGATTATCTGCTGATAATTTAGAATAATCCGTACTTGCCGTTGTTACACGGTAAGGATTTAGCCATGCATGGATTTCAAGTCCCCTTTTATGGGCGGCTTCAACCATATATTCTAAAGGATCAAAACCGGGGTCAACACCTTGTGTACCGGACGCATATTTTGACCAGGGAAAATATTTAGACTTATACATGGCATCGCCAAACGGTCTGACATGAACGATTACCGCATTCATATTCATCTTGACTACATTGTCAAACATAGTATCGATTGTAGATTTAAAACTCTTTTCGGTAAATCCGTTCTTACCATAATTCGCATATTCCAGATAAGAAATCCATACCGCCCTGAATTCCAATTCTACATTTATCACCTGGATTACTGCATTACCGGCGGCATCTTTTGCCATGACACTGTAATTACCGGAGGAAGTAACACTGAACTTACCGGCTTTCGTAACATCTTTTGCTGACTCCCATTTTTCTGATGCGGTGTCAGTTACTTTGCCTTTTAAATATTTTATACTGGAAATACCCGAACCCGTATCTTTGGCACTATAAGTAATGGTTGCTTTTTGATTTATAACGGAATAATTTAAGGAAAGTGTAGGTTTTGTCGTATCAATATTTTTTACTTCAAGAACTGTTACACTCTGGTTTCCTGCTTTATCCGTAGCTAAAACCGTATATTTGCCGCTTTTGCTAACTTTGAAGCTTCCCTTTCCGCTGGCCAGTTTAATTGTTGTAGATTGCTGATTTTTGTCCGCTTCCACAAAATCGGCGGCTGTTTTATCACCGGAAAGATATTTAACTTCTTTAACTCCGGCACCGGTTTCTTTTACGGTTAAATTAACCGTAACGGAATTTGTGGTTGCTTTCGTTGTATTAAAGGTGTAATCTACGCTTGGCGGAGTCTTATCAATGTTATCAACCGTTACCGTTTTTAATGTTTTATTACCGGCGAGATCTTCCAGCAAAAAAGTAAAGATATTATTCACTTTAACCGTAAGCTTACCGCTATACTGATAATCATAAACCTTATTCGTTATAGCAGTTTCTTTTAAACTGACATTTTTACCTGTTTTGGAAACATCAGCCTGTGTTTTTTTACCGATAAGATATTTTAAACTCTTAACGCCCAGTCCGGTATCTCCTGCGGTAAAAGATAAAACTACATTACCTTTGGTTATTTCCTGTGTACTTTTTGTTATTTTAAGAGCCGGTTTTACAGTATCTATATTCGTTTTATCCTGTGCGGCATCAGCATGGACAGTTCCCAATAAGAAAAACCCCACCACTAACATAATTATAAATCCTGACAACCATTGTATTTTATTTTTATTTCTCATTTGTTTCCAATCCTTCCAGAAGCTTCTATGAAATTCCCTTATCTCTCCACTCATTTTACATCCGCTCCTTAATAATCTTAGTTTACAGCCTGTAGGCTCCCTGCCGGTATTTCGGGTTAGTAAAAGCCTGTCATGCAAAATAACAAACTAATTTATTCGGATAAATTTATTTGCATTCTGGTGACAGGCTTTTATTGTTACTTATCTTCCTGTCGGATAAGCACTGAATACTTCACATAAAATATCATATATTGCTTTTGCAGATTTTTCCTGAAAATTAGAATTTACCATCAAAGCCAAATCACTTGGGTTAGACATAAAACCTAATTCAATTAAAATTGCCGGAACTGTATTTGTACGGCAAACAGCAAGACTCTGGTCACTGATATATCTTTTTTCGGTACCAATTTTACCTGGCAACGAGTTCAGGAACATATTAGCTAAAATTTTACTGTTCAGCCCATTTTGAGTAGTAGCCTTATTTGAACCCGTATAATAAATTTCGGTTCCTTTTGGAGTTGAACTATTATTGGCATTCATATGAAGACTTATAAAAAGATCTGCTCCGACTTTTTTAGCAAAAGCTGCTCTTTCATACAAATCAACTTTCGTATCATCATATCTGGAATAATAAGCCTTGATTTCAGAATCCTCGGCATTAAAATATTTCTGGGTCAGCTGGTACATAATCTTAAAGTTTATATCCTTCTCATTAATTGACACACCATTTAATTTACGTACTGCTCCAGGATCGGTTCCGCCGTGTCCGGCATCTAATACAACGATATTTTTATAAATATCTCTTGGTTCACCAAGGACAACTCCGATATTTCCCCCCAAATCCCTTAATTTGTATCCTTGCAGTTTAAGCGTAGTGATGACAATTTCTGTTTTGGAGTTCTTATAATCCACGGAAATTTTACTTACGACGCTGTTGCCGGAACTGATTGGGTTGCTGTTGTAAAAATCTCTGTAATCACCGGGCATTCTGATGACAATTTGGTTTTTGTAATAAAGGTCTTCATTTGTTACTTCGGAATAAAATACGCCGTCAGGAATTTTTATTTTTAATGAGTAATCATCTTCGTCATACTCCTCCGGATCCTCATATGTAAATGTAATCAAATAAGTATTATCCGTATCTGAAACTGTGTACTCAGAAAAATCGGATTTTTCCATAGTAATATTAGCCGTATTTCCTGAAATACTGGTGCTTTTTACCGATTTCAGCGAATTAAGTGCAGTATCTAAATAATTCTCTCCCGTAGAATTTACCGTGTTTGGTATCTGTAAGGAAATTATATTATTTTCTTCAATTAAATCTACATTCAGATTTTTTAATCCTGTAATTTTAACATAATCATTTCCTGATTTGGTTCCGGCTTCAATATTCGAAATAAAATTCGGGTATAAGGTCAGATACAAGGTGCATTTATCACCGGACAGCGATAATTCATAGCTGGTATCCTCATATGCCAAATTAAAATTTATATCCGTTGATAAATCAGCATAATTCGTTGTAGCCGAAGCAGAATCGGACAGCTTTCCGTTTAAACTGTAATCCTGTCTGTCTTTTCCGTTATCAAGATATGAATTGTTAATGTGCAGATTTAATGTCTGATTATCTACATTTACGGTTGATTTACTAAAAGGTGCATAGGAACGAATGGAATATACCTCGATGTTACTGTCTGTATCGGAATCCTTTGAAACGGAGTATATATTGGCTGACACTTCCCTATCCTCGGATACGGAAGATGTATCCGTCAGACCGGCTGCTTTATTATATTCATCCATAGAATCATCATGAATATCCCAATTCAAAGCCACTGAATCCGGTATTGGATCACCGCCCAGTTCCGGGCCGTCTTCTTTGTCCTGATTATTGTTATTATCCGATGCCCTTGCTGTAATCATAGAAGTTTTGGTAGAAGAATTCCAGGCATAATCATAACCAAGGCAGGAAACTACAAAACTACCCGGCACCATAACATAGGATTCGTTGGTGTCTCTGTTTAATACAACCAGAGGTGCAGTATCCATCGTACGGGATTTACCGTTTACCTCTGCAGTTTTGCTTCCCATGGTGAGCTTAATTACATTATCTCCGGAGCTTAAGGTCAACACCTGTGTGCTTTTGTTATAATAATAACCTGCTCCAATGCTGGATGCACTAAATACCTTCCATGCTCTTAGCATGGCCGTATTATTAATGATAATACTTGGCATGGTACCCAGGTTAACTGAGTTTCCGTTAATAGTTACCTTACCCTGTGTACCGGTGTAAGTTACATTTTTATTATTATAATTTAGATTCAGGGATGCCGTAATGGAAGCTGTTGAAGTGGAACTGTTCCAGTCATATTTAAAGCCAAAAGACTCCGCAACGAATCTTGCCGGTACTAATAATTTACTTACCTTTTGATCCTTATACTTTACTTTCATGGGAGCAATGGACAAATTGACGGATTTACCATTCAGTGTTGCCTTTTTACTGCCTGCGGTTAATACTAAAGTCGTACCGTTTTTGGATAAGGTCAGTATTCCCTTTGCTTCGTTATACTTATAATTTAGTTTTATTGCCGATTTAACAAACACATCATTAAAAGAAGCCAGAGAAATACCATTTATAATTATACCAGGTGTATTTCTCATATTAATCGCTGAACCGTTATAAGTATATTTAACCTGCTGACCTGTATAGGTTACATTTTGTTTCGTACTATAGTAATATAAATTAAGCTTACTGGCAGCTGAAGCACTAGTAACCGGCAGACATAACAGCACAATTGCCAAAATCAGCAAATATTTTAAATTGTTAAATTTCCTATACATATTAAAATCATCCTTTTGTATTTTATCTTACTTGTAATAGCACAAAAATAAACTGTTTACGATATGTCACCAAACTTGCCGTAAATAATTTATGATACAATGCTATCCGCTTCATGTATTAATAAGTTACAGCGGTATTACATTTTTATTAATTTCTTTTTTTCTTAATTAATATAAAAAAATATAAAACCACTGACCAGGCAGGCGGCATTATTTTTTTGCTTTCAATTACCAGTTCTTCTTTAGTTTCTGAATTTTATTGCACTTTTCTCTTTGGTATACAATATATGATTCACACCTCCTATCATGAAGTCCATAACGTTAATTTCATGTTCATAATCCTATTTACACCTAATACATTTCTTACAATACTGTTAAATAGTGTTAAAACTATGTCATTTTTTTGTTAAATTTCAATTATATGGTCAAATTTATAAATATATGTTATAATTGTAATAATTTTGAAGTTTCTATGGAAAGGAAGAATATTATGGCTGAGCATAATTATCATGATAAGAAGAATATCGAAAATACATTAAAACTGCGAAATATAATAAGTGAACTTCCCCGCTTTTGCGGTGACTTTTTCCGTGGTATTGAGCCCACCACTTCTTCATTAACCAGAATTGCCTATGCTTATGATCTGAGAGTTTTTTTTCAATTTTTATTAAGTTCCAATCCGGCTTTTAAAACTACATCCATGAGGGATTTAAAAATTGATGTGCTGGAACAGATAAAACCCATTGACATTGAAGAATATTTAGAGTATCTCTCCTATTATAAAAATGGAGATACTAAACATCTGAACCAGGAGAACGGAAAAAAAAGAAAATTAATCTCCTTACGGAGCTTTTATAATTACTTTTTTAAAAAAGAAATGATTCAGTATAATCCCGCTGTATTGGTAGATATTCCAAAACTTCATCAAAAAGAGATTATACGCCTGGATACGGACGAGATTGTAAAAATGCTTGAGCAGGTAGAATCCGGAGAAAATATGACGAAATCCCAGCTAAAATATCACGATAAAACCAAAATAAGGGATATGGCAATTATTACTCTTCTATTAGGCACCGGAATCCGGGTCAGCGAATGTGTAGGACTGGATTTAAATGATGTGGATTTTAATAATGACGGTATTAAAATCAGGCGTAAAGGCGGCTATGAATCCATTATCTACTTTGGTGAAGAAGTACGGGAAGCATTAGAGAATTATCTGTTGGAGCGGGAAACCATTGTTCCGGCAGAAGGCAGTGAAGAAGCTTTGTTTTTATCCATCCAGAAAAAACGAATCAGTGTAAAAGCGGTGGAAAATCTGGTGAAAAAGTATGCCGGGCTGGTTACCCGGCTGAAAAAAATTACTCCCCATAAATTAAGAAGTACATATGGTACAAGTCTTTATCGTGAAACCGGTGATATCTATCTGGTTGCCGATGTTCTTGGGCATAAAGACGTAAATACTACCAAAAAGCATTATGCTGCCATTGGAGACTCCAGACGGCGCAGTGCTGCAAATAAGGTCAGACTCAGGGAAAAGTAATTATGATGTGTAAAGAGTTTTTTAATTTTAGAAATAATGTAAAAAATAACAATGACTTTGCTCAATATAATGTTCTTATATAGCCATTGTTTTTTTTTACGAGAATATTTATGTATCATTAATTTAACATAGTAATATTAAAAAATAGCAATTGACATAACAGATAGCAGGTTTTTAATTTCATACATTACTGCGGCAATTAGATTTGCATTGCAATAAAAAACGACAGGTTTATTTAATTTCCTGTCGTTTTTTATTGCAATATAAGGATAATTCCCATTCAGATGAAACATTTTTCGACAACTATTAATATAATAAAGTAGGTGATTTGATATCACTTTAAATTTCATGAAAAGAATTATTGTATTGGCCGTTGCTAATGTGAATAATTCAGAAAGGAAAATCGCAATGGGTAAATTATCAAATGCTTTTCTACAAAGAAAAAAAATTGGGTTAATACCTTTCAAAGTATCAGAGATTATAAAAAATATTAATGAAATACCACAGGGAGTTCAAATGATACAGGCTCCGGCAATTTGGGAGAAAAGCCGGAAAGGTGAAGGGGTTGTAATTGCCGTAATAGATACGGGCTGCCAGATGGACCATCCGGATTTAGTGGATCGTATTATAGGAGGCAGAAATTTTACCAAAGATTTTAAAGGAGATCCGAATAATTTTTCTGATAATAACGGGCATGGAACACATGTAGCCGGGATTATAGCAGCTTCCGAAAATGATGTGGGAGTTTTGGGAGTTGCACCAATGGCCCAACTTTTGATTCTAAAAGTGCTTGGGCAATCGGGAGTCGGTAATTATCAGAGTATTATAGATGCAATAAATTATGCAATAAAATGGCGGGGACCGAACAAAGAAAAAGTCAGAGTAATCTCCATGTCCTTGGGAGGACTCACCGAAGTAACGAAATTACACAATGCGGTAAAAAAAGCAATACAAAATAATATCCTTGTAGTCTGTGCCTCCGGTAACAACGGGGACAACAATTCCGAAACGGATGAATTAAATTATCCGGCAGCCTATAGTGAAGCTGTTTCCGTAGGTGCAATTGATTTTTTAAAAAGAATTACGAAATACAGTAATTCCAATAATAATGTGGATTTGGTTGCCCCCGGTGAGCAAATAACATCAACTTATATCGAGGGGAAATATGCAAAACTCAGCGGAACCTCTATGGCAACACCACATGTTTCAGGCGCTTTGGCGTTAATTATTAATATGTGTGAAGCTGAATTTGGAAGGACCTTGTCTGAAGCTGAGCTGTATGCACAGCTGATAAAGCGTACCACTTCTTTAGGACTTGACAAACGAAGTGAAGGAAACGGGATGTTGGATTTAAGCAAAGTATGAAAGCTTGAGAAACTCACTTTTACCCTAATGCGTATAAAGCGTGCGCAGGAATAGGGAGATTATGAAAAAAATTAATTAATTACGGTAAAAATATAATTGTGGATATTCATATATTTATGCATAAAAATAAATCTGCATAAAAAAGAACCAGCAAAATTATGCTCAGCCTTCCTGCAGAACTCTATGAAACGGTTCGATTTAAATCAGTATTTTTATAAAATGAGCTGATTGGCCGATAATAATTGTCAATCAGTTCATTTTATTTTTTGAGTTACTTATTAAATTAAAACGTAGTTTATCTTTTATGTAATTTGTTAACGGCAAAAGCACATTTTGACGGTGCCAGATTAAATGCAGAAAACATGATTTTGTAGGAAATCGGGGTAATTTGATTCTGCATAACCTTTTTATATGCCTTTTTATAACGACTGAGAATCTCATTCCTGGCACTGTCCGTTTTACAGTTCTTATAAAAATGTATTAAATTTAAGCAATAATTCTCCCAGGACAAATCCAATAAGTCTATTTCCCTGCTTTCAAAAAAACGTATCCGATTATCAAATGCATTTACGAAGTCAGCTGATGCATATTGCTCTTTATTTCTGGTTTTAATCTGATAACAATAGTACAGCTTTTTATCAGTGAGAGCAATCTGGTTGGATTTATAAATGAGTTTGTAGGTAAAAGCTTCATCATCATTTAATTGCTCACCGACCGGAAATCTTTCGCTAACAAAAAGAGTTGTCTTATATAATTTACCTGCAGTACCGAATTTGATTTTTCTGCTCATAAAAGCATCTGTTTTTTTATATACGTAAATCTTTCCACTTTTGGAAACATGTTTAAAATTGCTTCCCCGTCCATAGCGGACTTTGCAGGCCGCTATTTCAGTATTGTATTTCAGGCATAGGAAAACTAATGATTTTATATAATCCCTATAGATAAAATCATTACTATTTACAAAAGTCACATAATTTCCAATCATGATATCAAGACCCGCATTTCTTGCTGAAAACACTCCCCCGTTTTCTTTATGAATTACTCTAATCCTGGAATCCGAGAGGGCAAAATTATCACATAACTCTGGACATTTATCCGGAGAACCGTCATCAACCAGAATAATATCCAAATTCGAATAACTTTGGTTACGAATGCTTTCAATACAACGGTATAAATATTTTTCCGTTTTGTAAATCGGTACAATTACGCTGACAAGTGGATTATTCCTCATATAAACACTCTCCATCTTTTATAAACAACTGTTAATCTGTTAAAAACTTTTATATATGTACTTATTCCTGTTTCCATTTAATAAATATCTTATGATTCACTGCTGCAATAGGTTCCTTACTCTTATTAATTTTGCAGTATCTCTAATTTTATATAAACAGTGTTTGTTTTTATTGCCGTAGTTTGATTTGATGCAAGTGTTTTTATCTCATGGGACGAACTTTCCGCGTATGAGATAAAAAAGAGTCTGGCAAGCCAGACTCCGGTGCTGACGCGTTGTCACCTAAGTGACAAATTTCCATAGCGCGTCATGCGCATCCCGCGGAGCGTTTTTGTTCAATAGGAAATTGCGTCCTATTGAACAAAAACGAGTCTGCATCCATCCTCTCTGGAACGCTTTTTTAGTTAAAAAATTCATGTAATTTCTTCAATTAAAAAAGACTTATGTAATAATAGTTAATAAACAAATTTAACTTGTAATATTATTACATAAAGTCTTATATTAAAAAAACATCTGCTTAATTATTTTCTGTAATATAATCTGTAATATAATAAGGAACAATGATATAATTTCCTTCGTGGATTATATCTGAAGTCAGGCCATTGCTGTACATTATTTCTTTGATATAAGAATTCATATCATCGTATTCCTCCGTATAGTACCGACTGGCAATACTCCATAGGGAATCCCCTTTTTCTATTTTGATACTGGTTACCGACTTCTCACGGCTGAAAGCTCTCTGTGCCGTAACTTTGGTTGAAATAATACTTAAGGAAAGTATTAGGGTGCTTGCGATTAACAGGCTGATAAAAATCAGAATACGGTTTTTTGCAATAAATGTAACTGCCGTTGTATATACAGTTTTCTTTCTCCTTATTCCATGATAATATCTGTGATTCATATAAATACCTCCTAAAAGTTTTACAAGTATCGAACATATGTTGCGAACAAATGTTTCATCTATCTTGATTATACAAAACAAACATTTGTTTGTCAATAACAGAAAGGAAAAATTTATGAATTTAACGAACATAAGTTTTGCATTTCGAAAAAAGTTATGTTATAATATGCTAAAGATAACGAGATTAAAGAATAAGTACTTTCAGAATTATGATATTGAAGATATCATTTATAATATAACAGGAGGTTATGATATGAGTTATGGTAAAATAAGTGCAAAGCAAAGAGAAATCTTAGAATATTTAAAATCACAGATAATTAATAGAGGTTATCCGCCTGCTGTACGGGAGATATGCGAAGCAGTAAAATTAAAATCAACTTCATCCGTCCATTCCCATCTTGAAACCCTGGAAAAAAACGGTTATATCCGGCGTGACCCGTCCAAACCCAGAGCAATTGAAATAATTGATGAAGGTTTTAATCTATCCAGACGAGAAGTGGTGAATGTGCCTATTGTAGGTACTATCACAGCAGGACAGCCCATTCTGGCGGTGGAAAATCTGGAAGGATATTTCCCTATTCCTACGGAATATATGCCTAATGATGAAACCTTTATGCTTAGAGTAAAGGGAGACAGCATGATTAATGCAGGTATTTTTGATGGGGATAAGATTCTTGTCAAAAGGCAGTCAACCGCCGATAACGGAGAAATTGTAGTTGCACTTATTGATGATTCGGTTACCGTTAAGACTTTTTATAAAGAATCCGGATATTTCCGGTTACAGCCGGAAAATGATGCAATGGAACCAATTATTGTCCAGGAATTAAATATATTAGGCAAAGTGATCGGTTTATTCCGTCTTTTTCAATAATCCGATGTGCTACATATCCGGATGAATCAATAATAGTCCTGTTATAATTATATAAATATAACTGTTTGCAAGATATAGAAGCCGCTTTAGTGACAGCCTCCGAACGGTGCGATGATTTTTCAAACGCACTTTAAGGAAGCACTTTCACCGAAAGCGGCTTTTTTAACTTTTTTTATGTTTCTTTAACTATTCTTTTATGCTTCAAGCTGTTCTTTTCTGATAATTTTGCCGTCTCTCCAGATTCTTTCCAGATCATAAAATAAACGGTCTTCTTTTGAGAATATATGAACAACAACGTCACCATAATCCAACAGAATCCAGCTTGCAGAACGGACACCCTCTATCCTTTTAGGCTCATATCCGTGCTTTGACAATACCTGCTCCACATTATCAACCAAAGCCTGGACCTGTGATGAATTGGTACCGTTGGCAATTATAAAATAATCCGCAATAATGGTAATATCTCCGATTTCTATCACCTTTATGTCTTCTGCTTTCTTTTCATCCAAAGCCGTATAAGCAATTCTTGCAATTTCTTTCGAAATATTCATCCGAATCTCCTTTCAGATACCTTTATCATATTTAATTTTAATAAGAAAGAGTCTGGCTTGCCAGACTCTGGCGCTGACGCGCTGTCACCTAAGTTACAAATTTCCATTTATATAGTTCCTAATCTATACTTCTAATTTCTTCAAAATTAAAATCTGGCTTTATAATAATCATATGCATCAACCGTTAATTTATCTATTTCCTGCCCATCCTTTTCCAAATAAAACAAGTTGTTTTTCAGTATTTCCAAAACAGCCTTATCCAAATCCAGGAAAGCCAGTTGCCGTATTAAATTTAACTCAGGTATCCGTTCGTATGAACGGTTCGGTTCTATATAATCACCCACAAATATAATTTTTTCCAGTAGTGTCATATCCGGCTTTCCTGTAGTGTGCCAGTT
Organism: Lachnoclostridium sp. UBA903; assembly: GCA_002294045.1. Classification (GTDB taxonomy): domain Bacteria; phylum Bacillota; class Clostridia; order Lachnospirales; family Lachnospiraceae; genus Anaerocolumna. Next base: position 63,359 of record DBEP01000127.1, on the reverse strand, counting down.
AATTGCCGATAGAATTTCAGAATCGGTAACGCCGTATTTATGTTTGGCATAATATGCTCCCAGCTTGCCGTGGAGCAGATGGCCATTTCGGTTTTCCACATCTGAAACAGGAAGATTATACTTTTTGCATTTGGCTATCAATACCTCGTCTTTCATGTCCTTTGCGCAGTCATGCAGTAGTCCTGCTAAATTGGCCTTATCCATATCATATCCATAGCGGATTGCCAATGATAAACTCATGCCCTGAACACCCAGAGAATGATAAAATCTTTTTTCCGTCATTATTTTCGATAGTTTTTTCTGTAAAGCAAATATATCATATTCCATAAATTTCCTCCCAAGCCAGCTGTCTTATTTTTCCTGAAAAGAACGGCTTAGCCGGGTGTGGGTGGTTTCTTATACAAATCGTGCTTCCTGATATACTGAAATACTGAATCAGGAACATAGTATCGTATCGTTTTACCGCTTCTTAAATATTGTCGCAGCATATTTGAGGAAATATCCATATTAGGAGTATAAAGTAAATGAATCCGAGCACCGAAAATAACAGTTAAATGATTCATCTGCTCAGTTATTTCCTGCCTGGTTGCATGGTCCCGTACAGCTGCTACAATATCGGATAAATGAAATATCTGTTGCGGCTTCCACCAATCCTCAATCTGGAATAAGGAATCTGCTCCCATAATAAAAAAGAACTCGTCCTGAGGATTCTTTTTATTCAACTCTTTTAAGGTATCTGCCGTATAGGTTATACCTTCCCGTTTCAGTTCCATACAGGATAATTCAAAATGCCTATTGTCCCGGATTGCCAGTTCAATCATCCGCGTCCTATGTTCGTCACTTGCAATGCTTTCCTGGAGTTTATGCGGCGGTTTCTTTGACGGCATAAAAAGTACCTTGTCCAGTTTTAATTCTTCATAAGCACTTTCCGCTAATATTAAATGGGCAAAATGAATCGGATTAAAAGTCCCGCCCATTATTCCTACTTTACTCATTAAAAGCCATATCCTTTCGAACACATTAATCCATTATCTGCTTTTTTTCTCTTTGGGGAGCTCTATTTTTTTCTTATCCTTGGATTCCCGGTATAATATTATCTTTTTCCCTATAACTTGTACTACTTCAGAATGAGTTCTTTCCGCAATAATCTGTGCAATCTCACCCGGATTGTCCAGGCAATTTTTTAAAACATTTATTTTAATCAGTTCCCTTGCCTGCAAGGCTTCATCCAGTCCCTTTGTAATCTCAGGAGTCAGACTGGATTTTCCAACCTGGTATATGGGCTGGATATTCATGGCCAGTCCCTTTAAGTAGGCTCTTTGCTTACTTGTCATCTCACAATCTCCTATCATTTATAATAATCAAAATGAAGCCCGTACATTCTTACCGTATCTCCTTCCTGAATGTTCATGGCTTCCAGTTTGTCCAGAATACCGTTTTCTTTTAAAAAACGCTGGAAAAATTCAAAACCCTTCTCGGAATCCAAATTGGTATAACCAAGCATCCGCTCAATTCTGGGGCCTTCTACAGCAAACACATGCTCTTCCTCCTGTACCACAGTATATGGCTCGTTGGAGTAACTTACATCTTCCGGGAAAAATTCCCGTTCGAATACAACAGGTGCCGTATCAATGGCCTCCAGTAATTCCTTAATAAAATAAAGAAGTTCCTTTATACCTTTTCCGCTGACTGCAGAGATAGGAAATACTTTGACGCCTTTAGGTTCAAATTCGCTTTTTAACTTGTTTACGGCCTGTTCTTCCTCTTCTCCGTAAAGAACATCCAGCTTGTTTGCGGCTATAATCTGAGGTCTGTGTGCCAGAGCTTCATTATAGGCTGTCAGTTCCCGGTTAATGGTATTAATGTCTTCCACCGGATCCCTTCCTTCCGTAGAAGCTGCGTCCACCACATGGATTATAACTTTCGTCCGTTCTATATGCTTTAAGAATTCGTGGCCCAGGCCGATTCCCTCTGAAGCACCTTCTATTAATCCAGGAATATCCGCCATTACAAAACCGTCATTGCCATCCAAATCCACTACTCCTAAATTAGGGTTAAGAGTGGTAAAATGGTAATTTGCAATTTTAGGTCTTGCATTGGTAACCCTGGATAACAGTGTTGACTTTCCCACATTGGGAAACCCAACCAGTCCCACATCGGCAATTACTTTCAGCTCCAGCGTGACATTTAACTCTCTGCCCGGCTGACCGGGCTGGGCATATTTGGGCACCTGCATGGTAGGCGTTGCATAATGCTGATTGCCTTTGCCTCCATTGCCGCCTTTTAAAATTACCACTCTCCGGTTATCATGAGACATATCGGCAATTACTTTTTCTGTTTCCGTTTCCTTAATGACAGTACCTTCCGGTACTTTAATAATTAAATCACTGCCGTCTTTACCATGGCAGCGTTTCTTTCCGCCGTTTTCGCCGTCTTCGGCACAAAACTTTTTTATAAAACGGAAGTCTGATAAAGTATTTAATCCGTCGTCCACTTCAAAAATTAAATCTCCTCCCCTACCTCCGTCACCTCCGTCCGGACCGCCTGCCGGTACATATAATTCTCTTCTGAAGCTTACATGTCCGTCGCCTCCTTTACCGGAGCGTATATATATTTTAGCAGTATCTGCAAACATTATTATCACCTCTGTTTCAATGTTTTTATTATAATCGGAATCGGTAAAAATTACAAGAATAACAGGGAAAAATACTTTCTATGCTTTTTTATAAAGCCTGATTCTATTTATTAATATAACAATAAAAGAAACCCCATATTCATGACTTAATCAAGAATCTGGGGTTCTATCATCTCATATTATTTTGATTCTACCGGATATACAGAAGCCTGTTTCCTGTCTCTGCCTTTTCTTTCAAATCTGACAACACCGTCTACTAATGCGAATAATGTGTCATCTCCGCCACGTCCGACGTTATTGCCCGGATGGATTTTAGTTCCGCGCTGTCTGTAAAGTATATTACCGGCCAAAACAAATTGTCCGTCAGCTCTTTTCGCACCTAACCTTTTGGATTCGGAATCCCTGCCGTTCTTGGTAGAACCAACACCCTTTTTATGAGCAAAAAATTGAAGGTTCATCTTTAACATAACCTACACCTCCTTGAATACATGTCTGCAGAATAAAAATCAATCCTGCTAAATCATCTTAATATATTGACCATAATCCTTCTGTATTCCCTGTAAACCAAGAAATAAAGAATTTAATAATAAATCTGACTCATTACTAAGTTCTGAAACAATCCTGAAATCTATCTCGCCCTTTTGTTCATCTTCCTTATATTCAAAGGTATCTGTTGTAAAATGTTCTATAGAATTCACGGTATTGATTACCAGCACCGATACTGCCGCACATATTATATCCTGACCGCTTTTTGCAAATTCGGCATGTCCCAGGCACCGAAAGCCGATAATCTTACTTTCTTCATTCTTGTAAACGGATATTTTTATCATATCACTTACCTTTGGAAACTATTATGCGTTGATTTTTTCAATCTTAACCTTAGTATATGGCTGTCTGTGACCGTTCTTCTTGTGGTATCCGGTTTTTCTCTTGTATCTGTAAACGATAATCTTTTTATTTTTACCTTCTTCTACAACGGTTGCTGTAACGGTTGCATTAGATACGGTCGGGTTACCTACCACCAGTTCACCTTTGTTTACTGCAAGAACCTGATCAAATGAAACAGTTGAACCAGCTTCTGAACCAAGCTTTTCCACTTTAATGATATCGCCTTCGGCTACTTTGTACTGTTTACCACCTGTTGCTATAATTGCGTACATATGGCACCTCCTATTATCATTACTCGCCAGCTATGGTATACTGTTATATATATACAGAAATTTAGAACCTCGCTGTGCGGCACACTAAAACATATTAGCACATCCGGCATAATTTGTCAATGAAAATAATTTTATTTAGACAAACCTACTTTTTACAAAACCAGTTAAGTATCCATTTTGTCTTTATAAAAATTAAAAGCACTGCTATTTCTAACAGGTAACACACTATGAACGTCTTTGGAGCAATGACGTTGGGAAAAATTTCCGAAAATACAAACGCAAGAACAGTCACAATAACCAAAGACAGAACATATAAAATTTGTGACGTTTTAACTTTTGAAATATCATAAAGTTCCTTTTCTTCAGCTGTCAATTTTCCATATTCTCTCATAATGGTATTTCCCGTTCCTGTCACAATATTTCTTGCATTAAATAAACAGGCTAGTATTATAGCTAAATATGGCAGATTCTCATATAATATTTTTTTCATAACTAATATACCTCAAAAATAATTTTGACAATCAATTTACCAGGAATTTACGCTTATTTTAACTTGTGCTCATTTATAAGTCAACCATATTATAACATTCTTAAATAAAATGTAATAATATGGATAACTTCCCAAAAAACACATGACAGCGGATAACTTACTCATTTGAAATAAAATAAAAAAATAATTTCAGTGAGATTTTGTACATAGGCGCCGTTGCAGTTCAGTTGCTCAGTAGTATTATAATTAATTGCAATCTTTTAAACCTTACAAAAAAATTTTGTGTGCCTGAATTCTGCCGGTTGCCATTGGCGGACCGCTGTATTATAATTATGACTTAAATAAGTAAACTTAATGTATTAACACCGATAAAATTTTACAGGAGAAAGGAAGTTAGCTGCAATGAACCAACCAACCGTTCAATTATATAATAAAGACAGCCACAAGAAAACTTTTGAGGCAGCTGTTCTAAGCTGTGTCCAACAGACTGAAAAAGCATGTAAAACTAATCCCGGCTACGTAGTTACTCTGGATGTGACGGCTTTTTTTCCGGAAGGAGGCGGACAGCCTTCCGATACCGGAACTATAAGTGGTATCCCTGTTTATGACGTGCAGGAAGATGACGGAATTATTTATCATACCCTGGCGGCTCCCCTTACCGCAGGTGAAACCGTTACAGGACAAATTGACTGGGAAAGGCGTTTTGACCTTATGCAGCATCATACGGCGGAACATATTATCTCCGGACTGGTCCATAAATATTTTGGTTATGATAATGTGGGATTTCGTATGGGAAGTGAAGCAATTACAATAGATTTTAACGGAAATTTAGACGAAACCGGTATCCGTCTTATGGAACAGAAGGCAAACCAGGCCGTATATGAAAATATTCCCATAGAGACAAGTTATCCAGGTCCTGACGAGTTAAAATCATTAAATTACAGAAGCAAAAAGGAATTGTCAGGTGATATCCGTATTGTCACGGTTCCCGGTTATGATATCTGTGCCTGCTGTGCACCCCATGTGGCACTTACCGGAGAAATAGGGGCAGTCAAGATTACTTCCTGCCAGAAATATAAAGGCGGCGTCAGAATCAGTATGCTCTGCGGAACACGAGCTTTACAGGATTATAACAAAAAGGAAAAAAGTGTTGCGGACATCTCCGTTTTATTATCCGCAAAACCGGATGAAGTACAGGAAGCAGTAAAAAGTTTAAAAAATGAAAACCAGTCCTTAAAAGACAGGTTATCGGAATTACAGACTCAAATATTAAATTATAAAGCAGCAGCTTTTCCTAAAGGTACGGCTTCTATCTGCATTTTTGACAATGAGGTAACAGTAAATACCTTAAGAAACTACGCCAATCTTCTTATGGAACGATGCGACGGCATTTGCGCAGTTTTTACTTCCTTGGAAGAAAAAGAGTATAAATATATCCTGGCCTCTAAACACATGGATGTCCGTCCAATCGGCAAAAGCTTGAACGAGGCTTTTCACGGCAAAGGCGGCGGTTCGAAGGAAATGGTTCAGGGTTCCCTGACAGGAAACAGGGAAAGTATAGAGGAATTCATGATAAATTCCTGCTCTGCCATCAGCATTTATTGACCTGTTTACGGCTTGCAAAAGGTTAAAGCTGCAAGTAATCGTTGGAACAAATTCCGAAAATCTAACCTACAGTTTATATCCTTTTGCAAGCCGCTAACTTAAAATTTTTAACAGAAGAATTCTAATCTTCCGTTCTTTTCATTTTTTTTACCAGGTCTGCAAATTCTTCTTTATATTCATCGGAAGAAACATCGAGCCTGTTTAAAGTTTCCAATATTTTATCATAGGAGGAAGTTCCCTTCCATTTGCTGTCCCTTAACAGCATGCCAAAGGAGGCAACGGAACTTGCAAAGGCAAGATTATCAGGCATAGTCCTGGTATATAAATCTTCCTCCACCGGTACGGATATTAGTTTGCTTTCCTTTTCATCCGGTTCTTTATATCTGATATTAATTGTCAGCCATTCCGTACTGGTATCCGTTAATTTGCTTGACTGGTATTTTAAATCAGTTTCCGGTATTTCCTGTTTGGAATCAATTGTAAGGAGTTCATACAATGCCGTTACCCTGTGTCCTGCTCCAATTTCGCCGGCATCCTTGGTATCATCATTAAAATCCTCCGTATTCAGCATCCGGTTTTCATATCCGATTAGACGGTATCCCTTGATTCTGGCCGGATTGAATTCCACCTGGAGCTTAACATCTTTTGCCACGGTAAATAAGGTGCCGCCCATTTCTTCCACCAGGACTTTTTTGGCTTCCAGCAGGGAATCAATATAGGAATAATTACCATTGCCGTTATCTGCCAGTGTTTCCATCTTATTATCCTTAATATTACCGGTTCCAAAGCCCAGGACGGATAAAAATACACCATTTTCCCTTTTCTTTTCTATTAATCTGGTCAGGGCGCCTTCGCTGGTGACTCCTACATTCAGATCTCCGTCCGTTGCTAAGATAACACGGTTAATACCACCTTTAATATAGTATTCGTCAGCCAGTTCATAAGCTTTTTCAATTCCGGCGGAACCCGCAGTGCTTCCGCCGGCCGTTAATTCTTCAATGGCAGAAGTTATTTTCATGGTTTCATTTCCCCTGGCGCCTTCTAAAACAACCTTTTCCTCACCGGCATAGGTTACAATGGATATTCTGTCCGCTTCCGTAAGATTTTCCGTCAGCATGACGAAGGCTTTCTGCATAAGAGGAAGCTTATCCGGTTCATTCATGGAGCCGGATACATCCAATAAAAATACGATATTGGAGCTGGGGCGTTCTTTCAAATCTATCTCCTCTGCCTGAAGTCCGATTAATAACAATTTGGCATTTTCATTCCAGGGGCAGTCGGAAAGCTCCGTATTTACGGAAAAAGGAATACCGGAATCCGGTTTCTTATAGTCATATTTGAAATAATTAATCATCTCTTCCAGCCTTACCGCATCCGGTTCCACTATTTGGTTTTGGTAAATCATTCTCCGTATATTACTGTAGGATGCCGTATCCACATCCACGGAAAAAGTGGATAAAGGGTTATTATAAACGGATGCAAAGTCATTTTCAACAATTGTATTATATTCCTCCATATTAAAATTTTCAAACCCGTTTTCTTCACCTTCCACGTTTAGCATTCCGTAGTCTTTTTCCGAATAGGCGGAATCTTCCATTGCGGCTCCGGCCAAGCCTTCCGCTCCATCGGATTTATCACCTGCGGCAGATGACCTCGCTATGGAATAGGATTCCTGAGGTACTGTTCCTGAAGTACTGTCTAAGGCAGTACCGGTATTTTCATCTGCTTTTTTACTGGAGCATCCTGTTGCACCGGTTATTAACAGTACAATTGTCAAAAGCAAACTGATACATAAATGAATATTTTTTTTCATAATAACCTCCTCATATTGAATTGTTTTATTGTTAACAATTAGACGAAATAAATTGGCGAATAGTTCCATAACGGAACATAAAAAACCACCTGAACTGTAAGAAAATTGTAAGTTCTTACATTCAGATGGTTTAAAGCTTCCAGGTTTTCTTATTTTGTTACATCATGAACAAAAGACGTGTTCATGATCTTGTTGCTCCGGTCGGAAATTACATGCTTGCTTGTAATTTCCTCTCTCCGCTTTCGTTATATCATGAACAAAAAGCATGTTCATGATCTCGTTGCTCCAATCGCACGATTCAAGCAAGCTTGATCATGCTTATTCCGCTTTCATTATATCATAAATAAAACCATGTTTATGATTTTGTTGCTCCAGTCGGAATGGGACAGCAAGCTTACCGATTCCTCATTCCGCTTTCATTAAATCATATAACTGAGCGCCAGTATATTCAATTAACTGTTCCGGATTGATTATAAGCTGGCAGCCTCTGACACCGGCACTTACCGTTATTTTATCAAACAAAACTGCCGTCTCATCCATATAGATAGGAAATTTCTTTTTCATTCCGATGGGGGAGCATCCGCCTCTTATATACCCGGTAATACCTAATAAATCTTTTACATGAATCATTTCAATCTTTTTATCTCCAACGGCAGCGGCGGCTTTTTTCAGATTCAGTTCTGAATTTACCGGTATGCAGAATACCATAATCCCTTTCTTTTCTCCTTTTGCCACCAAAGTTTTAAAAACCTGTTCAGGCGGAAAACCAACCTGCATAGCCACATGCTCTCCCGAAAGATCGGATTCATTTACCTCATATTCCTTTGTTTCGTATTTAACTCCGGCTTGATCCAGCAAACGCATTGCATTTGTTTTTGTCATATCATATCACTGTCCTTAAAAAATATTAGAATTGTTCATTAAGAGGCTTTCTTACTTTCTTTCTGGTTACTTCCACCAGATTCAGGGCGGTCATATCAATTAAAGTGGTTTTAACAGGGTCCTTTCGGAATAAATCTTCTAATTCCTTCATCAGGTAGTTTTTATATTCCTGTTCCACCATATCAATGAAATCTATAATTATAATGCCGGAAAGATTTCGCAGCCGGATCTGTTTTGCAATTTCTGCGGCGGCTTCCATATTTATTTTAAAAAAGGTATCCTGTGCCTTCCTTTTACCGCTTATTGCTTTTCCGGTATTAACATCAATTACGGTTAAAGCCTCCGTAGGCTGAATAATTATGGTTCCTCCGGATTTCAGCCAGACTTTATCCCGCAATGCATTTTCTAATTTTGCTCTGATACCGTAGAGACTACCTAATGATATTAATTTATCTTCATAAAAGGTAAGTTTAGACAAATCCTCCCTTTGATATTTTTCCATATAAATCCGAATCTGCTCATAAATTTCCTTGTCATCTGTCTGAATTTCATCAATATTATCGGCAAAACCGTCCCGTATATCACAAATGAATCCGGGTGGTGTCTTATAGATAAGGGAAAAAGGCGTTTTATGGATACCATATTCTTTTATATCTTCATAATACTTTATAAGAATCTGCACTTCCTCCCTTATCTGTTCCCGGGGTATATGCATTGCATTGGTCCTTACGATAAAGCCACAGGAATCCTGTTTGAAATCTATCATGATTTCTTTCAGGCGTTTCCTTTCGGTTTCCTCTTCGATTTTAGCCGATATACCCAGCGTAGATTTACCATGAACCAGGACAATATATTTTCCGGTAAAGTTTAAATTAGTTGTTACCACGGGAGCTTTGGTTTTCACATCCTCTTTGGATATCTGTACCAACAGTTCATCTCCGGATACAATCACATCACTTTTCTTCGGATTGACAAAGATAGGATTTTTATTTTCATTCAGAGCTAAATAGCACATTTTACCGCCGGCAATTTCTATAAAAGCAGCATTAATATTTTTCACAATGTTTTTTACTTTTCCTATATAAATATTTCCTAGTATACTTTGTTTGTCCAGTCTGTCCAGGTTAACCTGAAGCATATCGCTGTCTTCATATATGGCTGAAACAATTTGGTTATCCAGTTTTGTAATGATTAATTTATGTTTCATGGTAACTCCCATCCATTACTTTTATTTCTATTTCTAAATTATACCCCTTATTCCGTTTAATCTGCCCATCCCAGCGGAATAAGCTTTCGATTATTTTCATCGCCGAGGTCCGCATAAATTTCGAGCCTGTGCACCTGATAGGCAAATTTTTCAAACTCCATGCCGGTAAATTTGCAAAAAGCTTCCATTACCAATTCCGGTTTCAGATTGTTCACACTTCCGGTTGCCAGCTGCATATAAACCTTTATCCCATTGGTAAAAACTTCGGCGACAGAATCCATAGCCCTGTCAGTAAACGGTACTCCAATATTCTCCTGAAATTTTTCCCTGTCAAAAGAGACATGATAAATCATTGGTTTAATATTTACCTCGTTTTCACTTTTTTTTGTCTTTTTGGTAATTACTATACTTTCCTGGTTGAAAAATTCCATAAATTTCTGACGGAATACGGAATTATCCATAAAATCATAGCCGACTTTTTGTGATACCAGGTAATCTGCCCCGGCAACCATGGACATGGCATTCTTACTGTTGTCGGGTAATATCTTAAAATCAACTACCCGGATATAATCTATCATCACTTCATTAATTCGCGGAATCATAACTTCCGGAACATCGCAAGAATTCATGGAAACATCCAGATATTCCCCGTCACTGGTTAACCCTACTCCCAACGGGGCCGCAAAGGACATTAATTGGTGGGGGCTGAAGCCCTGGGAATATTCCACATCCAATTCTGCCCGTCGGAAAGCTTTTTGAAAGTACCGCATAACATCCAGATGGCCAATGAATTTTAAAGGACCCGATTTCGTAAATTTAATACGAACTTTCATTACAGTAATACCTCCTGTCCTTTCTCTTCGTAACATACACCGCCGTTAAATATTTTAGCCCCGCAATTTGCACATGCCTTTCTGCAGTTAGGCGTTACCTTTTCCTGAATACCCCGGTTATATTCCCTCCATAAAAATTCCTTTGTCACACCCACATCAATAAAGTCCCAGGGCAGTATTTCGTCCCTGCCTCTTTCCCGACTGGTATAAAATCCTATATCAATACCATTATCTTCAAAGGCTTTCAGCCATATTTCATATTTAAAACATTCCGACCAGGAATCATAGAGACAGCCTGCTTTATAAGCATCATAAATCACTTGGCTAAGTCTTCTGTCCCCTCTTGCAAATACTCCCTCCAATATACTGGTTTCCGCTTCATGCCAATTATATTTAATACTTTTCCGGTTTAACTGGTCATTAATTTTCTCCCTTAAAAACCGTTGTTTTAAGATATATTCCTCCGGTGTGTCCATTCTTGCCCATTGAAACGGGGTAAAGGGCTTGGGAACAAAGTAAGAGGTACTTGTTACAATACTTACTTTGCCGTTTCTCCGCTCCTTAGGAATGGAATAATATTCTCTGGCAATTTTATCGGAAAGAATGGCAATGCCTTCAATATCCTCTTCCGTTTCTGTAGGAAGACCCAGCATAAAATATAATTTAACACGGTTCCAGCCGCTGTCAAAAGCTGCCTTTGCACCGGTTAATATATTTTCTTCCGTCAAACCTTTATTGATTACATCCCTAAGTCTTTGGGAGCCTGCTTCCGGTGCAAAGGTCAGACTGCTTTTTCTTACATCCTGGACCTTACTCATTACATCCAGGGCAAAAGCATCAATCCGCAGGGAAGGCAGAGATATATTAACGCCTTTGGAACGGAATTCTTCAATTAAATAATATACCAGTTCCTGCAAAGCGGAATAATCGCTGGAACTTAAGGAGCTGAGGGATATTTCTTCATGACCGGTGGCCTTTAACATCCGGTATGCATAATCCTTTAGAAATGCGGCATCTCTTTCTCGGATGGGACGATATATCATACCAGCCTGGCAGAAACGGCAGCCCCGGATACACCCCCTTTGGATTTCCAGTACAACCCGGTCCTGAGTTACCTTAATATAAGGAACCAGAGGTTTCTCAGGATAAAAAGTATCGCTTAAATTCATTTCAACCTGTTTACGTATTTTATCCCTGGCTTGTCCATTGGTTTTATAAAATGCTTTCATCGTACTGTCTTCGTTATATTCCACCTCATAAAAAGACGGCACATAAATTCCTTCAATTCCGGCTATCTTTTCTAAATACTCCTTCCGGCTGCCCCCATGTCTTTTATTTTCCTTATAGGCATCCAGTATTTTGTCATAAACGGTCTCACCTTCGCCGATATAAAAGAAATCAAAGAAATCAGCAATAGGTTCCGGGTTATAGGAACAGGGTCCGCCGCCCAAAACAATGGGGTCATCTTCTGTCCTGTCCCTGGCATAAATGGGAATCCGGGACAGTTCCAATATCTGCAGAATATTGGTATAACACATCTCGTATTGGAGAGTAATACCCAGGAAGTCAAAGTTTTTAATGGGGTCCTGAGATTCCAAAGCAAACAGAGGAATATTTTTTTCCCTCATAATTTTATCCAAATCAATCCAGGGTGAATACAATCTTTCACAATAGGTATCCTCCCTGCGGTTAAACATATCATACAATATCTGAATTCCAAGATGGGACATGCCGATTTCATATACATCGGGAAAACACATACAAAAACGTATTTCTATCTTGTCCAAATCTTTTTCTGCCATATTAATCTCATTGCCTATATATCTGGCCGGTTTGTCTACGGTTAGCAAGATTTCATCGGATAGTGCTAATCTTTTCATTTTGCTTTCTCCATTTCCTCAGAAAAACACATTGGTTAACATAATATAATTATGTAAATCAATGTGTCTGTATTTAACAAAATATTACATGATTATAAATCTCTGTATTATTTCATTTCTTCATTATAACTTAAAACTGTTTAAAATACAAATGATACCCCAATGATTTTTCAAACACGCTCTAATGCCATTAAATTACTACCGGGTTTTTCGGATTTATTTTTCGGATTTTACAAACTCTTCATATAATGAAACAAAAAAATTTTCGGCCTTATCCATGCTTTGATTGGAGGTAACCAAATCCTGTATGTATCTGCTGTTAAAAGAATTTATTTTAATATCGAATGCATCAATTAAAAATATAACCAAAAACAATACTAGTGCACATATAAGCCGTATCAGCAAAGACTTAAGACTTGCGGCCGACATGATGAATCTGTTTTCCGCCATGCCTTGCCTGTTTTTTAAATCGGCATAATCCCAGGCTTTTAATTTTTCTGTCTTTAAATATCCTTTACTCTTGCCCATACCATTGTTTTTAATATTGCCGCCATTATAACTTAAATTTCTTGTACAACTCTCCCTTGCAAGTCTTATATACTCATTTCTGGATAGAGGCTGCATTTGATTTTGATTGTCCATATTTTACACCGGTTTAATATCGCAGGCAGACCTGCGATACCGCCACATACAACAGAATACGGTAAGGAACCGTTCTATTGCTAATTATAAAGGAGTGAAAGAATCGCATTGTGGCATCCTTTCTTTATCTATATTTTCTTTCACTCTTCCTAACATGATGCCGCAAAACGGCATCTCAAAACTTCCCTATTCAGCCATTAACACAGAGCGCACCATGAGAAGGTGGCAATATTAAATTATTTTAACAGAAATGTTTACTGCCAGAATCTGATTATTATTTTCTATTAAAGTATATTCCGGACTTGTTCAAATATATTCCAATTCCTTACTAATAATGTTACTATTCAGCCTTACGGCTTCAAAGCAACATTTTAGGTTCTTGATATATTGTTCTAATTTTGCTATAGTAAATAGGTCAAAAAATACTGATAGCAGAGTAGGATTTTGTGCGTTAAGTGTCACCGGGACGGGGAGTTGTCCGGTGAACGAAAAGTTATCTTGCGGTACAATATCCGCATCCCGCTGCTACATGATAGGCATTTACCTTCTCGTAGTAGCATTATTTTGCGACAACACATTAAACGAAAAGGAGGTAAAATATGCTGAATATTTTTTATTTATTAAAAGATTCTGCAAAGGAATTAAAAAATGTACGTACTTTAGCCATATCTGCCATGCTTGCGGCAATTAATACTGTTTTAGGCCTTTCTTCTATTATGATTGGTGATTTCGTCAAAATCGGATTTTCCTTTCTTGCAACCGGTTTAGCCGGAATACTCTATGGGCCAATAACAGCCGGTATTTTAGGCGGTCTCGGCGATATTTTAAATTATTTGGTTAAACCGGCCGGTCCCTTTTTTCCCGGGTTTACCTTAAGTGCCGTTCTGTCGGGCTTTATTTACGGTTTTTTTCTTTATAAAAAGCCCGTAAGTATCCGGAGGATATTTTTTGCCAGACTAATTATTGTTATTTTTATAGACCTTGCTCTTTCTACTATCTGGCTCTCCCTCTTATCCGGTAAAGCATTTTTCATTTTGCTGCCCATGCGTACATTAAAGGCGGCTATCATGCTGCCCGTTGAAACAGGAATTCTCTATATCGTATCGTTAAGAATTACAGCGCTTGAAATACTCCAAAAACGTTGAAAAATAGGAAAATTTAATTTATAATGAAACTAATTTATAGAAGGAGGAATATAAAATGTCAACGAATGTATATGATATTTTATTGGAACGTGGATTTATTGAACAGACAACCCACGAACAGGAAATCAGGGAATTATTAGGGAAGGAAAAAGTTACCTTTTATATAGGCTTTGATGCAACCGCCGACAGTTTAACTGCAGGTCATTTTTTAACCGTTATGGCAATGATGCATATGCAGAAGGCCGGACACAGACCAATTGCTCTGCTTGGCGGCGGGACAACCATGATTGGCGACCCTTCCGGTAAATCAGATATGAGAACCGTCATGACAAAGGAAACCATTCAGCACAATGCGGACCGCTTTCATAAACAGCTGGCGAGGTTTATTGATTTTGATAATAATAATGCAATAATAGCCAATAATGCGGACTGGCTGTTAAATCTGAACTATGTTGATTTCTTAAGGGAAATCGGCGTACATTTTTCCGTAAATAAAATGCTTACGGCCGAATGTTATAAGCAAAGAATGGAAAAAGGGCTGACCTTTTTCGAATTTAATTATATGATTATGCAGTCCTACGACTTCCTGAAATTAAACCAGCTCTATGGCTGCTGCCTCCAATTAGGCGGGAATGACCAGTGGTCCAATATTTTAGGCGGTGTTGATTTAATACGCAGAAAGGAACAAAAACCGGCTTATGGGCTGACTTTTAAATTACTTACCACCAGTGAAGGCATAAAGATGGGAAAAACCATGAAGGGTGCCGTATGGCTGGATCCGGCTAAGACTTCCCCATATGAATTCTATCAATATTGGAGGAATATAGAAGATGTTAAGGTAGAAGAATGCCTGGGGCTTTTGACCTTCCTTCCCATGGATGAGGTAAGAAGACTGGGGGCTTTAAAGGATGCTGAGATCAATTATGCCAAAGATATACTCGCATTTGAAATCACTAAAATAGTGCATGGTGAAGAAGAAGCCGGAAAGGCCATGGATGCTTCCAAAGCCTTATTCAACGGCGGAATAAAATCGGAGGATATTCCGACCACAACTTATTCCGCAGAACAATTTGCCGCCGGAATAGACTTGATTACTTTATTGGTAGACAGCAAGCTGGCAGTTTCACGCTCTGATGCAAGAAGAACCATTATCCAGGGCGGTGTTGCCGTTAATGATACTAAAGTTACGGAATTTGATAAAGTATTTACAAACAATGATTTCAACTCGGAGGGTATATTACTTGTAAGAAAAGGCAAAAAAGCATATCATTGTTTTAAAGTAAATAAATAAACATGAAATAGGAGTGATTACTATGCCTTGGTGTCCTAATTGCAAAGAAGAATATGTGGATGGTATAACCGTCTGCGCTGACTGTGGTACGGAACTGGTCGAAAATTTGCCGGATGCGCCGGAATTAAAAATCTTCATGGAGACGGAAAAAGAATTGCTTGCTAAAAGATTTGTTGAATTTCTTCATTATTCCGATATTGAAACTGCCAGCTATGAATTTGATGAGGAAAAACAGCAGTGGGTTGTTTTGATAGAAGAAAAATTAATGAAACAAGTGAATAAGCTCTTTAAAGCCTTCTATTCTGTTGAATCGGAACACGCCCTCTCTTCCCTTCAGGAGCATTCACCGGTAAATGGTTCCGGAACTGCTGATGGTGCGGATACTTTTACAGAAGAAGAGGATGGGGCTTACGAAGACGATTCTGATGATGTTTATTATGAAGAAGAAAACGGGGAAGAGTTTGATGAAAATGAAATCCCTGAAGAACAGTCACTACGTGAACATACCGATGAGAAATATGATTCTATGTTCAGTGAAGATGAACTGCAGAATATAATCGAAGGCACCCGTCCTAAACCGGTTCCTTCTTATACTTATGTAAAAAAAGAAGAACAATATAAGGATTTAAAATCCTCTGCCTTTACTTTTATTCTGGTATCCGTCTTAGGGATAGCCGTACTTATCCTGAATGCGGCAGGAATTATAAAGATATTTGCAGGGCTCCTGCCATATCTTGTTATGGGGGCACTCTTCCTTGCATTTTTATATGTAGGTTTCTCATCTTACAGGAAAGCACGGAAAGTGGAAAAAGAAATTGCGGAGGAAAACAATTTAACCAGAGATATCAATGACTGGCTTTCCCAAAATGTTACGGCCGGCCAGTTAGATACCTTGACGGATCCTAATGAAACCGAAGAAGTTCGTTTCTTCCATAAACTTGAGAAAATGAAAGAAATGATAATTGCGGAATTCGGGGAACTGAATGACTCTTATTTGGATTTATTAACAGAGGAATACTATAATACTCATTTTGAAAGCAATACGGAACAGAATGCAACGGAATAAATAATGAAATAAACACAGCAGCTTAAATTTACAGGATTACAGCGTTGTATAGAATCATGGGGCTGCTTGCAAATAGTCTTGCCACTCCTTTTTGTAAAGCAAATCAGGCTACTTGCAAGGGCCCCTTTATTGTCAGCCAAAGATGTCCTCCAATTCCTCTTTGGTTAAGGAATTAATGAACACTTCCTGGGACTGGATAACGGAATCGGAAAGGTTCTTTTTCTTAATTTGCAGTTTATATATTTTTTCTTCTATGGTTCCTTTGGTAATTAACTTAATCACATGAACTGAGTTAATCTGGCCGATACGGTAAGCTCGGTCTGTTGCCTGCTCTTCTACCGCCGGATTCCACCAGGGATCATAATGAATCACCGTATCTGCACCAACCAGATTGAGTCCTGTTCCGCCTGCTTTTAACGAAATAAGAAAAACCTTGCCTTCCCCCTGGTTAAACCGCTTTACATAATCATTTCTATCCTGAACTTTAGTTGAGCCCTCCAGATAGAAATTAGTAATGTTTTGTTTTTTCAATTCTTTTTCTATAATAGAAAGCATGGATGTAAATTGGGAAAATACTAATATACGATGTTCATTTGCAATTGCGTCTGTAAGTATTTCCATCAGTAATTCCAATTTTCCGCTTCCGCCGTCATAGTTTTCAAGAAAAGTACCGGGATGACAGCAAATCTGCCTAAGCCTGGTTAAAACCGCCAGGATTTTAAGTTTACTCTTTTCCAAACCGTTTTCTTTTATTTCATTGTCCAGTTCTGTTCTGGCATTCTCCACATAGGATAGATATATTTTTTTCTGCTCATCCGCCATATCCGTAAGCATTTTGGTTTCTACTTTATCGGGCAGTTCCTGCAATACGTCTTTTTTCATGCGCCGGAGAATAAACGGCAAAATGCGTCGGTTCAAATCATCCAGAATGCTCTCTTCCGCCCTCATTATGGGTTTTTCATATTGGTTTACAAATTTTGCATGGCTGAATAAATAATCCGGCATAATAAAATCAAAAATAGACCATAATTCCGATAAAGAATTCTCAACCGGCGTTCCTGTTAACGCAAATTTATGTTCCGCGTCCAGAAGCTTAACGGATTTTGCATTCAGGGAGTCCGCATTTTTAATATATTGTGCCTCATCAATGAAAACAGTATGAAACCGAAATTTCTGGTACAAATTAATATCTCTTCTCATTAATGGATATGAAGTTATTAAGATATCCGTTTTTATATCTGCTTCAATTAATTCCTGACGTTCCTTGGGATTACCCGTCACCACCGATGAGCTTAAATGAGGTGCAAAGTTTTCAAGTTCATCCTGCCAGTTATAAATTAAGGAGGAAGGACATACAATTAGAAATCTGCACGATTCAAACATTTCTTTTATGGAGGCAATATATACGATAGTCTGCAGGGTTTTACCCAGGCCCATGTCATCTGCTAAAATTCCGCCCAGGTTATTATCGGCTAAAGTCCGAAGCCATTTATAACCGGTTACCTGATATCCCCTTAAGTCAGCCTGTATGCCGTCCGGTATTTTATACTCTGTGGTATTCGGATTCAATATTTTTTCAACCAGTTGTGTAAAACCTTCGTTTTTATCGGCTTTAAGCTTTTTTTCCTGAAAAACGTTATTTAAATAAAGAGCTGTATTTTTAGAAAGCTCTATGGATTCATTACTTAACTCTTTACCGGAAACCCCGAGATAATTTAGTATATCCCATACTTCTCTGATATTATCCTCTTCCAGGTTAATAAAACTGCCGTTTTTCAACCGGTAATATTTTTTCTTTAGCCGATAGGCCTTGAATAAGTCCTTTAACTCCTCTTTAGGAACTTCCTCATAGTTTATATCCATTTCCAGCAAATCCAATCCGCTGTTTACCCTTAGGCCGGCCTTAAAGCTTCCGGCAGACTTAATATTGATTTTTTTAAAGGCATCGGAATAATATAATTCACACTCCTTTGCCAGTTCATGAATGTCCGTAGTTAAGAATTCATAGATATCATCCTCATTGCGCATGACAAAACCATGCAGCTTAGGCTGGAATCCCAGCTTTTCCAGATAATCAATATAATAATCTTCCTTCTGAGGCTGCCTGATGATAATGAAATTGTCGGAAGGTGCATTTTCAAAGGCATTAAATTCATGTTCCCCATACCGGTATCTCAGTTCCGCATGAATATAATTTTTGACTTTATCCAGATAAACAACCGGTTCCAATTCGGAGGTAATAAACCGGTCCTGAATTTCTTTCGGTACTGTTAAATCCATTGTTTCACTTATTTTGGGCAGTACGATTTCCAGAAATTTATTTTTATTGGCGCCTTTAAAAACCAAAGGTTCCTTTTTTCCGCCAAGATTATTATAAAAGGGCAGATAATTACCTAGAAATCGTTTCGTCGGCTTGTAGATACAACCGTCATAAAAAAGCAGCTCACCCTCTTCCGTTATTGGTATTACACCATATTTACCGTGGTAATCCATTACTATGCCATCATCAATTAAAGATAAATCATACTCTATTTTAGGGTTGCCCGGTGTATAAATTACATTTTCATATTGTTTTCCGTATAACTCCAGGTTAAAGGTACTCTCGTCCAGAATATCCAGTAATCGCAGCAGCATATTCTTCGTTAGGATTATATTGGCCTTGGAAAAAAGCCTGGAATAAAATAACTTATCTATTGCTTCCTGTATTTCGTATATCTGAAGTATATAATCCAAAACTTTCCTGGACTGTCTGTCAAATTTACTTTCTCCATGGATAAATTTAAATTCTTTCCCGAGCAGGATATTTTCTTTATTAAAAAAATCCGTTAAAAATTTTTTTACGGATTGAATTTTATAATAATGATGGTTACCCACTCTTAAAGATATCATTGCGGAACCGGAATCAGAACGTAAAATAGACGCAATGGATATACCGACTTTAATGTGATAAGTTTCACCTTGCGTTAAGCTCTCTTCCTGGTTGCTGAAATATCCCAGTATCTGATGAACGGTTCTCTCAGCCGGATTATCGGGTTCCTCCATAAGGGACCGCTCTACATAATTTAGTATAAAAAGCAGTGCAGTAATAACATGTTTACATGCCCCCTCTTCCTTTAAATGGTCGGAACAATTGCATTTATGTTCAAAGGAACCGTCTCCAAAAACTTGAACGGTAACCATATATTCAAAATTATCTTTGACTGTAATACGGTATTGCTGTTTCGTATTGGACCAGGTGGCATTAACAATATGGTTCTGTTTATAATCCTTAAGCCCTCTGGAATAAACCGTATCACTTGCAGCCAGATTTCTTATTCCCATTCTGGATAATCGTATCATCTTACAGACTCCTTTTACATGTCCATTCTTTGCATCCTAATATTATACCACAATTTAAAAATAAATGTTATGTTAATTCATAATTTTGCAAAGAATTTGCTATAGTTCAGCCTTACGTCTAAGAGAATACCACAAGTTGAGGCGGTCAGAACGGTGTCAGACACGTCCTGACAAACCGTCCGATGTACAGACGCATATTTTATAAGCCATACGAAAATCCTGCCCTATATGTTAGGATATCGTATGGCTATATGTAAGTTTTATGTATGTTTGGTGGTAAACCCATTTGATAGCGGCAGAAAGGCAAGTCTATAAAAAGAGACAAATACAAGACAAATAATCAGAGCGCCGCTTTGGCAGTATTGTCTTTGTGCAGCATAGAATACAGACCGGATAATACACAGGTAAGAATACCGGCCAGAGGAATGACGATTTCCAGATATGCTCCCTTATTCTGCAATATAATAAAGGAACCCCATATTAAAAAAGGTATTGCCAGGCACGCAAATATTGTTCCTCTGATTAACTTATAATATTTACTTTTTCTGATTGCAAATAAAATTCTATTCATAGTTTCCTCCATTCCTGTGCATGCTTTATGCGCATCAGAAATATTTTTCTATCTATAATTTCAGACGATTTTATGGAAAGAAAAGTTTCATAAATAGTACATTTATTTTAAGAAAATTCAGAAAAAGTTTAAAATAGTAATAATTGAAACAAGAAAATCATGTTTATCATAAAAGAAAACCTGTCACTTATAAAATTCTAAGTATGTGACAGGTCCAATTGTATATTAAAACCAAATATTTAAAAAAGTTTATATTAATAAAGGAAACAGAAGTTTCATGTTACATGCTATCTTCCGAATAACAGATACTTCCTTTGTGCTGTTTTCCTTTTTTTTTAAGTTTTGCCAATTCTTCCGTTAACTCATTTCCGGAAGTGTAATTTCTTTTCTGGTTGGAAACAACAGAAATTGTTAAAGAGGCTAAGGGAAATTCTTCTAATAAGCCATGTCTGTTTACGGATAGAATATATCCTTTTTCCCTGTCTTCTTTACTGTACATCATCCACGCTTCCTTTTCAAAATCACGTATAATACAGGCCGATATTTCATCCCAGTTATAATCATCCACAATCATAATAAAATCATCACCGCCGACATGGCCGACAAAATTATTTTCCCTTTTATATCTTAAAATAATATTAGAAAGGATTTTAATTATTTTATCACCATTTTCGATTCCATATACGTCGTTATATGCTTTAAAATTATCAATATCTATGTAAAATATACTGTATTTGCTTTTAAATGTAATACATTGGGCAATCTCCTGTTCAATCATCAGATTGCCGGGAAGTCCGCTTAAAGGGTTTAGATTTTTAGCATTTACAATATCTATTTCCGTTGCTTTTTGCAGTAAGTCCTTGACGGTAACCGTCCCATAATAATTTCCGTCTCTGGTTACGACAATCATATCATAAATTTTGCTGTTTTCCCTTTCCATTGCCAGATAGGATACGGTATTAACAGGTGTATGATAGTCCACTTCCAAATATTCCTTATCCATAATATCGGATATTTCTTTTCTTTGATACAGGCTGAACCCATACCGTCCGCTTACTTTCAGGATAAGATTTTCCCTGGTAATAATGCCCAGAACTTTATCCTTTAAGACGACACACATACCATAAATATCCGGATTTTCCTTAAATCCATCAAAAACTTGTTCTACTTTAGTAGAAGGATGGAGGGTAAAGGTAGCTTTCGTAATATCTTTTATAGATAAACCAGATAACTTAATACCCAGGCTGTTATTTTTCTTCTCGTTCATTCTGAGAATGAATTCAATAATTTCAGAATCAATTTCCTTTATAACTTCATCGGGCCTTTGTATGTAATACCCCTGCCCGTACTGTACACCCAGATTTATCAGGGTCTTTAATTCATCTTTTGTTTCAATTCCTTCAGCAATTAAACTTATATTTGTTATCTTGGAAAATTCGATGAGAGATTTTACAAGAACATATTTCAGGCTGTCTTTATTAATATTGCGTATCAGCTTCATATCTAATTTAAGGTAGTGGGGATGTATATCACTGATAAGATTTAATCCGGAATACCCTGCGCCTGCATCGTCAATTGCTATTTTATAATGTTGCTGTTTATAATGTTTTACTGCCGCCTGAAAGCTTTCCATATCATGAATTGCCTCCCGCTCCGTAATTTCAAATATAATATTTTCAGGTATAATATGATATCTGGTTAGATACTCTTTCGTAAAGCCGTCACGGAATTTAATATCATGCATAACTCTGGGATTGACATTGACAAATAATTTTTTATCATAAGGCGGTTTCAACTGAATATAAGCAGCTTCCAGGGATTTTACACGGCATAACAGCTCCAAATCCCATAGTCGGTTACATTCACCTGCCAACTGAAATAATTCCTCCGTATTTGATATAATGGACTTACAGGTTATTCGGCTTAAGGCCTCATGACCTAATATCCGGCCGTCCTTCAGGGAAATAATAGGCTGAAATACCGACCTTATCTGATTCTTCTCAATAATGTAATCCAGTTCATTCTTAATAATATCTGATATAAAATCTGACATTATAATTCCTCCATCTTACGTCCGGCAGGGAATATCATTTTTCTGAAAAGTAAAATTTACAAAAATATAATAAAAAAGCATATTTCTATATTTTTCTATATTATAGAAACAAAAAATATGTTCCTATAATCAGATGCACGGCGCAAAAACAGCGCCTTTTATCAGAAGTTTGAAAAACAACTTCCGATAAGTTTATATTATAGGAACAAAAATCGTGTTCCTATAATCGGATGCACGGCGCAAAAACAGCGCCTTTTATCAGAAGTTTAGAAAACAACTTTCTGATAAGTTATATTATATAAATTTTATGTAAATAAATTAATATAGGAAAGTTAAAATAAGGTAAATTCTTTTTTAAAATTGAACCTGTTCCTTGGGCTCAGGCATATAAAAAGAGGATTGAACCCTTTGTCAGGGACAGTAAAGGAAAGGAGCCGCTCCTAATTAAATTGTACCCTGTTAGTTATGGGCAGCCTTTTTTACTGCGTCTAACTTGCAGGGTACAATTAATTATTCTAACGGTATCAATGGTCATTTAAAAAAATATAAATTCTTTATCTTCTTGATGCAGAATGCAAAATCAATTTTTTCAATGGAAGCGGAAGTATAAATCGGAATTTCGGTATAGAGTTCGTCGTTAATGTAATATTGTGCACTTCCCACTTCCGAATCGGCAGCAACCGGTGCCTGAATCGCTTTAGGAACTTTATAGACTACCCTTACCTTATCCTTATTACTCAACAACAGTGAAATATCACCCTTATAATACAGGTCCACTTTATTTTCTTTTCCGTCTACAACATAAGCCGGAGTAAATTTTTTATCTGCATTGAATATCTGTCTTAATTCAAAATTATCCATTCCATAATCCATCAGCTCGGTTGTGTCGGACCATTTATAATTCTTATGGGGCGGCCAGCCGCAGGCCAATACGGCAGATACTAAGGTTTTATCATTTTTATCGACCGCTCCCACAAAGCAATAGCCGGCCTTTCCGGTAAATCCTGTTTTAACACCTATGGCACCGTCATACATATACAAAAACCTGTCTTTATTACTGACAGAGAAAGAACGGCCATTTTTTAATTCTTTAATTTCCCACACCGCTGTATTGGTTATCTTTAAAAATTCTTCATTTTTAATGGCATAGCTTGCAATCACGGCAAGCTCTACAGCTGTAGTATAATGTCCGTCGGCATCAAGCCCGTTGGGAGTTACAAAATTTGTATGTTCACAGCATAATTCTTTTGCTTTTGCGTTCATCATTTTTGCAAATCCTTCTACGGAGCCGCCTACATGTTCTGCGATAGCCACAGCCACGTCGTTATGGGATTCAAGCATCAGGGAATATAGGAGATCTTTTAACAGGTACTGCTCCCCTTCCCTTATATTTAATTGAACATCCGGCATGGTAGAGGCATATTTGGATACCGTCACGATATCATCCGGATTGGAATTTTCCAGGGTAACGATACAGGTCATAATTTTTGTTGTACTTGCCATAGGCATTTCTTTATAACCGTTCTTTTCATATAGGACGCGCCCATTATCGGCATCCATCAAGACCGCCGCCTGGGCATACAGATGTAAATCCTCATTTTCAGCCTCATCGGGCAAATCGGCTTTATTACCTGTATTTTCTTCCCATTCCCCGGAATTGGAATCATTTTTCTTCTCAGCCTCATCACCGGGATTTATTTCTTCGGAATATGGATTGTCTGCCTGAAGTTTATGCAATAGCCCTTCATAACAGGATATTGATGAGAAGCACAGCACAATGAATGAAATAACAATACCAATTATTTTTTTCTTCAATTCCTGCATCCTAAAAATTATACTCAATTAAAGTTTATTAATTTGACGGTATAATATTCCATAATTCAGAATTCTTTTCTTTTACATCATCAAGCTGTTAACGTCTTAACTTACCAAAGAAAAACGGATGCGTTTCGTTTATCTTAAAATGCTTTAATATTGTAAAAATGCCGCCCTTTCCTTTTCATTTATACCCTTTGCCAAAATGCAGCAGATATTATTATTGGCATCCAGCCCGAATCCGACATGATCATTTTGTATCACGGACACGATTTCATTATCCGAAATTATAATATATACCTGGTCCTTATACAGATAAACTTTCAGATTACTTTGTTCGTCCATGTAGGTGTTATACAGTATTTTATCAAATTGGACAACCGGAATCCCTTCTATCATTTTTTTTGAATTTATATTAATATCTTCCAGTACATTCACCTTTTCACACAGGTTCAGTGCTACGGATCTGATATCTCCTTTATATTTTCCAATGCCTATTTCCATTACTGATTTTTTAAAATCACCGGTTCTCCAATACACAGTCGGCTCCTGGGAAATGTCCCACGAGCCAAATTCAATGTAAATAGGAATATAAATATTAAATTCAATGGAGGTAGATATTTTATCCTTATACTTTAAGACTTTTAACATACTCATCATCCTGCCTTTCCCTAGGTCTGCCGCGTTTTAATCAACTGTTGCATAAACTCCTTAATGTTCGTCCTGTGAGATAAAAAGACTAAGTCAATAACCTGTCTAAACGCCAGGTTTATTGACTTAGCCCTTATTTATGATTAAAAATACTCCCCAGCATTTTCGTCATATTATTTTTCTTTCCATGTATTGATTGCCCAGCCCGAATCTACCGGCGCCAGAAAATACGGCGGTGATTCATACAGCATCCGGATATCATGGGCATAATCCTTGGTGAAACCGGTACCTATACCTACGATACCTCTTTTTCTCTGAATGATGGCTCCCCTGACCGTAAGTTTACCTCCCGGACTGGGAAAAGAATTAGTAGGATTCCAGGTATTATCCTGTTCTTTAAATATGTTGTAGGAGTTACCGAAACTTCCGTTAATGGCAAATACTGCCCCATATACCTGAATGCCAGTTGTTGCCATCTTTGCGCCGCTATTATTAAACCAACCGTAAGTAAGTACGGCAACATTGTTATCCGCTATGAGACCGAGCATATCCTCCTGTCCTGTACCGGTGACTCTAATCTCCCCCGTAACGGTATCTACTTCAAAATCCGTAGATGCATAATGGATGCCGTTAGTCTCATGGCTTGCCGCTTCCGTATCCTTGCCATAGGTCGGGTCATAATCCGTAATATAAATATCATTTTTTGCCCCCACCGTAAGCCTTCCTTTTAAAGTTCCCGATATAAATACATTTCCCAGATCCTGATTAAATCTTTTGGCGGCAGCATCCCTGAGTTGTTGATCCGTGGGTCCTGGATTCGTTTTTGTAGTTTCGTTCGTGGCAGTTCCATCCACGTAAATAACCCCGTTGGGCGGTAAGGGTCGTGTAACCTTGTTGGAATTGGAGCTTGGATTCCATACCGTAATGGTTCCGTCAGAGTTTAACATAATACTGGTCCTGCCGGTATATACATAGCCGTCGGCCTCCGCATGAGCCTTAAGCTCCGAATTATTACTGGGATAGCCAATGGGTTCAACCTGTTGCGTACCCGCATAGAATTTAGGATCGTTAGTAGCACTTCCACTGTATTCAATACCCTCAACATAACTTACGGCGCCGAAAAATTCCGGCGAACCGCTGATACGAAGACTTGTATTGGTATGATAAGGACCAAAGCATTTTTCACCGCTCTGCCACCATATATCTGCAGGATCATTATCCGAAAAATAAACATATTCGGTAAAAGAACGCTGTTTGAAAGTGGCTTCTATGGTACGCTTTATATCGGGATTCCGAAGGGTCCATCCCGTAACCTTTACGGTTTTTTGCATATTGGTGCTTTCCAGCTCTTCAATAAAATATGCCGCTACGGGATCCGCCTTAGGGTAGTTTGTTACTGTTTCAAAATCAAGTTCCGCATTTTCCTTATTCAGATACCAGAGATATTCATTTAAACCCGCTTCTGCCGAATGGAGTGCACTGATGTTATCTTCATAAGTAACTCCGGTTCTTGCCTGAGAGGTCGTCATTGCTAACAACATAGTGGCTATGGTCACCCCTACCAGCATAACCATAATAACGGTAGGTAAAGCAACTCCTTTTGATGAAAGTCTGTAAAATTTCATTAATCCATCGCCCCCTTACTCCTGACTGTTACACTTGTTTTTACACTTACGGGATGATCCGATAACCGGCTGTTTTCATCCAGAACAAGCAGTTCTATGTTAACGGCCGCACCATCCAGTGAAAATATGGGAGTGGATGTGCCGGACAGCTTATTTTTTACTTTTGCGGCTATGGTGTCCCAATCGGCAGGTGAATCATTTAAACCTGCCACCCCTCTTTTCAGCTCATCATCCACTAATTTATATTGTACTTTCTGTATCGTTCCGTCCTTATCGGTATCCGTGTAGATCGTAATCCACATTCCGTCATCCTGGATTTCCACTGCCTTGTGGCGATCCACACCAATTTTAGCCGCCTCCGCGCCTCTGATATCCTCTTCCAGCTTCATAGCGGCCATTCTTGCCGTGTGAATGGCATCAAACTGGGCTCCGGTCTGGACCATAACCTTCTGGGAAAATGACAGGAAATAATAGGCGCAGGATAATACGACGGATAAAAGTGAGACTGCAACGATTAATTCCACTAATGTGATACCCCGAGAATTCAATTTAGCATGCATTACTGACTCCTATCTGCGTGCTTAATGCACGCTTAAAATCTTCGTTTGCCTATTCGACGTAGTTATCCTTCGTAATTGGTATGATGTCGGTATTATTAACCACGGCACCGGGCAGCCGGATGTCGTCACGGAAATAGTATCCGCCTTTATCGAGTATAGTATTGCTGTTTACCACCATAGGTTCCTCAAGAAATAATTTTCCATAGCTTTCCCCCGGTGTTCCGCCGATTGCACTGCCGTTAATCGGACTGTATGACTCATCTCCGTCATATTCCGCCCGCAGTGTAATCCATCCGGTACTATCAGAAAAGGAAACCTTTCCCCTGAAAACAACCATTCCGGTACGAAGCGTAAGCTTGGAATTTCTATTGAGCTGCAATCCGGAATTTCCACGGGAGCCCATATTATCAAAATAAATTGCTGCCGCAGTAAGGTCGGAAGAGGAACCGGTTGACATATTTAATGTCTGACTGATGTCGCTTGTACTGACCGATACATCTGTTATATTTCCATCAGAACCGCTTACATGGGTACCTGATTCAATATAGTAGGAAGAACCGCTTCTTGAAACCCAATCTGTACCAATCCCGGAAGGCGTATCGGGAACCTGATAAAAGTAGCAGATAATATTCTTATAAGTACCGGGCCCGTCGAATTTCCCCGTCCATTCCGTTTCATTCTGTCCGATTTTTTCATAACTGCCTAAAAAATACTTATCGGGAATCTCCACGCTTGATATATTGTATTGTCCGGCATAGCCGTCGCCAACGGGCCATAAATCGGATATAAAAGCTCTGGGCAGGTTTCCGTCGGAATCCACTGCTGTTCCATTAAAAGTTTTATTAATAGTATTCCCATAGGGAACCTGAAGGGTTATTTTTCCTTCTTCCGAAGAAGCCATATCAAAAGAATCCCCTTCTACGTTTTTCATGGTGAGATTTAAATAACAGGGATATTCCACCTCAAATATTTCTGTCCGGGTAACTGTACCGCTTATCCGGATATCCCATCCTGATAACTGGGAAGGGTTTAATATCATCCCCTGGCTGGAAGGGTCTAAGGTGATTTTATAATTTCCATTGGACAGCCCCGTAAATCTGGCTACTCCCGCCGCCGTGGTAAAAACGATTCTGGAAGCTGCCGAATCTTTAAACAGGGTCACCTTAATATTGGATACGGGATCCGATTCATCCGATTTCCAGCCCCGTATTGTTCCTACCCTTATATTTCCGCCGGTTAAGGCCGGCTGTGTCGAATCCCTGGTCACATAAGTTTCCACTGTTTTAATGAGATTTGCCTGGTCTTTAAAGCTTTTAGGAACCACGGTTACCCTGACACTTTTATAATCCCAGTCCATATTTCCGGCAGCCGTCCAATCCCCCTGTTCTTCCCAGTTTATCAGCGTATTGATTATATAGGTGATTCCGTCAACGGATACTTCCTTTTCCATGGGAATATCACCGGACGGGTCACCGTTTTTGGTTCCGACGTCAAGAAATTTCATAGAACGGATTGTTTCAATTTCTTTATTTGCCAGATTAATTGCCGTCGTTTTCATCCGGTTATCTTTTGTTACCCGGGTGGCATATACTAAGGCTCCGCTTAAAGAAGTAATAATAACTGACAATATAAACACGGATATTAGTATTTCCACCAAAGTTAAGCCGGACTGATTTTTAAATTTCCTGGTTATTCCTTTCATTTAAAGTACCTCCCCGCATCCATTTCACTTCAAATTGATATTTCCCCTTGCATTTATTCAAAAATATTGCTCTTCTTATATTTTCCGTTGGTAAAAGAATACTTCTCCGGGTATTCCGTTGTACTTTCCTGCGAATAAAAATTCAATATAAAACTGACCTCCAGCGGATTGGAGCTATCGTCCTCGTTATCTGTGATGTCCATGGAGGAAACCGTATTGAAATATTTGGCTTTTTCTAAATTCTGGAATAATTTTTTCAAATCACTGTTATTTGTTTTTAATCCCATTGTTATGCTGCAGATATTAACCCCATTGTTATCAACCGGTTCAAGAAAATCCACGCTTTTCTTTAAGCCTAATTTGCCTATGGTACTTTCCATAAAGACAAGAATTTGAGGCTGGTCCCAGAGCTTTAAGAAATCTTCATACTCGGTATCAATTTCTTCTTGCAGATCGGAAATCTGTTTTTCCAGATCAACAACCATTTTCTGCCTCTGCTCCGCCTGCTGGATTTGCTCCGTAAGCTCCGAGGACTGGATTTTTAAATTGTTAACCTCTTTGTTCAAGGGGAGATATACATATATATTGAATAATACTGCTGCCACAACATAAATAGCACCTATCAGCAATTTCAGTTCTCGTTTAGTTAGCCTCATTCTCTGATGCCTCCCCTTCTTCCTTAGTATCTGCGTCAGTCTCTCCGCCCGCTTCCCCTTCCGGCACAACGGCCGGTTCAGATATATTAAGAGTAACGATCATATTAAAATTATAAAGCTCATCGGCATTTTCCTCTTCATCTTCCAGGGCCGCATTACTGAAATTTATATTATTGACATAATCCAGACCTCTTAATTTTACAATAAACTGGGCAACTTCCTTATAAGATGGGGAATCCCCGCTTATATTTAATGTTCCTTCAATTAAAGACATATTACTGATATTAATGCCCTGAGGAATATTCGTTTCCATATCCTTAAAGATTTGAGACATTTTCAGGCTGTTTCGCAGCAATTCAAAATAGGCAACCCTGTCCTTCATATCGGCAAGGGTATTGGTTAACTGAATATAGCTCTCATCCGTATCCCTATACTTCTGCAATTCATATTCTTTTTCCGCAATCCGGCTTGCCGTCTGGCTTTTTTGCAGGAGAGGAATCAGATAGCCTGCAAAAACAAGTACAACTACAAGCCATAAATAAACAAACGCATAAGACAACATTTCTTTTCTAGCTTCCTTTTTACTGCCCTTCGGAATTAAATTAATATCATTGATCATATTACCTCTCCTCCCTCATGGTAGAACCTATGGCCTGGGAAAAGAAAGCAATGGATTCTCCCGACTTATTTCCATATTTAAAATGTGTTATCATATCCGAGATGCGGAATACCTTCAAGGAGAGATGCTCTTCCAGATATTCGGGCAATCCGTGCAGAAGGCTGCCGCCGCCCATAATATAAATCTGATCGATGCTTTTTTGATTATTCCTGTTTGTGTAAAATTCAATGGTCCTCTCAATATCGTTGATGATAAAATCAAAAAAGGTTTTTACATGAACACTCATTTCATCATGTATATTTTTTGTGAAAAATTTATTCCTTATCTTATATTCCTCCGCCTCAATCAAATCCATATCGGATTTTTCGGCGATAAGGGCCGTTAAGTAATCACCTCCGCTGTTAATGGTTTTATGTATGAAATAGTTCCCGTCTTTTAAAATAACCACATTGGTATTGCGTGCGCCAAAATCAATCATGCAAACATTGCTGTGATGGACATTCAGGTTATTGCTGCCCATAATCCATTTGGCAATTTTTCCGGCAATATTGGGAATAATATCTACGTAAACAACTTTTAATTTTGCTTTCTTTAACGTATTTATATAGGACTGTACCAAATTGCCCGGAACCGCCGCCACCATTACGCTTAATTTGCCGGGACCATTATTTTCCGATTGTATATAATCCAAAACTTTATAATCAATACAATATTCATCATGATTCAGCGGCAGGAAGCTGGTTATTTCATGCTTGATATTGTCCATAATCTGGTTTTCACTCATTTCGGGTAATTTTAATTCCCTTACAATCATTTCACTGCCGGATAAGCACAGGGAACATTCACTTCCTTTTATTTTATACTTTGTCATTAAATCCTTAACAATCTCCGCCAGAGGCTGGGACGCTTCAATTCTGCCCTGATTTACCAAACCTTCCGGTATTTTCTCAAATCCCAATTTATGGAGCCTGTTATTTTTTTTCATCTGCACCATTTTAATGGAACTTGACCCGATATCGATACCTATGATGGGCTGCTGATTTCTTTGAAGCCTCAGCGGATTTCTGTTTAGATTCGTCCCCTTATTCTTCTGATTCTTTCGTTCTGTGCTCATAAATATCCTCCACTTATCGTTCTTTTATACCTGACCTCATAGAATGTCCAATCCATAATTCTGCCAAACCGCCTCCATTTACTGTTTCTTAACCGGCTCTTTTAATATAATGTAATTTTGTTATAAATATTTATGATTTCATTATAAAATAATGTAATAATAATTACTCCGGATGATATAAAGGGACCAAAAGGCACATATTGGCCTTTTTTTAATTTTCTTAGTGCCAGCAACACCAGCATGATTAACCCGGCCAGGTAAGTTGTCAGCAATAAGGAAAGAATTATCTTATCCATTCCCAGGTAAAGACCGCATGCCGCAGCCAGTTTTATATCGCCGCCCCCCATGCCTTCCTTTTTCAGTAACCATACTGCCAAAAGCCCTAATAAAAGCAATGAGCCGCCGCCGATGCATAATCCCAAAATCCCCTGTTTCCATGTAACAGTCCAGCCCGTCAATATAAAAATCCCCCCCGTAATGCCAATGAAAAGATTAAGCGAATTGGGAATAATCATATGGTCCAGATCAATGAAGGACGCCGTAATAACGGCACATACCAGTACCAGGTAAGCCCCCCCCTTAAAAGTAAGTCCATACTGGTGATAAATAAGCAGAAATAACAGGGCTGTCAAAGCTTCCACCAGGGGATACCGGACAGATATCTTCTCTTTGCAATATCTGCACTTACCCTTTAAAAACAAAAAGCTGAAAACCGGAATCAAATCCACAGGAGACAGCTTATGGCCGCAACTGGAGCAGTGGGAAGGGGGAAACATTATGGATTCCCCCTTCGGAATCCGGTATATACATACATTCATAAAACTTCCTGTTAATAATCCCAAGATACATACAATAAGATACACCGGATTATCACTCCTTTAAATATTACTCTTCATCGACGATAGATACAGATGCATTACCTTTTTCATCAACTATGATGCTTGCATGTGTTCCAGTTGGGAAAGTTATCCCATTCGGAAGAGCTAAATCTGCAGTTAAATCACCTGATTGTAATGTATAACCTGCAATTAGATTAGCGGGGATTGTTGTACCATCTTCTCCTGCCATGGCATTATGTACCGTGACTTCACTTGCAATTGTACGGGCATTTGAGATTTCTCTTTGTCTTTCAGCGTCTTTCACATTGCCCATTATTCTCGGTACGAGCAGGGTAGCTAAGATACCCAGGATTGCGATTACCACAATCAACTCGACCAAGGTAAAACCTTTTTCGTTGTTTCTCATTTTCTTTAACATAAAATTCCTCCTTAGAATGTTTGGTAGTATCAAAATATGACACCCCTATTAATATTTATATCAAAGATAAAAGCCTTGTATAAAATTAAAACCTTTATCTATGATCTCCTCTTTGGTTTATTTCATCACTATCTTATGTATTACAAGAATTACTCTTCTGTCAGATTTCTCTTATTATTAAACCTGACCTGCCAGACTCATCATATCGAACATCGGCAAGGCTATGGCTAATACGACAAATCCCACAACCAGACCTAAAACAATGATGATAATAGGCTCCATCATGGAGGTAAGATTCTGTACCGCCCTGTCCACTTCATCTTCGTAGAAATCTGCGGCTTTATGCAGCATACTATCCAGGGTACCGGATTCTTCCCCCAGCATTACCATGTTTTCAACCATGGAAGGAAAGAGACCGGAAGCTTTTACAGGAAGATAAAGACCTTTTCCCTGTTTGACCTGCTCTTCCACCTCTTTCATGCATTCTTTTGCATAGGTGTTACCCAGTACCCTGCCGGTAATCTTCAGGGCTTCCGTAATGGAAACACCGGTGGACATTAAGGTAGCCAGGGTTCTGGAAAACCGTGCCGAAATTGTTTTGGTCTGCAGATTACCTATAAGCGGCATTGTCAAAAGTTTTTTATGAAAGAACCTCCGCCCTTCCTCTCCGGAAATATAAATTTTTATCAATATTGCTGCAATAACAATAATACCGAACACAAACATACCATTGTTTTGCATAAATTTACTCATAGCGATTAAAATTTTGGTCGGTGCCGGTAGCTCAGCTCCGGCCGCTTCAAACATTCCTATGAAAGTCGGAACTACCATAACCAGCAGCAGCCATACAACTGCAATCATAACAATAATTAACATAATAGGATATATCATAGCACTTTTTACTTTTGACTGGAGTTTATGGTCCTTTTCAAAATGCTCCGACATAACCTCCAGGGAATTATCCAGCGTACCGCTTATTTCCCCCGCCGCAATCATATTAATGAGTAGGGGCGGAAATTTATTCTCGTGTAAGGACATGGCCTGGGACAAGCTGCTGCCTTTCTGCACCTCTTCGCAGACATTTTTAAGAATGTTTTTCAGTAATTTATTTTCAAGCTGCTCCCCTAACATGCCAAGACACTGAACTAACGGTACCCCGGCTTTTAAAATGGAAGAAAACTGCCTGCAGAATATGGCAATATCCTTAATACCAATTTTGGATAATGCACCGATTTCCTTTATATCCTTTCCTTCCACAATCTCTTTAATATCAAGATGATAAAAGGATTTCTGCCGGATCATATCGATTACGGCCTGCTGATTCGGGGCGTCATAAACTCCTTCTATCAATTTGCCCGACATATTCTGGGCTCTGTATTGAAATTTTGGCATCTGATTACCTTCTTTCAAATTAATATTTAGTAACGGCTGTTCCTTTTGATGTTACTGCCATATGGTAAGCACGTAATGATTAAAACATAATTTTATTCATATAGTCGTATTCCACACAATGGCTGAGAGCATCCTCCCTGGTGATTAAACCTCTCTTATATAAATCGCACAGGGAATCATCCATCATACGCATGCCGTTTTTGGCATTGGTCTGGATAACATTGTTAAGCTGGTATACTTTTCCTTCCCGGACCAGGTTTCTTACGGCCGGGTTCACTACCATTATCTCTAAAGCCGCTACCCTGCCTGAAAAATCAGCCTTTGTTAACAGCTGCTGGGATATGATTCCCTGCAATGTCAATGCCAGCTGGACACGGATCTGAAGCTGCTGGTGAGGCGGAAATACGTCGATAACACGGTCTATCGTACTGGCGGCACCGACCGTATGGAGGGTGCTTAAAACCAAGTGCCCGGTTTCCGCAGCGGTTAATGCAATGGAAATGGTTTCAAAGTCACGCATCTCACCTACCAGAATAACATCCGGGTCCTGCCTTAAACAGGCTCTTAACGCATTGGAAAAATTAAGCGTGTCAGTACCGACTTCCCTTTGCTCAATAATACTTTTATTATGCTTGAACAAATACTCAACAGGATCTTCCAGTGTGATAATATGCAGACCCTTGGTTTCATTAATTTCCTGGATCATGCTGGCCAGCGTGGTAGATTTGCCGCTTCCCGTAGGCCCTGTCACTAAAATCAGCCCATTGTTTTTTTGGGTAAGATCTTTGACGATGGGCGGCAGTCCCAGGGTATCAAAAGAAGGAATATCCGAATTGACCAATCGGAGTGCCACGCTGTATGAGTTTCTCTGACGGTATGCATTTACCCTGAAACGCTGTACGCCGGGTATAACATATAGAAAATCGACCTCTCCCTTCTTATTCAGCCTCTCCCACTGCACGTCACTGGTAAGCTCCCTGGCTATCTGCTTGGTATCCGCCGGGTTCAATATGACGTCGTCAACATAACCCAATTTTCCGTGTACCCTTATGGTACCGGGAACCCCCGGCGTAATATGTAAATCGGAGGCTTTCTTTTGTGAAGCCTTTGTTAATAGTTCGATTGTATTCATATCCACCTCATCCTAATCATTCACATGGTCCTGTGTATAGGCAACGTCCATCACTTCCTCAAGAGAAGTAATACCATCCTTCAGAAGCCGTATACACTCATCCCTTAACGTGGTCATTCCGGTTTTTAACGAATATTCCGAAATCTCATTAATGGAAGCATTCCTGGTAATCAGTTCATGATGACCGCTATTGATAATCAATATTTCATGGACCGCAATACGTCCTTTATAGCCCGTATGGTTGCAATAAGAACACCCTTCCGCCCTTTTGAAGGCATAATTCCCTTCTTTTAACCCTAAGGTCTTTAATTCATGGGTTCCCGGCGTATAGGTAACGGCACACTGGGGACATAAACGGCGCAGGAGACGCTGGGATATGACACCCATTAAAGACACAGCTATCATATAAGGTGGAATCCCCATGTCTTCAAGCCTTGATATGGTACTGACGGCATCATTGGTATGGAGGGTACTTAAAACAAGATGCCCGGTAATCGCAGCCCGTATGGCAATGTCAGCCGTTTCGCTATCCCTTATCTCCCCCAACATGATAATATCCGGATCCTGTCTCAAAAAAGATCTTAACGCACCTGCAAATGTGAGGCCGGCCTTTGTATTAACCTGGACCTGATTCAGTCCGTCAATCATATATTCAACAGGGTCTTCAATCGTTGTAATATTATCATGTATCTGATTTAATTCATTTAACATGGTATAAAGCGTAGTTGACTTACCGCTGCCAGTCGGACCGGTAATCAGGATTATTCCATGGGGATTCATAAGAAGTTCGTTAAATTTTTCCTTACCTATACGCCGGGAACCCANNTTCTATCCAGGATACGTATTACCACCTTTTCGCCATGTACGGTAGGTAATACCGATACCCTCATATTAAGAAGCTTGTCTTTAATCCTTAAGTCACAGCGGCCGTCCTGGGGAACCCTTTTTTCGGCTATATCAAGTCCGGCCAGTATCTTAATACGGGTGACAACGGCGGAATGCGCTTCTTTTGGTATATTTTTGGATAAATGAAGCTTACCGTCAACCCGGAACCGGATCCGTACTTCCTTTTCCAGCGCTTCAATATGTATATCACTGGCGCCTTCCGACACAGCCTGTTCAAATGTTGAATTTACCAATCTTACAATCGGCGCACTATCCACTTCCAGCGAGTCTTCTTCTATGTCTAAATTATGGGCACTGTTAAACTGGTCCGCTTCCTTCTGGAATTCTTTAATTGCATTGTCTGCGGTTTCATTGCCGTATAACTTATTAATGGTATTGGATATGGCATCCTTATAGGATATTACCGGAGCGATTTCCAACTTTGTAGCCATTCTAAGATCTTCCAGCGCTATAAAGTCCAGAGGATCTTCCATGGCAACATACAGTAAATTGAACTCCTGCTTAACAGGCACCACATTATGCCTTACTATCAGCTGGTAGGGAATCAGCTTCTGTATATCCGGTTCAATGGTCGTATTGTTAAGATCAATGAAGGGAATGCCTAATTGGAATTCCAGAACCTCCATAATTCTCTTTTCATCCAGAATGTTCTTTTGAACCAGGATACTTCCCAGTGTGTCACCTGTGTTTTGCTGTATTGCAAGAACTTCTTCCAATTGTTCTTCTGTAATCAGGCCCGCTTCATATAAAAAATCTCCAAGTTTCTTTTTATTTATATCCATTTATATCCCCCACCTCATAAATTAACAAAACTTCTATAACTGTAATTGGGATAAATAGGTTTCACAATTAAGGAATCTGCTTAAATTATCCATTAATCTCACGGAAGTAATTGTCTCGAATATGATCTCCTTACTGTTATACTCCAAAAACAGCAAATCATGTACGCCTGACTGGACACAGGTAAACCCGGTGCTTACGATTCTTCCCGTTTCATCCTGCCTGGAAGCCTGGGCAGATAAAAGATTATCTACGATAATCATTCTGCTGGATAAATGGGATAACTCACCGGACAACTGATACAGTCCACCCTTTTGCGTGATTGTTCCCATGGTAATCAGCTTTTCAATAGCATCCTGAACCTGCTGCTGGGATAAAGTAATATGCTCACCGGCTATTTCATTCAGTATGCATACAAACCACTGTATGCTTGAACTTGTACTGTTTATAATTCGCCAGATCATATTGGTATTATAAGAATTATGTGTAAATGGTATTTCATCCAGGAAAGCCCGTAAGGAAGATTTTCTTTCCATATCCAGCAGCGCCGCAACAACCAATGCTTCGATTAACGTAAACTTGCAGGAAACATTAAGGCTTTTCAAATTG
The DNA here is from genome assembly GCA_002294045.1 of Lachnoclostridium sp. UBA903. Lineage (GTDB taxonomy): Bacteria > Bacillota > Clostridia > Lachnospirales > Lachnospiraceae > Anaerocolumna. Next base: position 25,929 of record DBEP01000127.1, on the reverse strand, counting down.
CTTTTCCCTACAAAATCAGACAGTACCTTTACTATACTTTGAGGATTCGTTTCATCATCAATCGTAATATTGTCAGGAGTCACGGTAAAAGAAATATGCTTCTGATAGGAATTATCATAATTAATATCATGTTCATAGGTCCCGGCACCGCCGGTAAATATGACTTTCACTACCGCACCCGGTTTAGCCAGAACATCCATGGCGGGCTGTATGGTCTCTGTTATATTCCCGTTAAAATCAATTATTCCCATTTCTTCAAGACTGCTCCTGTCATCAGAAGACAAATCCTTTGCAGGAAATCGATTTAAAGGAGATATGGTATTCCTATCCCTTATAATTGTGTTTAATCTTTCAATTTTTTCACGTTCTAAAGTGCATTTTAACATTAGTCACAAGTCCTCCTTTATAGTTGATGATTTATATTTATTGGCTTATTTTACGTTAATCAGCGTTTTATACGGTAAGCCTATATCTTAATCCTGTCCTGCCCCAGAATACGGCCTGATTTTGTCTGCACAAGACGCATAACTGTATGATAAAAGCTGTTTTTCTCAAAGTATACTCTGTCTTGTGAACTATTATAATTGGAATACCGCAGCAGATTGGACATGGTAATTTCATCCCTGCCGTACCATTCGCTTCCAAAAACCTTAAAAGTCGGCAGCCTGATACCTTCACATGGTTTAAACAGATAATTTCCTACGACATTTTCATTCTCAAATCTGTTATTCAGATTCATGTAGGCATTTGTCATAGCAAATAAAACATTCCGTTCCGTACTCTCCTCTTCCGACAGTTCATTACCATCATTGGACAAACCACAGAAATTCTGAACGTAATTATCCTTATTTATAATTCTGTAGGTACTGCCTTCTTCATTTCTTGCATCAAATCTGTTTAGCCATAAATAGGAAAAAACCGAACTTTCCGTATCTTCTTCCGTCTTTCTTATGTCCGCCGTACCGCTGTCTTTGTTCTCATTTTCCTCTTTATCAAGGAGTTTCCGGTCTTTTTCCTGCTCAACAACAGGTTTCGTATCCAAACTTTTCGCCATTTCAGCAGTTTCCGGAACATTCTGTACCAGAACTGTATCAGCAACAGCACCTTCTCCAACAGTTTCCGGTACTTGCTGACCGGAAGCATCTCCGGTATTATCCACTCTGACAGCCGCTTTTTGCTCCGGATTGCCAATATTCTCCCCTTTGGCAATGACTTCCTGACCGGAAATACTCCCAATATTATCTCCATTGACAAGATTTTCCGGCGCTTTCTGTTCGGAGTCATTGCCATTAATCTCCCCCCTGGCAGCAACCTCCTGAACTTCCTGACCGGAATTATTCCCAGCACTCTCTCCCTTATTTATAATCTCTGGTGCTATCTGCCCGGAAACATAGCCAACAACCTCCTCTTTAGCAATGTTCTCGATGGCTTCCGCACCTGAAATAGCATCCTGACTTTCTGCCTTGGCAACCGTCTTTTCGGAATCTTCTTCCGCAACCACAGGCAGGCTTTCCTCTTCCGCAACTGTTTCCAAGGTATCCTGCACATCGGATATCTCCTGAATTTCCTCTTCGGCTGTTGCGGTCTCTAAGTTCTCTTCCGCGGCAACAGCTTCTAAGCTTTCTTCCTCATCAATAACTTCCAAAACTTCCTCTTCTGCAACTACTTCCAGACTTTCCTCATTAACAGAAGCCTCCGTATTATCTTCTTCGGCAGAAAGCTCCGGACTTGCTTCTTCTGTCACCGCATCCAGACTTTCTCCTCCGTCAGCCAACTCCAGTGAAGGTTCTTCCTTATTCTCTTCCAGAGCAGTAATTTCGATATCCTTCTCCAGTTTTTCTTCTGCTTTTTCTACTTCTGCGCTGACAGCCTCCGGCCTTTCTTCACGGACAGGCTCACTCTCTTTTGCCACTTCCGTTTGTGCGGCAGCTTCAGGCACCTCTTTTTTTACGATACTTTCTTTCACTTCCCGAACAACAGCTTCCCGTGTCCTTTCCTTAATATAGTGTTTCTTTTCTTCTTCAAAAGAGATAACCTGACTGTTTTTCGATTCCGCTTCTATATGGGCATTCAATACTTCAACAATATTTTCTTTTTTATACGGCTTCAGTACATAATCTATGGCTCCTATTTTCATAGCTTCCACTATAATACTTTTTTGACCCATTGCAGTACTCATTATGATTTTCATATTAGAGTCTGCTTCCAGAATCCGCGGCAATGCACCCATACCATCCAATTTAGGCATAGCAACATCCAGAAATATATAGTCCGGCCTTTTTTGTTTTGCCATTTCAATGGCTTCAAAACCGTCTCCTGCCTCTCCGACGATATGGAACCCTTCATTTTCCAGCATATCTTTTAATATTTTTCTGGCAAAACCGGAATCATCAACAATTAATATATTTTTTTTAGCTGTCTCATGACGTACTTCCGGAGCAGGTATATCGCTGGATATATCATTTACTGTTTTTAATAATTTCATAGCTTATTCCCCTCCATTCAGAATAATCCAGTGCATTATGTATAAGATTCAGATATGATATCACGTTACATGGAATAAAATGCTTCCATATCTTTATATCAAAAATATTTAATATTATTTTCGATTTCTGGTGCTATATTAGCATAATACATATAATTTTTGTCGAAATTGTAATTTTTACGGTATAATATGTAATATTTATGAATCGAATTAAAATGATAAATGTAATATTTAGTCGTATACATTTAAGCAATCTATAATGAAAGAACAAAAGTTCCGGTAAGCGGACTCTGGCGCTGAACCCGCTGTCATTATAGTAACAGCGCATCATACGTATTCTGTGCTGTGTTTTTTATCTAATAGGAGCAATATCCTGAGACATAAAAAACAGTCAAGCTTCTTTACGGCATTGACTGTATAATTATAAATAAGATGTTTTTTATGGAATTAAATTCTTTATTGTATTTCATGGAATCTTTATATTTAATTCTCCGCAGAAATTCGTCTGCAGTATTTTAATAATATCGTCATAGGAAACCGTCAGACTTAAAATCCAGATAAGTTTTGTATAAATTGCTTCCGTTGTCATGTCATAGGCGGAGATTAATCCTATTTTATTGGCCTTTACTCCTACTTCATAGGTATCCAAATTAACTCCGTCATATACACATTGTGTTGCCATAACAATGGGGATTCTGCGTTTAATAATTGATTCCATTTTATTCATTAACCCGGTATCCGCAACCGGCATACCGCCAAGACCATAGCCTTCGATAATTACACTCTGGTAATTTTCATTCAAAATATAATCCAGTATACCTGCGTCAATACCCGGTACCATTTTCAGAAGAAATATTTTAGGAATAAAGTCTATCTTTCTCCTGAATCCGGAAAGCACTTTTTCATCGGATTCGAGCGCTTTCATTTTTCCATAATCCGAAGTTACATTCAGTTTTTTCTCCTTAATTACACCAACATAGGGATAATTGCAGCTGATATAGGCATCCGTATTAATAGAGCTGCGCTTGTATGCTCTGGTTCCGTTTATAATTTTATTATGGAACACGATAAAAACACCGGAAAGCCTTTCATCTCCGGCCGTAATAATTGCATCGTTCAAATTTTTTGCTCCATCGCTGCCATCATGAACAATAGGTAGTTGGGAGCCTGTTAATACGATGGATTTATTGATTCCAAGAAACAGATAGGATAGCATAGCCGCACTGTAGGACATGGTGTCCGTTCCATGCAGTATTACAATTCCGTCATAACGGTTTATCTGTTTCCGGATAGAGTCTTCTACGATATACCAGTCACTGGGTATAATGTTGCTGCTGTCCTTATTAAATACAGGTTCGATAGTCACATCATAATCAGCTGCCAGACCGGATATCGTTTCATATAAAATATGAATAATATTCTCACTGTCGGGTTTTAGCCCGTCCATGGTCTGAAGGCTTACAATTGTTCCCCCTGTCGTTAGAAGCAAGATTTTTTTCAAAACGATTCCTCCAGTTTTAAGCGATTTGGATTAATTATAATATAAATGCTTTCCTTATTATATGTCATGATATATATATTTACAATGTAAATGGTTTTCATAAGTAATTTATTAACATTATTTTGTATATTTTTCTAAATTTAATAAATACAAAGAAATAAATAAGTGTTTCATAAGTATATCTTAATACTTTATAAGAGTAACTTAAAATAAACTCCCATTTAATTTGGTATAATCAATACTGAACTACAGAATAATAAGTTTGACTGTTTTACTGGAAAAGAGGTTAGTGTGAAATAAAAGACATTTCACACTTATTATTAGACAACGACATCCAAAAAGCAGATGTCTTATGTCGGCAGTATCGCAAGCAAACTTGCGATATGCATGGGTGTTTTAGGTTGAAAGAAAATTTAAATTTAGAAAGGTCTGCCGGATATTGATTCTTTCAATCTGTGAAACTTGTTTCACATTTTATTCTTTGGCAGTATCACATCTGCTTGCAGATGTGATATGCAATAGGTGTTAATATGGAAAAGAAAAAAATAGCTGTTTTATTTGGGGGATGTTCTACCGAATATGACGTTTCGCTGCATTCAGCTTATGCTGTAATTACCCATTTGAATAAAAATTTATATGAAATCATTATGCTGGGTATTACAAGGGAAGGAAACTGGTTTCGGTTTCAGGGAAACCCGGATAAATTATTATGCAATACCTGGTTTACCGATGAAACCTGTGTCCCGGCCCTGTTGTCTCCAAGCAGAGCCGATCACGGTATTATAGAATTTAAGGATAATACGGCTGTTAACATTAAAATAGATGCGGTATTTCCCGTACTGCACGGTAAAAACGGTGAAGACGGTACCGTACAGGGTCTGATCGAACTGGCCGGAATTCCTTTAATAGGGTGTGATACCTTAAGTTCTGCCCTGTGTATGGATAAGGATTACGCCCATAAAATCGTATCACAGGCAGGCATAAAAACACCTGCTTCCGTTGTTTTGCATAAGGACTTAAAGAAATCCCAGTTACTGCAGCTGGCAAATAACTTAAGTTATCCTGTTTTTGTAAAGCCAGTAAAATCCGGTTCTTCCTTTGGCATAACAAAACTTTACGGCAAAGACCATTTAATCGATGCTGTAACTTCTGCTTTCCGGCATGATGATAAAGTTGTAATTGAAGAAAATATCGACGGATTTGAAGTGGGATGTGCCGTTTTAGGAAATGAAAACCCGGTTATTGGTGAAGTGGATGAAATAGAATTGACACAGGGTTTTTTTGATTACACGGAAAAGTATACCCTGACTACTTCCCGCATCCATATGCCGGCCAGAATCAGCAAACAGACAGCCGGCCGCATTAAAGAAACCGCTCTCATTATTTACAGGGAACTGGGATGCCGCGGCTTTGCCAGAGTGGACATGTTTTTGACTCCGGAACAAGATATCGTATTTAATGAAGTAAATACCATACCGGGTTTTACCTCTCACAGCAGATATCCCAATATGTTAAAAGGCATCGGACTGAAATTTGAAGAAATTCTGGACACGCTGATTCAGATGTCACTGGAAAATTAATTTCCGGACAAGCTGAAAGAAATTTTTAAGAGAAAGGAAGCCAGATATGAATTCTTTCAGTAATTATTATGGCCGTATCGATGGTTTCCCCTCGATATGTATTGGTATTAATATGAGAACCTTAAATTTTGATACTGTAAATATATACAGCGGTAATTTAGTACTTGTAAACAGGGAACATCCAATTACCTGCAAAAACAATAATTATGCGGTTTCACTGGTTTCCGTCGGTACGGATTATCCGGATATCTTACTAGATTACGTAGCAGCGAAAGAATTATCAAGGATACGTAACGTATTAAATTTATATGACGACATAGTGCCTGTCAGCGGATTCCGTACACGTTCAGAGCAGAAACGGATTTATACGGATTCCTTGCAAAAAAACGGTACTGATTTTACGGAAAAATATGTGGCGCTTCCTGACAGAAGCGAGCATCAAACGGGACTGGCTATTGATCTGGCGGAAAATAAAAGTGAATATGATTTTATCCGCCCCCATTTCCCCGATATCGGAATATGTATGGAGTTTCGCAAGGAAGCAATCCATTACGGCTTCATTGAGCGCTATCCCAAAGGGAAAGAAAGTACAACAGGAATTGCCCACGAATCATGGCATTTTCGTTACGTAGGATATCCTCATTCGGAAATTATGAATATGAAAAATCTAACTTTGGAAGAATATATCCGGTATCTGAAAAACTTTCCCTATAAGGGAAGTCATTTAAAATTTTTTAACTATGAATATTATTACGAAATTTTTTATATCAGCCTGTCCCAGCTACGGAAATCTTCTGTAATAATACCGGCAGACGTATCCTGTCAGATTTCCGGGAATAATATAGATGGATTTATCATTACTTTAAGGAAACTAAAATGAACAGTGATAGGGAATGGATGAAGGTGCCAGGTGTAAATATGAACGAAGACAACATTACCCGTTTCGGACAAACGGTTTTTAAAATTAAGGAATATGAAGGTTTAGATTATTTCAGGCTAATGGCAGCCTTTCTGATTGTGGCAATACATACTTCTCCTTTCACATCCTTTAGCCAGGAGGCTGATTTCATAGTTACGAGGATTATTGCCCGGGTAGCGGTTCCCTTTTTTTTCATGGTTACCGGCTTTTTCTTATTGCCCGGATACTTAAAAGATATACCTTCCTCTGATAATGAAAGCGGACAAGTGATAAAAAAGAATACCGCTCCTTTGGTTAACTTTATGCTGAAAACCGCCAGGCTGTATGGTATTGCCATATTGATTTATCTCCCAATTAATTTATACAGCGGATATTTCAGCCAAAAAAACATGGTTCCTGCCCTGATAAAAGATATTTTGTTTAACGGAACTTTCTATCACCTTTGGTATCTTCCTGCCGTCATTATGGGTACTGGTTTCCTATATGCTCTTTCCCGGAAACTTAACAGAACAAGTATCATTATACTTTCCGTAATACTTTACTTTATAGGATTAATGGGGGACAGTTATTACGGAATTACGGTCAGAGCCTCCTGGTTAAAAACCTTTTATGATTTATTATTCCGGATATCCGACTATACCAGAAACGGAATCTTTTATGCACCGGTCTTCCTGGTTATGGGGGCTGTAATTGCTTATTCCGGCCGGAAGCCGACGTTAAACAGATGTATATCAGGATTTATGCTGTCAGCAGTACTTCTATTTTCAGAAGGTATGCTCCTTAACCGCTATAATCTCCAAAAACACGACAGTATGTATTTCTTCCTTTTACCCTGTATGTATTACCTGTTTCATTTACTGCTGCTGTGGCAGGGAACCGGCCGTAAAAGTTTGAGGGCTGTTTCCATGATAATATATATTATTCATCCTCTTGGCATTATTGCAGTAAGGGGATTTGCGAAGGTCCTTGGTTTGGAACATTATCTGATTGACAACAGTCTGCTTCACTATCTTGCGGTTTGTATAATTTCCTTATTTGCAGGAGTTGCTTTCCTTTTTATATTTCATAAATTTAAGTATGATACTCCGGATACCAAAGGAAGGGCATGGATAGAAATAAACCTGAATCATCTGAAACATAACGTAAAAGAATTGCGTTCCATTCTGCCCGGGGATTGTACCCTTATGGCAGTCGTAAAGGCCAATGCCTACGGTCACGGTGATATGAGGATTTCCAGGGAACTGAATAAAACAGGGGTATATTCCTTTGCGGTTGCTACCTTATCCGAAGGAGTACAGCTGCGCAGAAACGGCATTAAGGGAGAAATATTAATTTTTGGTTATACCCACCCCCAGGATTTTAAATATCTTGTAAAATATAATTTGATTCAGACCGTTGTGGATTATGAATATGCACAAATTTTAAACAATTACGGAAAAAAAATTAGCGTTCACATAAAAATTGATACCGGGATGCACCGTTTAGGTGAAAATTACAATAATATATCTAATTTGGAGGCAATTTTCCACCTCGAAAATCTAAGGATTGAAGGTTCCTATACCCATTTAAGCGCAGCGGACGGCAGCTCCCGGGAAGATATTGCTTTTACCAGAAACCAGATAGACCACTTTTATAAAACCATCGGCCGTTTGAAAAATCTCGGTTATAATCCGGGTAAACTCCATATACAAAGCAGTTACGGCGTATTAAATTATCCTGAACTTCACTGCGATTACGCCAGAATAGGAATAGCTCTTTACGGAGTGTTAAGTTCCGGGCAGGACCATATACAGGTTTCTGTTGATTTAAGACCGGTTTTATCCGTAAAAGCCAGAATTGTAATGACAAAAATGATAGAAAAAGGTGATGCGGTAAGCTACGGACGCATGTTTACCGCTTTGGACAGCAGAAAGGTTGCCACTGTAGCTATTGGATATGCAGACGGGATTCCGAGAAATCTGGCTAACGGTTCCATACTGGTAGATGGACAAAGGGCACCAATCATAGGAAGAATATGTATGGACCAGTTAATGATCGATGTTACGGACATACCTGATTCACAGCAGGACAAAATCGTCACTGTTATCGGCAGGGAAGGCGGCAGCCAAATCCGGGCTGAGGAAGTAGCCTCAAAATCCGGTACCATTACCAATGAATTACTAACCAGGCTTGGAAACCGGTTAAATAGAATTTATCTGAATAGTTAATTATACTGTGTGGCATTTGGGGGGCTGTTGCAAAATATTTAATATACTGAACTTGTGGGAGAATATGATTTATATTTCNNTCCCACAAGTTTGTTATATTTTGAATTTGCAACAGCCTCCAAAAATTGCTCCTTATCTCCTAGAAAGGCAGCTATTATCATATGGATTTCAAAAGAAGATTTTTTCTGCTCTTTGCTAGCTGCTAATCATATATTTTTCATAGCAACGGATAACATTAATTTTATCCGGTTTAACTGATTTACATGGGATATGCCCGGATCATAGTCAATTGGCATTATATTGGCCATGGGGTATTTTTCTTTCATCGATTTAAACATTCCTCTTCCCGTGATATGATTAGGCAGACAGGCCAGGGGCTGTACACACAATATATTATGGATTCCGTTTTCAATACATTCCATCATTTCGGCCGTAATCAGCCAGCCCTCACCGGTCTGATTTCCTAATGATAATACGGAAGCTGCCATATCCGCTAGTTTCCGGATTGGCGTGGGAGGGGAAAACCTTTTGCTTTTCTCCAATTCCTCCTTCATAACTTTCCTGTAATGACCCAAATATGCCATGCTGATATCACAGGCATTTTTTCTGAACTTTTTTCCTCCCAGATATTTATATTTAAAATCCGAATTAAACAAACAATAAAGTAAGAAGTCCAAAAGGTCCGGAAGGACTACTTCGGCTCCCCCTTCTTCCAACGAGGATATAATTCCGTTGTTAGCCATAGGATGGTATTTAGCCAATATTTCTCCCACTATGGCAACCTTGGGTTTTTGGATGTCCTTTACCTCCAACCGGTCAAACTCCCTGACTATATTTCTTATATTCCGGTCAAATTCTTTTTTGCTGCCGTTTCGGACGTTGATTTTTGCTATTTCATTCCATTTTAAGTAAAGCGTTTCGGCAGCACCGGGTATCTGTTCATAAGGTCTTGAGCCATATACAACTCGCATAAATAAATCCCCATATATCAGTGCCATAATACATTTATTTATAAGACTTAAAGATATTTTAAATCCCGGCTGTTCCCCTAACCCTACCGCATTTAAGGAAATAAGGGGTACCTGTTCAAAGCCCGCATTCTTTAAACCCAGTTTCAGAAAAGCCATATAATTGGTTGCCCTGCATCCGCCTCCGGTCTGAGATATAATAACGGATGTATTATTTATATCGTATTTTCCCGATTTTAACGCATGGACAATTTGTCCGATAATAAGGATGGCCGGATAGCAGGCATCATTATTTACATATTTAAGTCCTTCATCCACTGCTGCCTGATCAATTCCCGGCAAAACTTCAAACCGATAATCACAGGCTCTTGCCGCTTCCTGTATTAATTCAAAATGAACGGGAGAAAGCTGGGGTACCAGTATGGTATGGGTTTTCCTCTTTTCTCTGGTAAAAAGGGGGGTTAAGTAGTTAATGTCCTCTTTAACGGGCTGATAGGCTTTTCTGTCCCTCTCCTCAATGGCTGCTTTCAGGGAACGGATTCGTATCTTTGCCGCACCAAGGTTATTTCCTTCATCTATTTTCAGCATGGTATATATTTTGCCGCCGGATGCCAGAATTTCGGCTATCTGGTCAGAAGTTACGGAATCCAGGCCGCATCCGAAGGAATTCAGCTGAATCAGTTCCAGGTTCGGCTCCTCGGCAACCTTGGCGGCAGCACGGTATAATCTGGAATTATAGGTCCATTGATCCACTACCCTTAATTTATTTTTAAGAGGGGTCAAATGGGCTATGCTGTCCTCCGTTAATACGGCCATGCCGAAGGAATTAATGAGTCCTGGTATGCCATGGTTAATTTCCGGATCCGTATGATAGGGCTTCCCGCAAAGAACGATTCCTTTCTTATTATTTTCCTTAAGGTATTTTATGGCCTCTTCCCCTTTTCTTTGTATGGCTTTTTTATAGGCTATAAATTCCAGTCTGGCTGCCCTGACCGCTGTTTTTGCTTCCTCCGGGGATACATTATAATCTGCAAATACCTCTGTGATTCTTCCTGCAAGCTTTTTATCGTCATTCATGGACAGAAACGGCGCAATATACTTAATCGGATTTAATTCGTCAATATTGTTTTTTATCACTTCGGAATAAGATATGACAATCGGACAGTTAAAGTGGTTGTCCACATCCTCATATTCTTTTTCTTCATAAACGATGGAAGGATAAAAAATAGTATGAATATCCCGTTCAATAAGATTGAAAATATGGCCGTGGCAGAGTTTGGCAGGATAACATACGGATTCGGAAGGAATGGTCCCCAGGCCTTTTTCATACAGTTTCTTATTGGATGGTGCGGATAGTATTACCCGGAATCCCAACTTGGTTAAAAGCGTAAACCAGAAAGGGTAATTATCAAACATATTCAGGGCACGGGGTATACCGATAACGCCTCTTTTTGCCTTATCTGCGCTTAAGGGTTCATAGGCAAAGGTTTGCCTGTATTTATATTCATAGAGATTAGGCAGCTTTACCGATGCGGCCAATTTACCCTCTTCTGTTCCCAGGCCTCTTTCACAGCGGTTTCCGGATATAAATGCTTCTCCTCCTGTAAATACGTTTACCGTAAGAAGACAATGATTCCCGCATTTTTCACAACGCCTGAAAGATGTCTTTATATCAAAACCGGATAGTTCCTTTTTGGTAAGCAGGAAAGAATTCCTTTTTACACCCTGCATGATTTCTTCCGTAAACCGTTCTTTTGCTATCAAGGCGGCGCCAAAAGCACCCATTAACCCGGCAATTTCCGGTCTGATTACTTCCCTGCCCGATATCTGCTCAAAGCATCTTAAAACGGCATCATTATAAAAGGTGCCGCCCTGGACTATCATCTTTTTTCCCATGTCTTTTTCATCCCGGATTTTTATTACTTTAAACAGAGCATTTTTAATTACGGAATAAGACAATCCGGCGGAAAGATCGGCAAGATCGGCGCCCTCTTTTTGAGCCTGTTTAACTTTGGAATTCATAAATACCGTACATTTTGTTCCCAAATCTACAGGTGCTTTTGCAAATAAAGCTTCTTTTGCAAACCGGTCCACAGGCATATTCAAAGAGGCTGCAAATCCTTCAAGAAAGGAACCGCAGCCGGAGGAACATGCTTCGTTTAAGAGAATGCTGTCAATGGTTCCGTTTTTAATACGTAAGCACTTCATATCCTGTCCGCCGATATCCAGAATAAAATCCGCTCCGGGCAGAAAGTATTCTGCCGCTTTATAATGGGCAATGGTTTCAATTTCCCCTATATCCATGTGAAGAGCCGCTTTCATCAAGCCTTCTCCATAACCGGTTACGGTACTTTTGGCAATCCTTACTCCGCCTGGCAATTTCTTGTATATGTCTTTCAGTATGAATACCGCTTTCTTTATGGGCTCTCCTTCATTACTTCCGTAAAAACTATATAAAAGCTCACCGTATTCGCCGATTAATACGGCTTTCGTTGTAGTGGAACCGGCATCGATGCCCAAAAAAGCATTTCCCCGATATTCTGATAATTCTGCTCTTTTTACAACAGCCCGGCTATGCCTGGTCTTAAATTCGGCATACTCCGCTTCACTTTGGAATAAAGGCGGAAGCTTACGTATATCTTCCTCTTTAATATCACTTATCTTCTGCACAATATCTATCATTGCTTTAAGATTTATCTTATCGGAAAGACTTTCCCTGTCCTCAGTCAGAAGTGCAGCCCCTATGGCAGGATAAAGAATACCGTCCTTCGGTATGATAATTTCTTCCGGAGTTAAATTTAAGCTTTCGATGAATCTTTCCTTGAGCTCCGACATAAAATACAGCGGTCCGCCTAAGAATGCCACCCTGCCCCGAATTGGTTTTCCACAGGCAAGTCCGCCGACGGTCTGATTGACAACAGCCTGCAATATGGATGCCGCAATATCTTCTTTCCGGGCTCCGTCATTAAGCAGGGGCTGTACGTCCGTTTTTGCAAATACTCCGCATCGGGAAGCGATAGGATAAATTACTTTATAACTTTTCGCATATTCATTTAAGCCGGAAGCATCCGTATTAAGTAAAACAGCCATCTGGTCAATAAAAGCACCGGTTCCCCCGGCACAGCTGTTGTTCATCCGCTGCTCCGTTCCATTTTTTAAATAAGTAATCTTCGCATCTTCCCCGCCAAGCTCAATAACAACGTCGGTTTCCGGTATCCGTGCTTTAACCGCTCTGGTACAGGAAATAACTTCCTGTTCAAAATTCAGCTTCAACCATTTCGATACCGATAATCCTCCCGAACCGGTTATATTAACAGCGCAGGTTATATCTCCGAGATTTTCATAGCAGGAACTCATCATTTCGCTGATAGTGCTTTTAATATCGGAGAAGTGCCTTTTATATTCGCTGTAAATGTTACGGCCATCTTCATCTAAAACCGCTATTTTTACAGTAGTGGAACCAATATCCAGTCCTATTTTATAATCGCTCATTCTGTTTCATATCTCCTATATATAGTATATGCTTTTAATCTTCCTGGAGCGTGTTTGAAAAATCATCGCACCGTTCTGGACACCCCACTTTGCGGTATACTGCATGGCAATTTTGGGAGCGTAGCACCACTGCGCACCCAAAATCGCTCTTTGCCTCCCACAAAGTGGGGCATCCCCAGCCCGGCACAAGCATTTTTCAAACACCCTCTAGAAAAGCGCCGTATTTACGCCGTGTATAATGGAGCAACAGCTCCATATACTTCAATCCTTGAATAGGCAAAAATATGTTTCATACTTATTTATTATGGACTGGAAATTTTGAATCATTCAGTATAAAAAAAATTTCGCAGTTTTATGACAGACTGCGAAATTTTTTATTACGGTACCATTATGTATTAAATTAAATGCTTATTTATATTTATTCAGACTACCGGACCGTATTGGCGTATATTCTTTTCTTTTCGGTTTCTGATATAATAAAACATATATTGCTGAACGATTCCGGCAAATCCGTTATATGGTTTTAAATCAAATTCATTCCGGTAAATATCCTTAAGAATTCTTGCAATCCATACGTCAATGGGGAATGCTTCAATATGGTGCAGGGCATATAGGGACACGCAATTGGCAACCTTAATCCCTACACCGGACAAATTCCGTAATTGCCCGATAGCCTCTTCATTACTTAGATGCTTTAAGGAAGAAAGGTCAATATAACCTCTTACAACAGCCTGTGATGTTTTTAATATGTATTCATCCCGATAACCCAATCCTGCTTTTCTCAAATCCTCCAAAAGGGCTCCTGCTAGCTTATGGGGAGCGGGAAAGGTGTAATATTCTTTCTTTCCGCACTCCTCGCAGAATCTTTTCTCACCATATCGGGCACATAGCTGCTCAATGCAGTTTTTGATGGTCGGTATATTTTTTCTCTGGGATATAATAAAACTGATTAAGGTTTCAAAGATTTCCTGTTTCAGTATCCTTAAACCTCTGCCATAACCGGCCGCATTTCTTAAGAACTCATCCTGACCCTGGGATAAACTGGAAACAACCTGATTATAATCATAATCCAAATCAAAATACTCTTTCCAAATCAGTTTAAAATCTTCTTCCGTGCAGGTTATATCCACACAATTCTCATTTATTTGGGTAAGCTCTGTATATCTGTCAAATGCAATAAGGCTGTAGCGATTTTCCCCTGTCGGATTCATCCGGAAACACTGCCCGGATTCCGCTATATGCTTTAAATTAAAATTATCTGAATAAATAATCACTCTCTTTTCCTTTCCGTTTTTCCTTAATGCTCTTAATACCGCGGGAGCTAACAATTTCCTTCATAAACATACTTTAAGGATTCCCTTGCTATGCGGGCAAGTCCGTATATTCTGCCCACATCTGTAGCTTTTCTTTCCTTCATTTTATAAAAGGGAAAAAATCTGGTCAGATGCAGGGGAATGTGCCGGTTAGCATAAGATTAAACACTCCTTACGTAATTATTTTAAAACAATAGTTTACCAAACAATAAGATAAGGATAAAAGCTACAATACAAATAAAAAATAAAACTTTCGCTATGGTTTTGGATGTTTTTGCCACACCTGTAAAGCCAAATAAACCTGCAACGATAGAAATAACCAAAAAAATAATAGCCCATTTTAACATGAATTTTCAACTCCTTCACCTGAATATCTTATATTTACAAACACACTCTAATATTCTTGACAATTCGATTGAAATTTATTAGCATTTATATTTTAACGGCATTTTATTTTACAAATAAAACTCCCGCAATGGCTGGGTATTAGGCCTCCTGCTGATAAATCACAGGTGCTGTCCGCTACAATTTTAACATTTGTAATAACTTCCGTCTTCGTTATTTATGATAAAATTAATGATAACACTTTTGTAGTTTCTGTCAAGTCTTATATCCCTGCCTTTTCCCGCCTCTCGGTTTTCTTATGATATAGGAAAGTTCACTGCATTTTTAAATCAACCTCTACGGTATACTCCAGGTCCTTCAAAAATTGGGCTTCCTTATTGGAATAAGCCAACCATAATTTCTTGTTTTTGTAGCTTGTCATCCGATATAAATTCATGAAGTCAATCTCGACTCCCTTCATGATTTTTTCCATGCTTCCGGTAATATGGGTTTTAACAACGGTATTGCAGCGGTTTTCAATCTCTGCTATAACTTTCGCAGCGGCTTCATCTAAGACCAGCCCGGTATCCTTAAATCCCTTTACAATAATACCGATACCTTCAAGTTTTATAAAAAGCTGAGGTTTATTATCGATACTATTAAATTCCATAGTTCTCGTTATATTATTTATTTTAATGACATATTCTGAAATTGCTTCGTTCTTTCCTTCCTCCAGGTCCTCTTGTTGATTTTCAGTAAGGAAAATTAAATTATTTTTTCCATAACCATTTGCAATATCGATATAGTCCGCTTCCTCTTTGTTCACTTCAAAAACCAGCCTGTTATGGTAAAACATCCCAAGCCCTATGGTTTCCAGAGTTTTCTCCCTGGCTTTCAGCAAAGGCATACTGACTACGGGATTTTCTTCATTCATGGCGAATACCATATCCCCTACCGTAATTACTTCTTTTCCCTTATTTTTAAGATTAATCCGGTACAGCCGGTCCAGGTAATCTCCGATTCCGCCCTCCACATCCCGATTTAAAGAGATTACTTCTTTTGCTGTGGAATCCGAAGTAAAAATTAAAGTGTTTCTTCCCAACTCGTACTTGTTTTCCACATAGGATAAAAATTCCGACAGATGTTTCGGATCTTTTGCCAATTCCTTTCCCAAAATAATTGCTTTCAAATGGCTGAAATCCAACCGTTTATTATATTGAAGACTATATAATTCTTCAATCTCCCAGAAGTCAAAACCATTTAATTCCAGGATTAATTTTTCGGGTTCTTCGCTTCCCTGCTCTGTTAAAGCTTTTAAATCAGGCAGAACATAATATACCGTTAATTCATTTTCTCTTAAGTCAATTCCCATTGCCTGGACAAAATTACGGTCTTCAATTTCTGTCATATCGCTGCATCCGGTCAATGAAATTACCGATGTCAGGACCGTAACCATTAGCAAGGTTTTTAATGCAGGCCTGGTATTTTTAATTTTTTTCACTCTTCCGATAAACACAATGACAGCCGGCAGAATAATGGATTGGGGCATACCGATATACTTCATATAATATTCAAAATAATTAAAAAACTGTTCTGTTTCAATGGGTATGACAGATGCCCCAAACATCAGCAGTATAAAAGGTATCAGCAGGTAATTCTGCTTTGAAATCCGAAAAATATATTTGCCCACAAGGCTGATATAATAAAAAAAGGCACTTATAATTGAAAAGATGCTTAACATCCAGAATCCCAGTATAATCGCATCCTGCCGCTGTATAAAACTGCCCGGCAGCTTTATAATCTGTATAACGGTAACCATTGACCACAATTTCTGCTGGGTTTCTCCTCTTCCTAAAATACCTAATGTTACAACAAATAAAAGGATATCTAAAATTCCTGTTACAACGATGGCGCGGAATATATAGTGTAACAGACGTTTTCCTTTTTTTATGTTTTTGAACTTTATCAATGGTGCCGAAAACAGTATCAATTCCAGTATACTGAAGGTGAGAAAAATATTATAGCCGCCTATAAATATATCTTTAGTGCTCTCCGTGAATAACGGCATAAGATTGGAAAGCTGAATTTTGTTAAGTCCCAGCAGCAGGAAGACAAATATTGGAATTATAACTATAAAATAAAGTACCTCTGCTATTCTTGCTCTGACCTCAAAACCTTTGGAGGCCGCATAAGCAGATACAATGAGAAGCAGCAGAACAATAATTCTAGGGTCGGTATCTTCCAGCAGTGTCTGGTTAATTACCTCACCGAACAGACGGGAAGCGAATACACAGCTTGCAAAAAATTTGACAATATATAAAATTCCAATGAGAAAGGTAAGGGGCCTGCCCAGACTTCTCCTGCAATAATCCAGATAATTACCGCCGGTATACTTTGATAAGGATACTAAAATCCAGGCATAAATAAATGCATATAAAACTGCAAGAATTATGGTTATTAACCCATCTTTTCCCGCAGTTGCAACCGCGATACGCGGAATGATTAAACCGGATACACTGAATAAATCAAAAATCAATAAACGCTTTAATTGTCTTAAAGAAATTTTTTCGTTTTCTGAAAACATATTTCACTATGCCTTTCTAAATAATCTGTTGTCAGTTGTTACGATTCACAGCTCTGCAGAAAACCAGCAGTTCTGTAAATAGTAACTGTCAGTTATCTTTATTCCGGACAAGTCTGGTTCTTTCTGTTTTCTTTGAAAAGATAGGCCGCCTTTTTAGTGCTCTTAACGGAAACCTTACGATTGCATCCTTTGTATCGGTGCCTTCATTAATGCCGGAGGCAGCAAATGGCATCATATAAGGCATTCCGAAACTTTTTAATCCGCCTAAATGTATCAGCAGAATCATAATACCTAATATAAAACCATATAAGCCTAAGAAGGCGGATAACGCTATGATTAAATAGCGGACAATGCGGAAGGCGGAAGCAAAGGGCTCATTGGGAACCGTAAATGCTGAAATTGCGGTCAGCGCAATTACTATTACCACTATGGGACTCACTAAATTAGCATTCACCGCCGCATCACCGATAATGAGTCCGCCGACAATACCAAGGGTACTCCCCATGGGACCCGGAAGCCGTATTCCTGCTTCCAGGAGCATTTGAAATGCAACTTCCATCATTATCACTTCGAATAAAACGGAAAACGGAACCCCATCTCTTGCCGCGGCAAAAGAAAGGGCCATTGCGGAAGTCAGAACTTCCGCATTATAATTGATTACGGCAATATAAAGTCCCGGCAGGGCAATGGATAAAAATGCGCCGAAATAGCGCAGTATTCTGGTAAAGGTAGCCAGTTCCCACCTGCTGTAGGAATCATCCGACGCCTGAAAAAAGGAATTTAAGGTTGTGGGCAGCAGTAAAGCCAGGGGAGAATTATCCACTAATATGGCAACTCTTCCTTCTAAAATAGCGGAAGCTGCCTTGTCCGGCCTTTCCGTCGTCTGAAATTCCGGAAAAGGGGAATATACGTTTCTTTCCGTAAGCTGCTCTAACATGCCGCTGTCAAAAATGCCGTCAATTACATATTCTCTCAGACGCTTTTCAATATCTGCAACTATTTCCGGCTTTGCCACATCTTCCAGATAACAGATGGCCACTTCCGTATGTGTTCTTATTCCAACCTTTAATTGTTTAATTTTAAAGTTTGTATCTTTGATTCTTCTTCTTAGTAAAACTCTGTTGATATAAAATGCTTCACTGAAGCTTTCTTTCGAACCACGGATTGCAACTTCGTTTTCGCTGGTAGGAACTCCGCGGTTTGGCATCCCTCTGACGGATACCTTAATAGCCTTGTCGGAACCGTCTACCAGTATGACCGTGTCCCCTGACAGTACATTTATGATAAGCTCATTCATCGTAATGACTTCAGATAAATCCACGGTACGCAGTCCCTTTTCCTTAATATATTCGAACTGGTCTTCCACCGGCATATCCTTTAGACTGGCAAAAAGCTGGTGTATGGTCACTTCCTCCAATAAATCTTTATTAATCATATTGTCAACATACAGGAAATAAATATCAACTTTATTTACCTCACCGACCGTAATTTTACGTTTTACTATATCGGCACAATCTGTAAATAAAGCATTAATCGTATCAATATTTTCACTTAAGCTTTTTGATAATACGGCAGTAATCCTATTTTGATCATCATGTAAAAGACTCATATGCGCCTCCTCTTGTTGTAAAACGGCAGTTTAAAAGGTAATATTTAAAAAGTAATTATGAAGTAATAAAAGCCATCCGATTTAATTTAAGAATAAGCTTTTTCATATTATATCCAATTCCTCTTATTTTATTGTTACCATCCCCAAAGTTTTCAATAAGAAAGAGTCTGCTTGCGGTGGGTTGCGTCGGCACATAATTCCAATCCGCCGCAGTGCGCTCCAAAGCGAAGCGTTTTTATTTCATAGGACGAACTTTCGTAATTACCTGTTACTGTTACATAAAAAACACCTGCCTTCACATCCACAGGATGAAAACGGCAGGTATTTCTATTTTGTATTTAAGCTGTATGTAAACAAATTTATGTTATGATTCATTTTTTTATATATCTAATTTAAGCTGGATTTCTTCTTCCGCTTCCAGTTTAAAATCCTCTATCTTCTCCGGATTTACCACGGGCAAATCCTCCAGAGACTGAATACCAAAACTGCGTAAAAATTCCTCAGTCGTACCGAAGAGGATTGGTCTTCCGGGCGCATCCATTCTTCCTACTTCGCATACCAGATTATAATCAATTAATTTATTTACGGCATGGTCTGATTTCACACCGCGGATTGCTTCTATTTCCTGTTTTGTTATAGGCTGTTTGTAGGCGATTATAGACAGGGTTTCTAATAAAACATCCGTAAGTACATGTTTTTTTGGTATATGGGTAATTTTAACAATGGTATCATACATCTCAGCCTTGGTGCACATCTGAAAGGCTCCATCCAGTTCAATAATCTGTATGCCCCTTTCCTCTCCTTCATATTGATCCATCATATTCCGGATAATCTTTCTGGTTGTCTCCACATCATGTTCAACTGCCGCAGCAATCCGTTCCACTTCCACTGCTTCGCCCATGGTAAATAGTATCGCCTCAATAGCCGCTTCCAGTTTTTTTATCTCCATAAATCCTCCAAAGTTTCACACTAATTTAAAACAAGGTTTTCATCCAGTTCCCAAAGGTCATTTCCTGTAAAGGTAATAACAATATCATCAAAAAGATAATTTTGGGCAATCTCAACCTGTCCGACTTTTATCAATTCCAGGACCCCCAAAAAGGTAACTATAATATCCATCTTACCGGACTGGGCCTCAAGCAGCCCGCGAAAACTAAAGGTTTTATATAAAAGACCATATCTTTGGATTGCCTGTATTTTTTCCGAAAGATTTACTTCTTCCTTCTCTATCTTTCCAAACTTACTGCGGATGGGGTCTATTTTATCAACCTGTTTTTTCATAACCGCTTCAAATATTTTATGTAATTTAGCCAGGGTCAGTTCAGACAACAGGCTGGATGTATCAATTTCTTCCTTATAATCCGCTATTTCCTTTGGGATGGTTGATTCCTTATACAAAATTTTGGCGGCATCCAGTTCCCTGTCCTTTAAGTCCTGGGAAACATACTTGTACATTTTATATTCCAGTAAACGCTCCACCAATTCCTGCCTGGGGTCCTGTTCTTCCTCTTCGTTTGTCTCATCCTTGGGTAAAAGCATCTGGGATTTTATCTTAATTAGAGTTGCTGCCATTACCAGGAATTCACTCATTATGTCAAGATTTTTTGTTTCCATCTGACGGATATATTCCATATATTGCTCGGTTATTTCAACAATGGGTATGTCATGGATATTTACTTTATTTTTATCAATCAGATGGAGCAGAAGGTCCAAGGGACCTTCAAAAGCTTCTAATTTAACTGATATACTCATAGGCTTTCCTTCCCTTTGTCTCATTTTATACAGGATACCCGTTTATAAAAACGATGTCATAATAAGTGCACCGAATCTGGTTATAAATTGAAACAGAATAGCCAGTATCAGAATCATCTTAATGAAATAATCATTCTGGATTATCACAAAATATTTGGCCGGAGATTTTCCCGCAATGCACAGGCCCATATCAAAAGTGGATATGGGAAATAAGTTGACAATAAACATACTGATGCTTATCAATGCAATATATACTAATAAAAATTGAAGTATTAATTCGTATATACTTATGGTTTCAGAATAATTCAACTCGGAATTGACACCGATTCCAAACCGCAGGATGGCCATACTGACTAAAAATAAAGTCAATAAGCTTAACATTCCCGTAATACCAAGGATGAAATTTGTCTTTTTATCCTTAATACGGTACATATACGGCTTTGAAAAACCGGCCTGATTGGTAATACATAAAATCATTCCTATCGGATCAATATAATGATGAAGTTTATATATATTACGCTTCCGTTTCGGGTCTTGATTCGGATTTAATCTGTTATAAATGTAAGCCTTGGGAAATTCATGCAGAATCATTACTATTCCCCCTGCTACAAAAGCAGCCAACAAACTGATAAGCTGTATTTTCATATTGACACCTCTGTTATTGATTTCCTTATTTATTAAGCCATTCTATTATTCCTTTTCTTCTCTGTTAAGAGTTATTACCATCAATTCCGGCCGGTTATTAATCCGCAGCTTTATGGTATGCAGTCCCAATCCTCTGGATACCAGCATTATTTTATCATTTTCTTCAAATATTCCTGCATCATACTCAGGCATGAATTTATACTGGGGCGAAATTATGCCGCCGAGACCCGGAAGTCTTATGATACCTCCATGGAGGTGTCCGGAAACAATCAAATCGGCCCCCCACTCAGTATAAAATTTAAAATAAACCGGATTATGTGCAATCAATATATTATAACATTTATTTTTCGGAATTCCTACTAATTTTTGAATATAAGCCATTGTCATTTCAGGCTGTTTTAATTTCTTAAAGTAATTCATTCCGATTGCTAACCCGGTTATTGCAATGGCTTCCCCTTCTTTTGCAATGGTCACGCAATCATTTTCAAGAAATTTAACTCCTAGTTTCATCAGATTATTCCTGTATTCCTCGTAACTATTATAGCGGTTGGAGCCGTCACGCACCAGACGCTGTTCATGATTTCCCAAACCGTAATAAATGGGATAATTTGCAGCAAGCTCAGCTAGCAGGCTGAAAGGAACCTTAAAATTATTCGGTTCACTGCTCACAATCATATCTCCTGCCACCAAAATATAATCCGGGTTAATATCAGTGATCGTCTCAATTAATTTCCGGTTGCCTTTTCCGTAACTGTTATTATGGAGATCAGCCAGAATAACCAGCCTGGCACCGTCAAATGCATCCGGAATACGCTTTGATTGAATATTGTAGTGAGTAATCTCAAGGTTTTGGTTTTCATAATATACATATATTATCAGCAAGAATATAATTATTGCCGTAATTAAATTACTTTCCATATACCTCATTACCTCCAAATATATTGTTTCCGCATCAGCGCCACAAAATGGCATATACCATGAGAGTTTGCGAACATGGTATAATGTCAACAAACATTATACCCGCGCCGAACATAGTGAGTGCGCATCAACGGAACGAAGTGGCGCATACCATGGTAGCCTGCAGACATGGTATAATATCCAATAATTAACAAAACCATAGAGAAAAGTCTGTTATCCATTATAACACAGACTTTTCCTATGGTCTATAGTCAGTAAAACATATATAAGCTTTTTTGTAAAACAATATATGAGCTTTTTCGTTACAGTTCAGCCATAAATACCGTAAGGTTTCACTATAAGAGCAGCTTATTTAACGCCTGCAAAAAATAATCCTTAAAACCGGCTTTTTTAATGCTCTCCGCAGCGACAATATCCACTGTTCCGATCTTATTGCCGCCTAATTTATATGTAATCTCTCCAACCTTGTCATTTTCCTCAACCGGTGCCGTTACATTTTCGTAAATCGCAATTTCCTTGGTGATATCCGCCGGATCGACCCCCTTAAGGCAAAGATAGGAGAATAGATCATTTACCCTGTAGTTTACCGAATTTGATACACCTTTTTTCACCGGTATGGGCACTACCTGCATATCCTCATTGGCATCCGTATAAATACTGCAGTTGGCAAAACCGTAATCCAACAGCTTGGAGGCTTCGGCAAATCGTACTTTCGTATCCGGTGCCGCCATAATTACGGCTATTAAATCCATGCCGTTCCTTTTGGCTGTTGCGGATAAACAATATTTTGCCAGGCTGGTGGAACCTGTTTTCAGTCCTGTAATACCGTTATAATGCTTAATCAGTTTATTGGTATTAGTTAATCCGAATTCACTCTGCCCCTTCCTGGTGGTATGGATGAGAGTATCCATCCATACTGTGGAATAAGTGCTGACTTCCGGATGTTTCGTGATTAATTCGCGGGACATCAGAGCCACATCATATGCCGTGGAATAATGATTATCCTCATCCAGGCCGCAGCAATTAACGAAATTCGTATTCTGCATTCCTAATTCCTTCGCCCTTGCATTCATCCTGGCAACAAATTCCTCCTCCGAGCCTGCTATCAATTCTGCCATGGCAACGGAAGCATCATTTGCACTGGCGATGCTGATGCATTTGATCATAGTTTCCACGGTCTGGATTTCATAAGGTTCCAGATAAACCTGGGAACCGCCCATGGATGCCGCATATTCACTTACGGAGACTTCATCCGTAAGCTTAATCTTGCCGTCATCCAGTGCTTCAAATATGAGCAGTAATGTCATAATCTTAGTTATACTGGCCGGCCGCAGTTTTTCATCTTTATTTTTTTCATAAATTATTGAGCCGGTAGAACCTTCAATTAAGACTGCCGAAGTGGAGGTAATGTTCATCTGGGTATCCTCCGGTGCAGCATATACATTCATGCAGAACAGGGTATTCATCAGTAAAATAACACTTATTAAAAGCGTTCCAAATTTCTTCATTGATACCTCACGTCCAAATTATATATTACTATTTTAAGCAAGGACAATGGATTTTAGACCAATTTTTACTCGCTTCTTAAAGCATCGATTGGATTTAATTTGGCAGCCTTGTTGGCCGGCATATAACCAAAGCCGATCCCAATTCCGGCTGATACTCCGAAAGCCAGTATGATGGAACCTGTTGTTGGTTGGGCTTCCAGACCAAATGCATTTCCTAAGGTAACGGTTGCAATCCATCCCAGAATTATGCCGATAATACCGCCGATTGTACTTATAGTTCCCGCTTCGATTACAAATTGTCTCATGATATCGCGTTTCTTAGCTCCTAAGGATTTGCGTATACCGATTTCCTTCGTTCTTTCCACAACTGATACAAGCATGATATTCATAATTCCGATTCCGGCAACCAATAAGGAAATTCCGGCGATACCTCCCAGTATGGACCCCAGCATACCTGTCATTTCATTTACGGTATCCAACAGCTCTGCCATAGTTGATATGCTATAAAGCTCCTCATTTTTCATGATACTGTAAAGATAATTATCCAGTAATTCTTTACCGGCGTCAACATAATCCGTATCAATCGTAGTAAAGGTATAGCTCGAAATATTGGAAGATCTGGCCAGTCTTACCGCATTGGAATAGGGTATATAAATACGGTCATCCGTTGAACTTTGTGTGGAATCGGCCTGCTCTGTTAAAATACCGATTATTGTGTATACCTGCCCGTTGATTTTAAGCGTATCACCCGGATTAACATTGCCGTCATATAATTCGTCCGCAATATAGGTCCCGATAACACATCCCTGATAACGGTTTTTTATGTCCGCATATTGGATAAACCGGCCGCTGGCCAATTCCAGGCTGCTGATGGTTATATAATCTTCCCCTACTCCGGCTACCGTACTTGTGGAGGATTCGGTTCCATTTTTAACCGTATACATACCGCTTACCTGCGGGGTTACCGCCTGGAATACCGCACTGTTCTCTTTTACAAAATCATATACATCGTCAACGTCAACACGCCTGGTATCCGTATTCGTTATCGTAACCGATATGGTATTGGTTCCTAAATCAGCAAAAGTAGAGACAATATAATTGGTTACGCCTTGCATGAGACCAAGTAAGGTAATAACCGACATTACACCGATAATCATTCCCAGCATGGTAAGAAATGAACGCATTTTACTGCCTACAATACTTCTTCCTGCTAATTTAAATGCCTGGATTAAATTCATAGCTGACTCCTTCTATATTCTTCCACCGGGCCGTCAAAAATTATCTGGCCGTCATGTATTTTTACAACACGTTTTGCCTCCTCTGCAATAGCCCGGTCGTGAGTGATAAGAACTACCGTATTCCCCTCATCATTTAATTTTTTTAAGAAGTCTAATACCTCACGGCTGGTTCTGGAATCCAGGGCACCCGTAGGCTCATCTGCAAGAATAAGAGACGGGTTGCCTGCCAGAGCCCTGGCAATGGAACCTCTTTGCTGCTGACCGCCTGAAAGCTGATTCGGCATACTGTTCCACTTATCCTCGATTCCTACCCGTTCCAAAGCTTCCATAGCCATCTGCTTCCGTTTACTTTTGCCAATACCGGCATATAATAGCGGTAACTCCACATTTTCCAGCATATTCTGTTTTGCGAGCAGATTATACTGCTGGAAAATAAATCCTATGGTCTTATTCCTGACCTCGGCAAGTTCGTCATCCTCCATGGTACTGACGTCCTGTCCTTTTAAAATATAATGTCCCTTGGTTGGTACGTCCAAAGCCCCGATGATATTCATAATTGTAGATTTACCGCTGCCGGATTTTCCGACGATTGCAACAAATTCCCCGTTATATACTTTTAAATTAATTCCATTATTAGCGCGGACCTCCGTATTGCCCATCTGATAAATCTTATAGATATCAATCAGATTAATAAGCGGTGTAGTTTCTTCTGTTATCCGTTCATCCATTGATTCCACCTCCTATTGGGGTCTGCCTCCGGCATTGCCGCCCATTCCGCCCTGGCTGCCGCTACCCATTCCGCCCTGACTGCTTCCACCAGGTCCGCCGCTCTGGGTTGCTCCAAACTGTCCAGGCATCATTGTCTGTACTTCGGTAGCATTCCGAA
>DBEP01000009.1:96856-237042 GCA_002294045.1 Lachnoclostridium sp. UBA903 | reverse complement strand
CATTATTTATGAAAAATAGATACAATATCTGGAATGCATAAGGATGAATTTTATAATATCTTTACAACTTACATTAAAATTTTAGTTGAAAAAGAATTCCAATAAAGGTATACTTGTAACATTAGGTGGTGCATACTGTAAGCAGCATCTTATAAAGGATTCAGAACGGAGAAATATATGTATAGGTTGATATGCAGGGACGGTAATGCAAAAAGGGGAGAGTTTCATACCGTTCACGGCACAATTCAGACCCCTGTGTTTATGAATGTTGGTACTGCAGCCGCAATAAAAGGCGCCGTATCCACAATGGACTTGCTGGATATAAAGACACAGGTGGAACTTTCCAATACTTATCATTTGCATGTTAGACCGGGAGATGAGGTGATTAGGAAGCTGGGCGGCCTTCATAAGTTTATGGTATGGGACAAGCCGATTCTGACGGATTCCGGCGGTTTTCAGGTATTTTCCCTGGCGGGACTCCGTAAAATCAAGGAAGAAGGAGTATATTTTAATTCCCATGTGGACGGACGTAAAATATTTATGGGCCCGGAAGAAAGTATGCGGATACAATCCAATCTTGCGTCTACCATAGCCATGGCCTTTGATGAATGTCCTCCTCATCCGGCGGAAAGGGAGTACATGCAGAATTCGGTGGACCGAACCACCAGATGGCTTGAGCGCTGCATAAAGGAAATGGCGCGGCTGAATTCTCTTCCGGATACCCTTAATAAACAGCAGATGTTATTTGGAATCAATCAGGGCGGTACCTTTGAAGATATTCGTATAGAACATGCCAAGCGGATCGCGGAGTTTAATTTGGACGGCTATGCCTTAGGCGGTCTGGCGGTTGGAGAATCTCATGCAGAGATGTATTATATACTGGAAGAAACGGTTCCCCATCTTCCCCTTAATAAACCCACTTATTTAATGGGCGTAGGTACTCCGGAAAATATACTGGAATCCGTCGACAGGGGAGTGGACTTCTTTGACTGCGTATATCCTGCACGAAACGGCAGGCACGGCAATGCTTATACCAACCGTGGAAAAATGAATCTGCTCAATGCCAGATATGAACTGGACAGCCGGCCGATTGATGAGGAATGCCGGTGCCCGGCCTGTAAGCATTACAGCAGGGCTTATATCAGACATTTGTTAAAAGCAAAGGAAATGCTGGGTCTAAGACTTTTAGTTACCCATAACCTTTATTATTATAATAATATGATGGAAGAAATAAGAACAGCTATTGAGCAGCAGAGATTCAAAGAGTATAAGAAAGCCAGGCTGGAAGGCTTTGCCGAAGGCGAAGCATAATAATATGTTATTGTAAGGGAAAGGTCCTGCAGTAACAATAAATAATATAACAGGAGGAATTTTATGAATAATCTCATTTTTTTAACGGACACGCCCCAAACAGGAGGAATGACCTTAGGGATGATGATCATCTGGATTGTAATTATGGGTGCTGCTTTTTACTTTATGGCAATACGTCCGCAGAAGAAACAGCAGAGGGCAATGGAAGCATTGATATCTACCCTTGAGCCGGGTGACAGCGTCCTTACTTCCAGCGGTTTCTATGGCGTTATCATTGATGTCATGGAGGAAGTTGTCATTGTGGAATTCGGCAATAATAAAAACTGCCGCATACCAATGAAAAAAACAGCAGTAGTTGAAGTTGAAAAGCCAGGCGCTGTGGAAAAAGTATAAAATAATCAGCCTGTACCAAAACAAACAGCCTTGTCAGGTCATTGGGGCATGTTTTGGGACAGGTTTTTTTATCTTATAGGAAATTGCTCACAGTGCGTCAGCGCCAGAGTCCGGCAAGCCGGACTCTTATATACGTTCTTCCAGCTTTTCCAATATGGAATAGGGAATCTTTAAATTGCCCCGGCCTGTTCCGAGATTTAAATCCGGTTTATTGGCTCCGTGAAAGTCGGAACCGCCGCTGATGGCCAGATTATATTTGTTTGCCAAATGGCGCATACGGCCTTCGTCAAAGCCGGTATTGGAAGAATAAATTGCTTCAATGCCGTCTATACCAAGCCCGGCGAGAAAGGCAACCATTTGTTCCACTTCTTCAAGGGTAAATTTATAGAGCAGGGGATGAGCCAGGACGGAAAGTCCTCCGGCTTCATGAATTAAAGTAATTGCTTTTTCAGGCGATAAATATTCCCTGGGTACATAATAAGGGGAATCGTTATTTAAGTATCTGGCAAAAGCGTCGGGAATCGTTCTGCAATAACCGTACTTTACCATAAATTTAGCAAAATGTGCACGGGTTAAAACAGCCTCCCCTTCTTCTTCCTTTAATTTCTCCACGGTAATATCGATACCGGCAGACCTTAAATTCCCAGTCATTTTCTCGTTTCTTTCCTCCCTTTTCAGCCGGGCTTTATTAAGAGCCTGATAAAGGGCGGCATTATCCGTGTCCACAAATAATCCTAATATATGAATATCTTTTTTTCTGTATGAGACCGAGATTTCCGTTCCGGGGATAACCCGAACGGGGTGCCCCTGCTGCCCTTGGAAAAGAGAAGCAGCCTGTGCTTCCGGAATTCCGTCCAAGGTATCATGATCCGTCAGGGCGATTGCGGCAATATGGCTCCTAGCCGCAAGGCTGACAACTTCAGAGGGTGACAGTGTTCCGTCGGAAATATTGGAATGGACGTGCAGGTCGATATAATTCATGTTGTATCCTCTCTTTTCGATTCATGTCCTAGAGTGTGTTTGAAAAATCATTGCACCGTTCTGAACGCTTCACTTTGCGGGATACTGCATCGCAATTTTGGGGGAGTAGCACCACTACGCTCCCAAAATGCTCCTTATCTCCCACAAATTGGAGCATCCAGCCCGGCACAGGCATTTTTCAAACACACTCTAGTGGGCTGCCATACTGCCGTTACTGCCCCCCACAGAGTAAAGTTCTTCTTTAAAAAGCAGAAAAACCGTTTCTCCATAACAGATTATCCATAACAGATTTTTTTGTACAACCCGGTAAAAGACCGGGTTATTTTATTTGGTATTTTAAAAAAATGGTAAAAACAAGAACTGAAAAGTAAAATTTTGATGTTGCTTTATATGACAAAATCCGGTAACATTTTACATACATAGGATATCTCATGAACTAATTAGCTCCGAGTCCTTACTTATATTATTTGAAAGGAGACAGATATCCATTTCCATTAACGTGACCGACTCTGTTATAAATAGCATCCTGTGTATATAAATAATGTTGCATTGACAATCAGGTACATTTATTGCGGTTTGTACCTGAACAAAGCGAAAGGAATGTGAGTTAATTATGAGGAAAAAGTTTTTATCAGTTTTAATAGTTTTTGTAATGCTGCTTGCGGCATTGGTCAGCTTGCGGCTTAACAAGGTACCGGTTTATGCTGCGTCACCGGACATGAAGATAATCGTACCCGCTTATTTCGGTACTAATGCGGATTACTGGTCGACCATGACAACACAGGCTGGCCTATATCCCGGTAAAATCTATGCTATCATCAATGTTAACAGCGGTCCCGGAACACAAACAGACAGTGTGCTGTTAAGCCGGATCGTTGCTTTCCGCAGTGCCGGGGGTAAAATCCTTGCATATGTCAATACATTTGATTATCCTACCCAGACCTTCCTCCCGATTGCGACCGTAAAGCAGGATGTGGATGACTGGTACTCATGGTATGTAAACGGCGGCGTGTCACAAATAGACGGTGTATTCTATGACCAAATGTATCCCTGGAACGGTGGTCAGGAAGCCTTCTACCGGAATCTTTATACCTATGTTAAGGAGAAAGACGCCAATGACCTGGTGGTGGGAAATCCCGGCGGAAATACCAGCGAAACTTATGTTGAATACAATGGCAACCGGCTCACTGACGTTATATGTACTTTTGAAACAGAGTACAGCCGGATTCCCTCATGGCCTTTCCAGTCATGGCAAGCCAACTATTCCTATGACCGTTTTTATTTCCTGCCGCATTCGGCATCCACTTCAGCACAAATGCTGGATGCTTTAAATCAGGCAGTAGCACGGAATTACGGCTGGTTTTACTGCACTGACGATTCCATGGAGGGAGACGGAAACCCGTGGAATACTTTGCCTGCGTATTTTGCTGAAATGTGCAGTGCCGTAAACGCAGTGGGAACATCCACATATCCTGAAATTACCGTTGATGGGAATGGGGCCGACTGGGCTTTATTGCCTTCCCTTGCGACAGGCGCAGCAACGCTGCATACCCTAAAGGTGACAAATGATGCGGCCAGGTTATATCTTCTGATAGAAGGAAGCGACTTAAACGTAACTTCAAATTTTTATATCGATACGGATAACGATAGCTCCACCGGGTATAATGCATATGGCTGGGAAGTAAACGGCTCCGATTATATGATAGAAAACAATATATTATATAAGCATAACGGAAGCGGCTGGTCATGGACACCGGTTGCCACCTTAGACTCTTCTCAGTTCGTAAGGCTAAATGCTGTGATTGAAGCAGGTATCCCCTTGTCTTTGATGAATATAAATGCCGGCAGCACAATCCGGATTGGCTTCATTAAGAATAATTCACAAAACGAACGACTGCCCGTATTTGGAGAAGAACTTGGTTTACAAAGGCTTTTGCCCTAAGGCCTGGAATTTTTATTGTTCCTTTACCGGCTTCTCCCAAGTCTGCTTCATCCTATGAAATACCGGAATATACAAGGCCCATGTAACCAGCATCATTATGATTTCAAAGACTATCAAAACATTAGCTGTAATTTCCGGTATTTCAGGAAACAGAACCAATGCGGCCAATACGATAAACAAAGTGGTTGTGCAGACTTTCCCATACATCTTTGCTCCATCCAGCCTTCTCCCATGCTTTAAATTTATCACTCCCATAATTACCATAAATGCCTCTTTCAGCAGCATAACGAGAACCAGATATTTCATATAGCGATACCGCAATATAAGACATAAGGCTATAGCACCATGAGTCAGCTTATCTGCCACAGGGTCTATAACTTTTCCGAATTCCGTTATCATATTAAATTTTCTGGCTATTTTACCATCCAGTAAATCTGTTACCGCTGAGATTATTACAATTCCCGCGGCCGCATAATAGTCTATTATGGAATCGGCTCTTATATAAATGATACAAAACAACGGTATTAGCAAAATCCTGAAATATCCCATGCAATTGGGTATAGATAAAAGCTCTTTTCTGTTGATTTTCATCTTTGATCCTTTCTGCCCTCTTTTTTGTTCTCCCCTGATTTTTCTCTTAAGAAATTTCTAAAATTACCTAACAAAAGGTGTGTTCATAGTCTTGTTGCTCCGGCCGGAAATTACCAGCGAGCTTGCAATTTTCTCTCTCCGGTTTCATTATATCATGAACAAAAAACGTGTTCATGATCTTGTTGCTCCAATCGGAATCCGCAAGCAAGCTTGCCGATTCCTCATTCCATTTTCATTATATCATGAACAAAAGGCATGTTCATGATCTTGTTTCTCCGCTCGCTTATTGCAAGCAAGCTTGCATAAACTCACTCCGCTTTCATTATATCATAAATTATCCGATTTGAATTTATTTTCTTTGTATTCAGGTTCTCCTTAATTTGCTGATTACACTGTTCAATAATTAATAATATATAAAATCCCTTAACCGTTTCACTTATCTTTCTGACTTATTATTTTTCAATGAACAAGACACCTAATGTATTCTGGCCGCAATGGCATGAAACCGTACACCCTGCATTTGTTTCATATATTTTCTCAAAAATTGCCTTCCGGCCGACGGCAGCTTTAACGGCATCTGCTATTTCCGGACTTATGGCCGTATGCGTAATAAAAACCCTTTGGGATGCAATTTTATTTGCATTCTCCAGTTTATCATCAATATATTGCATCAGGCACTTTTTTAGTGTACCGCGGTATTTTTTCCCTACCCGCATTTTCCCGTTTTCCACTTCAATGCAGGGTTTAAGCTTCAATAAGTTGGCCCCCAATGCCATAACGGCCGAGCACCGGCCGCCTTTTACCATATAATCCAGGCGATCCAGCAGAAAGCTTGCGCGGATCTTCGGAATTATGTAAGCCAGCTCTTCCATTATACGGTCCGCAGGATAGCCTTCGGCCGCTTTTATCGCCGCTTCGACGACCACATGCCCCTGGCCGGCTGACAGATTCATAGAGTCTACAACAAAAATATTTCCAAACTCTTGTGCCGCTATGCAGGCATTCTGGTAACAGCTTGAGAACCCGCTGCCGATATTGATATGGATTACCGCGTCATACTTATTTACAAATTGCTCAAAAAAAGATTTGTATTCAAGCGGATTAACCGCCGAAGTGGTGCAAATCGCTCCTCCGTTACTTACGTGATAAAAAATATCTTCAGGATAAATATCAACACCATCCTGAAACATGTTCCCACCTTTTTCTATGTGCAACGGAAGCAGGCTGATGTTATATAACTCAAGTATTTCTGCTGACAAATCGCAAGTACTGTCGGATGTAATTTTGATATTCATATATGGTTCTCCTTATCTATTCTGCTTCATCCGCGATTGGAGGTTGAAAACGGTATTTTCTCCATCAACGCATTATACATATCCATATAATTAATATCAAATTTATTTCAACTGAAGCTCAACAGATATCATATACACTGTTAATTTCTTTTATTAATTTCTTCTTTTACATCCTTCATTAACAAAACCTCAACACGGCTTCAACTTTTGTTAAGCTTTGCTGAGGTTTCATTATAAAATGTTATTTGATGCGGGATTCGGCAGAGTGATTGTAAATATTGAGCCTTTCCCGACCGTACTGCTCACTTCTATGGTTCCCTTACCGATGTCCACAATCTGCTTTACCAGTGCCAGACCAAGCCCATTCCCTTCGGACTGGTGAGAGGTATCACCCTGATAGAATTTATCAAATATATGTGCTTTAGTTTCTTCTGGCATACCCGGACCGGTATCCGAAATGGAACAGACTGCCTGGCCGCCGCCGTTTTTTAATTGAATTGAAATAAGCCCCTGTCTGGGTGTGAATTTAATTGCATTGTCAAGCAGGTTGGACCATACATGATACATCAGCGTTTCCACCCCTGTGTATTTGACACTGTCAAGCTCCACATCAAATTCAATCTCTTTATCCAGCCATTTCGATTCCAGTGAGACAATAGCTTGTCTGATTTGCTCATCAAGTGCATACAGGGTTTTCTTTAAAGGAATATTCTGGCTCTCCACTTTGGAAAGCATCAGAATGTTTCCCACCAGGCTGGACAGCCGTTTTGTATTATAGATGATTTTTGATATATATTCATCTTTTTCCGCTTCCGTTTGATTTTTGTCCTGCAGCAGAGTGGCATAGCCCTCAATTGCATTGATTGGTGTTTTAATCTCATGGGAAACATTCATTACAAAGTCGTTGCGGAGAGTCTCCGTAGCCCCCAGTTCAGCAACCATAATTCTGAAATTCTCAAACAACTCTTTCATCTCATTCAGGTTTGATTTGCAAACAGGGTTAACTGTAAAATCACCTTTGGCAACCTCACAGGATGCATTACTCAGCTTCTTGATAGGAGTAATAATGCTTTTATTAAATATAGCGGCAATCAGGATTCCTAAAAAGGTACAGTATAAGGCTATCTGCAGCATCAGATTCAGATTGCTCAGCCATGTTACATTCATCCAATCTAAGAAAAAAGTTATCAGGCCTGCAAGAACAATGGTTAATATAACAACAGAAACGACCATAATTGAAAAGTACAGCCTCATGGATTTTAAAGGTCTTTTCTTCATTTGCGCTTCACCGCCTTATATCCGACGCCGCGCATGGTCACGATTTCAAAATCCTGATTGTCCCGCAGCTTATCCCGAAGCCGGCCGATATGGACTTCCACCGAATGCGGATCGGTATCGGTATCAATCCCCCATATATCATCCATTAGCTGCTGCCGGGTAAAAATATGCCCGGGATCAGAGAGCAGTTTATATAAAAGCTGAAATTCCTTCTGGGGAAGTGTAAGGCTCCCGGCATCAAAGCTTACCGTCATGGCATCATAATCCAAAACGGTCCCTCCGATGATTTGCTTTCTGTCATTTATCATCTGGGCACGGCGCAGCAAAGCACCTACTCTGATAACCATTTCCTCTACATTGACCGGTTTTACCATATAATCGTCGGTACCGGATGAAAAACCTTTTTTAATATCATTAAAAGAATCCGCAGCTGTTATCATTAATATCGGAAGTGTATATCCGGCTTCCCGGAGCGAAGCTGTCAGCTCAAATCCGTCCACTTTCGGCATCATAATATCAGAAATTATTAAATCAACGGTTTCATGATCAAGAATATCCAGAGCCTGCGCACCGTCAGCCGCCTCCAAAGGCTCATAACCGTTTCTGCTCAGAACACGGCTGAACAAATGCCTAAGCTCCCCATCATCTTCTGCAATCAGTATTCTAAACATAATTTAACCACCTTTTTTAGTAAATAATTATATCATATCTTGTTTACATTAAAAACCGAAATAATTTTCCAAACATATGCAGCACCTTTATCCTTACTTCCTTCTTTGTACTGAGGGTCTGCGGAACCATTCCGGCGGGGATAATATAATTCTCTTCATTTACCACAAGCAATGCCTTTTCTTCATATACCCCCATCGCTTCCCGCAGAGCCTTATTAATTGCTTCACTGTCAATTATCAGCATGATTTCCGTATCTATGTATGTACTTCTCATATCCCAGTTAAAGGAGCCGATAGCCGACAGATTTTGGTCTATTGTAAAACATTTTCCATGATAAGATACCCCGCCGTCATATTCCAATATTTGTATTCCGGTAGTAAGGATTTTATCTTTATTGCTTCGATAATCCATTGCACCGAAAGGATTACCGTTATTTGCAACCGAATTTGTCAGCATCGTTACCTTAGGAACAGCTCTGCAGATCCCCGCTAATTCTTCCAGCATCCAATCATTACAGATGATATAGGGTGTATGAAAAACAACCTCCTCCTCTGCATTTTTCATCAGCCGGGTTATCGTATAAAATACAACAGGCTCTTTTGCATAACAGTCTGTGGGATTGGATATCAGCTGAATATGGTTAACCGGTTCTGTTTTCTCATAATAATCGATAATGTCAAACCAATCCGGGTGTAACTTTTCCATATTTTTATATATGCTTTTTAACTCTTGTGCAGCCTGTTTTACCGAGTTATTATTCAGTATCTTTCTATTATTATAAAATTCTTTACATTCAGTCTGGTTCCATATATCTGAAAAATAAGAAAGCAGCTGCTTCAGTGATTCTCCCTGTCCGGCTTCTGTATTGTATACCAGCACATCCCAATCAAAATTTTTGTAGCCGGCCTGACTGCCAAGAAAATAATCATATGTATTGCGCCCGCCAAGAATATACAACCTATCATCGGCAATCAGGTATTTATCATGAAGGCGCCCCATCGTTGACCATGGACGCAGAAGTAAAACCGGATTATAAATACGAATCTCCGCATTTTCCATATCTGACAAGGCATAAAAATATTCGTTTCCCTTCATCCTCGTCAGTTCAGCAGTTCCATCCACCAGTAGCTGAACCCTAACTCCTCTTTCCGCTGCCATGAGCAGGGCAGACAAGACAGCCTTTCCGCTTTCATCAGAGCGAAATTCAAAGGTGGATAAAATAATCCTTTCTTTGGCCTGAGATATCATTCGTATTC
This sequence comes from Lachnoclostridium sp. UBA903, assembly GCA_002294045.1. GTDB lineage: Bacteria > Bacillota > Clostridia > Lachnospirales > Lachnospiraceae > Anaerocolumna. The sequence goes on along the minus strand of DBEP01000009.1, from coordinate 227,323 downwards.
TTTCTTCCAGTGCCTCACCATTATCCGCCAATATATAAGCCCGTTCAGCCGTTGCCTCTTCACCTTCAAATTTAGTTTTTTGAATGCTTTCTTTTGTTACTTCGCTGATTACAGGCTGACGTATAAATGGCAGAACAGCCCCTGTTACAATGTAGATGATCAACCCAATCAGGATAATCGGTGCCATTTTTTTCATTTCTAGTTCTCTACCTCTGCTTGCCGTCTTCCAGGCAAAACCGTGTATATCTGACGATGTGCCCGGATTGATTTACACTGCCGGCTCTTTGGCATTTACACAATCAATACGGCAAATTATTATTCCCTATGGTTAATAGTTGTGATTGAATTGTAATCTACATTTTGCAACTATACTTCAACTTAAACTCAATTTTTGTTGAGGTATGAATTGGGGTTTTCTGTCAAATAACTAGATTACAAACCCGTATTTTATTAATCGATTACGGTAAGGATGCGGCCATATTCAGCCAGATGTAATACAAAAAAAAAGTAACCATATACGTTCTGGAAATATCTAGGCAACCACAAAAGCCTGTCAGAACATGATTGGAAAATCTATGTTGATGCCCATCAGTTGAATATAACTGTCAGAGCTTTTAACCATATCGCCTCACCCCGAAATTAGGCGCTTACGATTATGGTATCGCGAACATTTTATAATTTCATATAAATAACAAATTACTTATCACGTTTATAAAACGTAAAGCCCCAAGCAAAAATATCTCCAAATACCGTCAATAACCTATGTATTAGCGCGGCAGAAAGTGTCACTTCTTTTCCTAACAGACTGCCCAATGTAAATACTATCACAAATTCTCTTACACCAATTCCTCCTGGTGCTCCTGGTACAATAAATCCAATAACCCAAGCTATAACATAAGAAGCTATTAGAAGTAAAAATATTGAAATATCAAATGGGATGTTACTTAAATAAAAACATATTATTGCATAAATAATACCTCCTGAACATAGAAAAGTAGAATATATTAAAAATAATTTCCATAATTCACCTAAAAATCTTCTACTTAATAAATGTTCTATAGAATCAATAAATTGCTTTCGGTATTTAATATATATAATTATCAATAATATAACTACTACAATAAATGCAGCGATAAGCCAGATAAGATTATCTTTATTAATAATATTTAGAAATATATCTACAAATTCATTACTGCCAAATAGTAAGGCTAATATAGCAGCTACAATTGCTACTCCTCCAATTTCAATTATACTGCTAAACGCAATATCCTTTTGTTTTAAATTAAGTTTACTGGCAAATATATTTCTTTCCACATAATGCATTACATTTCCAGGTAAATATTTCCCTATGTTAGACTTAGCATACACTTTAGCGATTTGAATATAATTGTTTTTATTTTTACTGAAAAAATCTAATATTAATTTCCAGCCATAAGCCATTAAGTATACTAAACCGAAAAATACACCGATTGAAATAATTGATATACCGATGAAAAATTTATCCATTAATATTTCGTAGTTTATGTTTAAATCCTTTATTGTTTTTAAAATAAATAGGATAGATATAATTGTAATTATTCTGCCTACTAAATTAAAATACTTTTTCAACTTTTTTATTCTATTCATTTTTTCTCTTCTTATATTTTATCATGGTTATAAAACTATAAAGTTTTAAGTTCCTTTACATATAAACTTCCGTCTGACAAGTTTATTGTCTTTTCTATTTGAATATAATTAATTTGTTCATATATAGCCTTATGTCTTTGGCATAAATCAGATTTTGAAAAAAACTTTCCTGATGCGACATGTCGTAACGAACTATTATTAGCGGTTTCAAGATTAATAGGTCTTGGACTGTTAATTATATCAGTTATAATAAGTTTATTTCTATCAATTTCTATTAACCTGTTAAATTTAACATCATTATGTTTATTTACCAATATAATCATACTCTTTAATGCTGAAATTATCTTATTACCAAAAATTTTTGAAATCATACGGAGCACAAAATGTAAAAAAGGTGTGGGAGTTTTTAAGGATATTACATTAAATAATCCACTTAGGGATATTTTATTTCCGCTTATATTTACTGAGTAAGTATTGTCCTGCCAGTTTGTAGCAGCTACTTTTCCTTTTCCATAATTAATGCGATACCCACAATCATTATAGAACTCAACATCATTTAAATAACACTTAATTAGCCCTCCTTTTTTTATACCAATAACGCAATAATTATTATTTGTTTTTCTAATATACAAACCTGCTTCTGAAAAATACTTATCACTCTTAAATTCTAAAGATTTATATGAAATGTTGGTTTTATTATATCTTTCTTTCTCAAGAGCTCTTAAAAACGAATGCAATAAATAATGTGAGCAATATCTGTCATCAACTCCATCAAGAAAAAATCCTGGTTTAATAGAATCTTTATAAATATTTTCCTTTATAAATAAAGCATCCTGATTGCCTAATTGTACTAATACTTCAAGTCCATTCGGTAAAAAATATGTTGTGTTCCGAGAGCCATATTCTCCTCCAATTGTACCATCCGGATGAACAAAGTATTTAATAAAACTTACAATTCTGCTCAAAGGCTCTATTACTCTTTTATCTTTACTCATCCAATAATATTCTGCTAGCATATCTAATGAGACACTTAGATATCCAATATCTGCACCTTCATATTCTGAAAACCAGCCTTCCTCAGACTGTAGCGATAAGATTCGTTCAAGCTTTCTGTTTAAACCATCAAATACTATTGTACTACTTGTAATTGAATATAATGAATATAGAGCAGTAATAGATGCAATTTCCTGGTTAAATGCTTTAGTTTCTATATGATTTATTAGATAATCACCCGTTTTATTAAATGCTTTTATTAATCTATCATCGTTTATATGTAATCGTTTGTATATCTCACAAGAACTATATAAAGAAAAAGCCGTTGGTGGAAAGCCGTGTTCATTTGGATAATATTCATTAAAGCTACCATCTTTTAGTTGAATCTGTTCCCAATAATATAAAGTTGCTATTCCCCAATCTTTTACGTCCTCATGTAAAAAAAATTCATTACCTTCAAATTCTAATTGGTATAAAAGTATTAATGCCAATCCAGTTTGCTGTAAAATAGCTGATGAAAAATCTCTAATTTTTAAATGCCAATAATTTCTATCACAGCTCCCATATGTCATTGAATGAGGGTCCCTGTCAACTTGTGTTATCACTTTAGGTACTATCTTATCTATATAGGCAACATAATTATTCATCTACTGCAACACTCCATAATCATTAATTATTAAATTTTTTTTCAACTTTATTTAGTATTTTTGTTAATATATTTTTATAAGGAAAAAGAAAATAAATCTTCCGTGCCAATCTTTTTAATCTTAATTTTATTTTACTAACTGTAATTAAATTATGATCATCAAACTCATAATCATTAAATGATATTATTTCATCAACCGTATATTTACGCTTGTATTCGTTAATCTTCTGATCATAATATCCAAGACTAATTAATGCAATTGGTTCAAAATAATCAGGAATATTCAAGATTTGACGTAATTTCTTTTTAGAAGGAAGAAAATTAATCCAACAAGTTCCTACATTATAGGAATGTGCCATAAGAAGCATATTTTCAATACATGCTGAGGCACTTTGAATATAATCCTTGTAAGAATCATTATCGCTTTGATTATTATATATTACCAATATGGCCTGTCTAACATTTTTTAAAAATGCTGCTGCACCATTTTTTAAAATTTCATTGATAACCGTTGGATCATCTATTACAATAAAGCGCCACCCTTGAACATTACATGCACTTGGTGCCCAAGTCCCTGCTTCAATTATTTTTTTAATCACCTCAATTTCGACAGGTTTTTCGTTATATTTTCTAATGCTTCTACGTTGGAAAATTGTCTGTTCTATGTCCATTTTTATCTCCTCAATAATTTTATTTATAAACAGCTTGTCTTCCTATACTTTCATATGTAACATTTGAACATATAAATTCCGAAGTCTTAAAACAATTCCTTCCATCCAATACAATTGGTTTTCTCATTAAATTTTTAAAATCTGTCGGTTTTAATTGTCTAACTTCTTCCCATTCAGTAAATATAAAGCATATATCTGTATCTGCTAAAGTATCCTCAATATTATCACAATAAGTAATGTTATCAATATACATTTTTTTAAAATTATTTATACCTATTGGATCCCATGCTTTAATTTTTGCACCATCTTCAAGTAACAAGGGAATATTTACCAATGAAGGAGCTTCCCGTAAATCATCTGTTCCCGGTTTAAATGTTAAACCGAGTACAGCTACATTAATGTTTTCAAAACTTTCATAATATTTTTTTGCTTTTTTTATAAGTTTAAACTTTTGATTTTCATTTACTTCAATTGCAGCCTTAATAGTTTTTAGCTCATGGTCATAAAAATTTGCAAGCCAATGTAAAGCTTTCGTATCTTTAGGAAAACAAGAACCCCCATACCCGATTCCCGCATTTAAAAATTTATTTCCGATTCTACTATCAAAACCCATACCTTCTGTTACATCATCAATATCAGCGCCAACCATTTCACAAAGATTAGCTATCTCATTAACATAAGATATTTTCAAAGCTAAAAAATCATTTGATGCATATTTTACCATTTCAGCACTTCTACGATTTGTAATAAGTATTGGAGCATCAAAGTCCTTATACATCTCCTTTAGAATATTAGCAGTAATTTCATTCTCCGTACCAATTACTATTCTGGAAGCATGCAAAGTATCTTTCACAGCCGTCCCCTGAGACAAAAATTCCGGATTCGATGCAACATTTATTTGCAAACCTTCCTTTACATTTGCTCTGATTAAAGATTCTACCTTATCATTCGTTCCTATTGGAACTGTAGACTTAACAACAACTACACAATCATATTCAATTATTTCTGCTATTTGTTCTGCCACCCGATAAACATAGCTAAGATTAGCCGAACCATCTTTCTTTTCAGGGGTTCCTACCCCAATAAATATTACTTGCGAACCTCTATAAGCAGATTTATAATCCGTTGTATATTTTAATCTAGCTTTATTTTTTACCATTAGCTCCTCTAAGCCTGGTTCATAGATTGGAGAAACCCCTGATTCCATCAATCTAATTTTTTCCTCATCCACGTCTACACATGTTACCTCATGTCCATGCTCAGCTAAACATACTCCCGTAACTAACCCAACATATCCTGTCCCAGCTATTGCAATTTTCATTAGTAATTTACCGCCCTTTTATTTTCTGCCTTTTTATCTTCTATACTGTCCTTATTACTGTCCTCATTCTTTTCAACTTCTTCATGTAATGGCTCACATTCGATTTTACGTACTCTATATTGGATATCTTCTAAGAGCTTTCTATTAGCAGCTATAATATCTGCCAATAAACCAACAATAAAGGTTTGGAAGCCAATCATTAGTAAAATAGCAGCTAGAATTAATGATTGTACGTGTCCACCTCCGGTTCCCTGTAACATAAAAATAATATATCTAATCCCTAAAATAATACCTATTGAAAAGATAATTGCCCCAACAGCGCAAAAGAACTTTAAAGGCTTGTACATCATAAAAGCTCTGATAATTACAGTTGCTGAGCGCTTCATATAAGACCACATACTACTGAAAAGCCTTGATTTACGTGTTTCTTTATTCGTTCTAATAGGCAATGATGTCAATGCAATTTTATTTCTGCCAGCCTGTATTATTGTTTCTAATGTATATGTATATTCATTGGTGACATTTAACCGGAGTGCTGCCTCTCTTGAATATGCTCTGAATCCGCTTGGCGCGTCCGGTATATCAGTGTTTGATGCTATACGTACAACCCAACTTCCCAAGTGTTGAAATTTCTTTTTTTTCCAAGAAAAATGTTCGGTTTGATTAATCGGCCGTTCTCCAATTACCATATCGGCTTTGTTATCAAGGATTGGTTGTACCAGTTTTTTTATATCATCACCACAATATTGATTATCTGCATCTGTATTTACAATAATATCTGCTCCAAGATGAAGACAGGCATCAATACCTGCCATAAACCCTTTCGCCAAGCCTTTATTCTGCTTGAATGAAACAATGTGATGAATACCTAAATATTCAGCAACTTCAATTGTCCTGTCACTGCTACCATCATTTATTATCAAATATTCAATAGTATCAATCCCATCTATTTGCTTCGGTAAATCAGCAAATGTTTCTGGCAATGTTTTTTCTTCATTATAACAAGGGATTTGGATAATTAGTTTCATATTAGTTACTTGTCATATATAATTCCTATATGACTACTCCTTTCCATGTGTCTTTAATTTAGTAATGTTATTTTTTCAAAACTTTGAAAATTAATCACACTAACTATTCATACCCCTTTATAGTGAGTAACTAACTCCCCGTTAGAAACAAACTCTCCTCCTTTATATAACAAATTTAGATTAATTAAGTTAAGTTATATCCCTAAATTAATTACATCTCAAATGGCCAATATATTGATTATAAAGTTATAGAAAATTTCTTTCTAAAATTTCCGCTATTCTTTTAGAAGCAAAACCGTCACCATACGGATTTGATGCTTTGCTCATCCTATTATATTCAGATTCACAAGACAGTAATATTTTAAATTCTTTGTAAATTGTTTCTTCATCCGTTCCAACTAATTTCAATGTTCCTGCATCAATACCTTCCGGACGTTCAGTAGTATCTCTCATAACCAGAACTGGCTTGCCTAACGAAGGAGCTTCTTCCTGTATACCCCCACTATCCGTCAGAATTAAATAGGATCTTGCTAGAAAATTATGAAAATCTAAAACATCTAAAGGTTCTATTATCCTTATTCTACTATCATTCCCTAATATATCTGTTGCCGCTTGACGTACTAAAGGATTCATATGTATTGGATATATTACTTTTATATTTGTAAACTCATCAACTATGCGTTTAACAGCTCGGAACATATTTTGTAATGGATTTCCTAGATTTTCTCTGCGGTGAGCAGTCAGCATAATTAGTCTGCTATCTGATGCCCAACTAAGTTGTTCGTGATAATACGTATCTTTTACTGTTGTTTTTAATGCGTCAATTGCAGTATTTCCCGTTACAAATATTGATTTTTCTTCTTTTCCTTCTCTGATAAGATTTTGTTTCGATAATTCTGTAGGTGCAAAATTAAATTTTGATATGATGCCTGTTGACTGTCTGTTAAATTCTTCCGGATATGGTGAATGAATATTGTATGTTCTAAGACCTGCTTCTACATGTCCTACTGGAATATTTAAATAAAAGCTAGCAAGAGAAGCAGCAAATGTTGTAGTAGTATCTCCATGTACCAGTACTACATCTGGTTTTACATTTTCTAATACAGGTTTCATTTTCTCAAGTACGTTTATAGTAACATCAAATAAAGTCTGTTTATCCCTCATTATTGCCAAATCATAATCAGGCTGTACATTAAAAGCTTCTAAAACTTGATCTAACATTTGGCGGTGTTGTCCTGTTACACACACTATTGTTTCCATATTATTTTTTGTTTGCAGTTCTTTTACCAATGGGCACATTTTAATAGCCTCTGGTCGTGTACCAAAAACTACCATAATTTTTTTCATGCTAATCACTTTCCTTTCACGTGGCGAGGCTCAAAACTTGAACTTCATTAATAATCTGCAATATGTTTTCTAATCTCAATCAATTTGATTCCATATTACCTTAGATTGTTAATGTTTAAAAGACATTCTATAACTATATCATTTAAGGCTTTTATTTAATAAACATGTGTTTTGTCTTAATGTACTAAACATAAATAAGTATAAATGTGTAATTTAATATAACTCCTTTTAATAATTTTACTTTACTGGATATATCTTAGTATCATTTTCTCTTTCTTTAAAAATATCATTACTAACTTAACATATAGAAAATAAGATTTCGGTTGTCAAAACAAAACTCTTATTTTTTTATGAACTACTTGCCTCATAGTTAATCAAAGGCTGAGAAGCCTTCTCTATTAATGATTAAATATTAAAAATGACGATTCCTATACATTTATATTAATAATTTTCGCCTTTCCTTTGTAGTACTATTTAATGTTAATTTATAACCTTAGTTCTTAGTTTCTATTGTATAAAAAGCCTCCTTACCATCTAGGGTATACCAAGTTTTATTATTTAGTGCTCCTAACTTAGCTGCAATTTCTTCATATTTTTCAGTATCATCTTCGTTCCAATAACAGAAAATTAATTTATCATACTTCTCTCTTAATTGTAACAAATATTCTTCATCTAAACTAGTTGTATAAGGTATACTATTTTTGGTTAGAAAACAAAATTCAAACATAAATCCCCATTCTGGGAAAACATAAACATCATTTGATCCTATGACTTTATCTTCTAAAGCTTTATAAGCTAATTCGTTTACTTGATTTGTATAATAACCAACACCACCAGTTTTCTTTAAATATTCATTAAAGATTTCTTGGTTTATAAGGTTATAAATGACAACTACACCCAAAATTATGATACCTATTCTTTTAATGTACTTATTATTAAAATTAAAATTTGATTGAATAACGTTATATATTATATTTATCTCTAAACCGCAGATTATAAAATAGAAATAAAGTATAGCTATGTAATGATGACCTCCTAATCTTGTAGAAAATATAATTGATACGATTATAAAAGAAATAGGAAAATTTATTAGTAGCATTAAATTATTTATTTCTTTTAGATAGACTTTCCTAAACTTAACACATATTAATAAAGTTATTAAGCTTATTAGTAAAAAGATAATAATTAAAAAGTTATTAAATCTACTTACTTCAAAACGAAATATATTAATTTCATTTGTGGAATTTGTTAAAGTCTCTAGGGCATAATATATAACCAAGCGTATTCGTTCTAAAAATGTAGTTTTGTTCCCAATTACATCTAAAGAAGTTAATTGACTTTTTAGGGATTGTATTCCTAAACTTATATCAAATCCATTACTTATTAATTGTCCTGCTAATATTAAGAAAAGGATAAAAACTATAATAAAATAAATTATCTTATACTTACGTTTAGTTTTTTTACCATAACACATATAAATCAAAGGTATTATTAAAGCTATTAGCAAAAACACAAGAAACAATACAAACATTAACGTCTGAATTTTAGGATCCCAGTGCATTGCATATATAAAAATCTCATAATAAGCAACAATATATAATACAGAACCAATACAAAATGAATATAACCAATTTATACATAACAATAATTTTTCTTGCTTAATTTTATACACTATTACAATAATATAAGCTGGAACAAAAAATATAAATACAAAGTAACTATAGAATGCTAAACCTGCTAATATTCCTGATATAATCATGATTTTATTTTTACTTAATTTGTTATTGTATAATAGTAATAATGCTCCTAATGTCAATACTATGCCCGGTAAAAAAGCATATAATTGTGTTCTAAAACTGGCACTAAGACTAATACTAGTACTTAAACATAGTGTAATAGCCATTGGTATAAATGTTTTCTTTGTAATACTTTTAAGAAGTATATAGGATAGCAGAATTCCTATAAAACCGTAGATTGCATTAAGCATTCGAAAACTTGAAAGGCTGGCATCAATAATTGAAAAATAAAAAGTTCCAATAAAAGTTGCCAAAGTACCATGATACAATTGTGTAATGAGAGGAATTCCAATATGTGGTGCTGCATAATATGTGTTTTTTAATTCTGGATAAAGCCATTGCATTGAGAGATAATCAGGTGTTACAGAATCCATATACATGCCTGGTAAATGAATATTTCTTCCTGATAATATAAAAAACAGACTACCAATAAAGGCGATTGAAATTAAGTCTAATTTGTATTTTTTAATAAAATCTTTCATTTGCATTGATAGTTATTCCCTTCTCTAGACTTAAATAATTCTTTAGTTCTTTTTAAGTATTCTCATTTAACTTATTTGTTATATTTGAATATCATCATTAGTATTCCATGTTACACCTTTGCGATATTTATGCATCTTCCAACTAATTCCCCATTTTAACTCATATTCTTTTTTATTTTTTTCAAAAATATTTCTATAATTATCATCCTCAAGTTTTTTAAATGTAGCACCATCAAAATGATGAATAAAAGAATCCTCTGCTATGGTAAGTTTATAACCGGCTCTTTTTACTGCTTCTGCATAATCATCATCTTCAAACATACCCACTTCATACCTTTCATCCAAAAGACCACATTTATCAATAACTTCTTTCTTTATTAAAGTACAGAATAATGCTAAAACTGTTGGATTCAAGTACTGCTCTTTCATATGCTCCCATGTATAACTAAATGCAAAGAAATCCATTGTTTTTAAATCACTATATTTAACTTGTATTTTTGCTTCGTTTCCTATTGAATTCGTAACAGCTCCACACATTCCGAGTTTTTCATCATTTTCAAGATGTTTTGTTAATGAAGTAATCCATCCTCTTGTTACGATTGTATCATTATTTAGTAATAAAATATAATCTCCATCAGATTCATTTATTCCAATATTATTACCACCTGCGAACCCTTTATTTTGATCATTAAAAATAATCTTAACATTAGAATAATGTTTATTTTCTATTTCTTTTAGATATTCTTTAGTACCGTCTGTTGACTGATTATCTACTATAATTAATTCATATCTTGGATAAGCAGTTTTGCTTAGAATACTATCTATACATAATTTATTAAGTTTTAAATTATTATAGGTAAGAATAATAATGCTAACTTTGGGTATGCAATTAATACATGATTTAGCAAATAAATCATATCGAATTTGCCAGTCATTGGCTTGTCCAAATCGAACACATTCTTCTGTATTTGCTAAATTATCCTTATCATTTAAACATAATTCTATATAATTTAAAAACTGTTTATTATCATTACTCATATATACATACCTATTTTTATATGGTTCAAGTTCAGGAATCTCTGTAGCTACTATTTTCTTACCTGCACTCAGGTACTCATAAAACTTAACTGGATTTGTTGCCTTTATTAAATCAGTTGAAGTATCAAATGGAATTAAACAAACATCAAAATATGCTAGGTGATCTGGTAAATCTATATATGGCATTTCACCTAGTAACTTAATATTAGAATGTTTTTTAAACTTATCTAAGCCAGCAGTAACCTCGCCTATTATAATTACATCACACTCAGGCAAGTGTTCTGCAACATAACATACCTTTTCTGAATCAAACCAATGAGCTACAGCCCCGTAATATCCAATTACCTTATTCTTCTTATTAATTGAGTTATTTAAAGCCTTATTAAAATGATTAAACTCCGTACCGTTTCTAACAATCTCTAAATTTTTATTATATTTTTTTGCAATATCATATAGAAATTGTGAACTTGGAATAACCATATCACTACTTTTTAATAAATTAATACAATTTTTCTTTAGTAATTCTTCAGCAGGATTTAAAAAACCGGTAAAATCATCCATATAATCCGTAATAATCTTAAATCCATAATTTTCTCGCAAATATTCCGCTACATAAACCCAATTTGGATAATCTACAATCGTTATAGCATCTCGAATACAATAATTGTAAAGAATATTATTTATTTGTTCTTTAATTAGATTTATATTCTTTGACCAATCAGTTTCATATATGGCAGATATACTATCATTTGATATGTTTATAACATATAAATTTTCTTTTACTTGTTTTATATTGTTTCCGTCATGAAAGTTTGCATTAACATAAAATACTCTGTGACCATTTTCTGCAAAATTGGTAGCAAAATGTTGTGGCCTTTGATAGCGAAAATCATAATCTATTACGGAAAATATTATAACATCATATTTATTATAATTACAACTTAATATATGAAATTGATTTTCACTTAAATTTATTATTTCACTATTTTCAGAATTAATAATATTTTTATTTTCTTCACTTATGTTACAAGATAAGATATTAATAACGGAATATAATGGATTATATCTACGATCAGCATCACCGCCACCATAAATATGAGAAAATATCCATTTTCTGAAATTCTTTCTTTCAATTTTATTTCCCTTTAACCCTTGATATAAAAATCTATTTATACAATGAACTAACTTAAATAATCTTGAATTTGTCATATTTATACATTGGTTTATTGCTTTTCTGATTATAGTCTCTTTATTAATTAATTCCTCATTAACAAATGCTAATTCATTTTTTAATTGTTCTTCTATAATTTTATTATTTGCTATCTGATTTTTAGCAACTTCCAATTCATTTTTTAATTGTTCTTCTATAACTTTGTTATTGGTAATTTGATTTTCAACAACTTCCAATTCATTTCTTAATTGCTCTTCTGTAGACTTGTAATTTATAATCTGATTTTTAAACTCTTTTATTTGGCCCTGATAATTTATTTCGTTAACACTTAATAAGTTAATTTCCTTTTTTAACTTTTTTATATCTTCTAAGTATTGATTTGATATACCATCGGTAATATCTTTCAAATATGCTAAACTCATATCTGTTTCTAAAATAGAATATATTAAAAAAATTTGTTGATCAGGATAGAATGAATTTTCGATATCAGCACCATTTATAGTATTAACATATATTAAGTTAAACCCGTTAATCTCTAATGGAATTAAATTTGTATCAAATTTATAAAGATGTTCATGAATATCTAACTCTTCACGAAACGGAAATAATAATATTATGTAATGAGTGGATATTTTTGATAGATTTTTTGCAATATCCCAGGGGTTGGCAAAATGTTCTAATACATTGGAACAGTAAACAATATCATAATTTTTGTCTATTGATAAATTTCTTACATCATCTCTATAAAATTCATACCATGGATACATTTCTTTTGCCTTTTTAATAGCTTCTTCAGAGAAATCTATTCCTGTCACTCGAATTCCAAGAAATTTAGAGATAATATCAACTCCATTGCCTAGAGCGCATCCAATATCACAGAATGTATACTGTTCTTGCTTTACATTTCTTATAAACCATTCTGGGAACATGTCACAAGCAATCTTTGCAAAAAACTCCGTTTGTTGACTTCCAGCATATTCTTCCCAATTTGTATCAAATCTCATATTCCAATAGTCTTTCGAATTGACTTCTAAATCTGTATTTGCTACTTTATTGTTAGTGTTTTTTTCTTTTTCCATAATGTTTTCTCCATCAATAATTTTTCTTTAATAAATCCATCAGGCGGATTATAGTTTGGTGGTATTTCGAACACATTAAAATCACCATTCCATTTTTATTTTCCTTTAATTTTCAATATATTCATTGCATCAATAATACCCATTGCATATGTTACTCTTGAATACCAACTATTTTCTTTTATAAAATTAATCCTTTCTTCTTCACTAAAAGGGGGAGGTATTATTTTATTAAGCTTCTTTTCTAATTCATTATAATCATCATAAGTTTCAATTAATTTATTAAATTTCTTTATTTCTTGACTGTTAATTGCCAAAACTGGTTTATTTAATGCTAAATATTCATATATTTTAACCGGATCTATTGTATCAAGAAAATTATTTTTCTTAAAAGGATATAGACATATATCAAAACCCGCTATTATTTCGGGTAATTGGTCTTTACTAATACACCCCATATATTTTACATTAGGTAATTTTATCTCAGGTATATAATTAGGACCCACTAATATAACCTTGTTATTAATATTGTTATTTAAAATAATTTCAATTGCCTTTGTATCAAACCAATGTGCAATTGTTCCGATATATCCAAATATTCGTTCTTCCCTTTTTTGTAAATCTTTCTTAATATATTTAATATCATCACATACCCCATTGGGAAGCATATATACATTTCTTTTTTTGTACTTTAATTCTTCATAGAATTTTATTGCAGTCACAAAAATAAGATTAGCTTTATTAATTAATTTGGGTTCAACTTTCAATAATAACTTTCTTATTAACAGATTATTCGTTATGTTTACATCATCATCCATTTTATCATAAATAATTAATTTATCTTTAATATTTTCAATAATTTCATACCAGCCAGGATATCCAACCCATATAATATCTACTTTATTTATATACTTTTTTAATTGTAACCTTTCTGAAATAATATTATAATGGAAGATATTAAATGCCTGACAACTTATATGATTTGTGAATACCCCATCTAATTTAATAACATGCAAATTATCATTAATATCAATATTCTTTGACTTATATGTTTCCCCACCTTTTATAACATACTTTATAAAACTTATTGTTGGTTCAACATACCATATTTCATGGTTTTGTGCAAGAATATCTGCAATATGTTGCGGACGTTGTTTTAGCTCGTTATATGAAATTGGTGCTAAGTATAATATTCTCATATTTCCTCCATAATACAATTTTTATGTGCAAAGATACATTTCTGGCAATAGAGAATTTATATAACTAAGTTGCATAAACAATTTGTATTACCCCTGGCAATTTTAATTAATTATATCTCCGTTAATAATTTCATTATCAATGCTCCAAAAATTTTCTATTCTACATATTCCAAAACCGCTATTCTTTTTTGATTCAATTTGCATTTCCACAATATTACATATATAATCATAGGTTTCTGCACTCTCATTATGAATTCCGATATGTACTAAATATTTACCAGGTAATAAACAATTATTTTTAATATGCATAGCAATAAATCCTGATTCTTTTATATCTATAATTATTCCATATTCTATATATGTGTTTGTTCCAAAACAATAAACTCCATCATCTCGAAAAATTTCAACAGAAAAAGTGCCTCTCAATTTGGGTTTAATTGATTTATAATGCATCTCAAAAATTATTGATTTTCCAGTTTCAAAAATAACTTTTACATTTTTTCCCTCATCAAGTAGTTTAAAATCAGTAAATACTACATTTTTATTTCCTGTCCTAATCGCTTGGGGACTGTAATAAAACGACGGTAAATCAACTCTATCTTTTGATGTAACGATATTATTTATATTTAAATTTTCATTTTCTTCATATGTTTCATTAATTTCAGCATTTTTGGTATCTATATTTCTTAAGTATTCTTCTTCTAATTTTTCTAATCGTCTATTCTCCATAGTCGCCGTATAAAGTTCATCTACAAAT
Source organism: Lachnoclostridium sp. UBA903 (assembly GCA_002294045.1). Classification (GTDB taxonomy): domain Bacteria; phylum Bacillota; class Clostridia; order Lachnospirales; family Lachnospiraceae; genus Anaerocolumna. Next base: position 212,172 of record DBEP01000009.1, on the reverse strand, counting down.
TTCGGGATACCTTCTTCCTTAATTACCCCATCCTCTATCCATATAACTCTATCACATATCTGTTCAATTTGCCCCATAGAATGAGAAACTATAACAATTGTAGTCCCATTTGCCTTAATCTCTTTTAACTTTGCAAAACATTTTGCCTGAAAACTAATATCGCCCACTGCTAAAATCTCATCTATTAATAATACTTCTGCATCAACATTAATAGCTACTGAAAAAGCTAATCTCATATACATTCCTGAAGAATAAGTTCTAACAGGATTATCCAAAAATTCTTCTAATTCCGAGAATGCAACTATATCATGCATACGCATATCAATTTCTTTCCTTGTTAAACCAAAGATTGACGCATTAATATAAATATTTTCTCTGCCACTCATATCCGGATGAAAGCCTGCACCTAACTCTAATAAGCTAGACACTCTTCCTTTAATCTCAATTTCTCCTTCATTGGGATAGATAATTCGGGTTAGTAATTTTAAGATAGTACTTTTACCACAGCCATTATTTCCAATTATCCCGATAGCTTCACTTTTTTTTACATTGAAACTTATTCCTTTCAATACCCACCTGTCTTCATATTTATTTCTATTTTGAAAAAGTACTTTTTCCTTTAAACTACTGCCTTTGTCATAATACACTTTATATTTCTTTTTTATATTTTTTACTTCTATAGCATTATCATGTTGCATTATAATTCCTCCGCAAAATTTCTTTGTAATTTTGAAAATATGAAGATTCCCAAAAAGAATATAGCAAGTCCAGCGCATAACGCCTGTATTAATGTTTCTATATTAGGAATATTCTTAAAATATAGAATGTCTCTATATGCAGTAATAACCGGAGTCATGGGATTTAAATTAAATATAGGAAGTATTTTCTTAGGAATCATATCAACAGAATACATAATTGGTGTTAAGTACATCCATGCCATTGTAATAATTCCTAATATATGCTCCAAATCTCGAAAAAAAACAGTGCAAGCGGCACATATCAATGCAATTCCTAATGCTAATATGTATTCTATAATCATTACTAAAGGTAAAAAAACTAATGCGAATATATTTACTCCAAAACCTGATACAAAAAGCACTGCAAATATAATAACAAAACTAAATAACATATTAACAAAAGAACTCGTAACATATGATATTGGTAAAACTTTTCTTGGAAAATAGATTTTTTTTACTAAATCTTGCTGTATTATAATTGATACGGCTCCGCCATTTATTGATGAGCTAAAGAAAATCCATGGTATTAATCCTACTATTAAAAACAAATAAAAATTATCTATACCTGAATCCATAATTACAGAAAAAACCATTGTATAAATAATTATCTGACATATAGGGTTAATAAAGGTCCATAAAAAACCTAAAACAGAACCTTTATAGCGCCCTCTTAAATCTTTTTTTACTAAACTGCTTATCATCTCTCTATACGCATATAATTCTCTTATTATTTTCACAATAAAATATTACCTTTCTTTTTTCAGTTCATTTACTAAAAATTTAATTTCGAGAACTTATATCAACAATTATTATACATTCTTACATTTTTTCAAAATTAAATTATAATTGTTAACATCCCCTAAATAAAATTATTAATTTTAATATAAAACCGTCTATAAAATTTTGTCTGAAAATATTTTTGTTAAGAAATATTTGGAATCTCGCGTTAATATTTTCAGGCGAATTAATAATATAATCTGCTAAAATTTTTTTGGTGTCATTTATTTCAAACTGGCTACACAATTCTTTTGCTTGTCTTGATAAATTTCTTTTTGTTTTTCCAAAATTATAAATTCTCTTTTTGTATAAATTAAAATAATTTGTTGGTGCACCAATTACATTTGATTGATGCTGTCTATATAAAATATATGAATTATTATCATATATAACTTCGCCAAAACATGCAGCTACAATATAAAACCACCAATCATGCATGATAGCGAAGTTTGGAATGTGATTTTTAAGTAATAAATATAAATTTTTATTTATGACAGAAGTACATCCGGTACAAATATCTTCTATTAATGCATTACCAAATGATGCTATAACTCTACCTTTTCTGACTATAGATGGCAATTTATTTAAATTTTCGTCAACTAAAGTAACATTACTACAATATAAAGCTGGTATATCTTTATCAATATTTATAAGGTTATTGATTGCCATACTTATTTTTTTTGGCAGCCAGTAATCATCTTGATCAGAAAATGCATAATAATCATATATAGCATCAGTACTTTTTATTAAATCAAAAATACTATTGCATGTCCCTATGTTATTACCTTGATAAAATTTTATGTTAGCATATTTTTCACTGTATTCTTTTAATATTTCAACAGTATTATCTGAAGAGCCATCATCTCTTATGTAAATATCAATATTAGGATAATCTTGTTTCAGAATACTTTCTAATTGCTGCCTTATATATTTTTCGCCATTATAAGTTGATAATAAAATCATCACTCTTTTCATAGATTACCTCAATTTATAAATAACTAATATATAAATTACTCATAACTTTTTCTATATTTTTTATATTAAACTTTTGTACTTTAATTTTATTATAATCCCCAAACTTTTTACATAAAACAGGATTATTATACAATCTAGTTATCGCATTTTCAAAGGATTTAATATCATATGCATTGCATAGAAATCCTGTTTTTCCTTCTTCTGCATATTCTTTCGTTCCTCTATTTTTTGTAGTTATTATTGGTATTCCAGAGGCCATTGCTTCGATTGCGGCCATTCCAAGACCTTCTCTAAACGATGGAAAAGCAAAACAATCTGAAATAGCCAATATTTCTGGTATATCTTCTCTATGTCCTAAAAATACTACTTTATCATTCAGATTTAGTTTTTTACAGAGCTTTTGTAATTCCTGTTTCTTCTTACCTTGTCCACATAATAAATATATTATATTTTCTTGTGCTAATTTTTTCAATGCTTTGATAATAACCTGTTGATTTTTATTTGAATTTAATTCTCCAACAGAAGTAATTATAAATGTATCTAAAGATAAATTTAATTCAAACCTTTTTTTTTCATTTGTAATTAAACTATTATTAAATCTACCAAGATCAATACCAACTCCGTTTATATACGCTACTTTTCCATTATCTTTCAATTTGAATTTCTTTGCAATTTCATAGTCTTCTTTATTAATAGTAATCAAAACATCAGTATACCTTGCCAACCATTTTTCAATTGGAAAAAATAAAATCCAATTAAAAAGTGGTGCCCCTTTATAAAAATGAAAACCATGTACTGTATAAATAATTGGACTTGTTTTAGTCTTTTTGGATGCTAATCTTGCAATGACTCCTCCCATTGGTGTATGGCAATGCACGATGTCATAATTCTCTATTTTCATCAATTTTACTAATTGTTTATATGCAATAATATTCTTAAAAAAACGAAATGGAGAGCGTACAAAATCTATCTGATGCCTTATAATACCAGTGTCATTTAAACGGTTATTGTCTTTACCATAAACAGGTATCTTATAATTAGTAGCATAATGTACTTCGCAATTTAAAGATTGTAATATTTTAACATTGTTCATTTCAAATTGAGGTACAAATCCACTTACCGTGGTTACTATAAGAGCTTTTTTTACAGTCATTCAATGTCCTTCCTTGCCTTTTTAAAATTATTTTATATCGATAATACAATGTCGTCAAATATGTCAGCATGCTCACTACTTATAGCACTTTATACGAAAGTGGCCCATCATTTTCATATAGGATTAGGAATCTTAGAATCTAACTAATACACTGCTGATATGGCAAAACCACTGGTAAAGAAACTTTATGAAGTTGCTTTACACCATTCCTTAGTCATTGATACTAAATAATTCGCTATCAACTATCTTCCTTTTATTTTTAACTACCCCGAGCAAAGTAAAATATCCTGCTTCACATATAATAAATATAAAATAATTTTTAATCTGTATTTTAAAGCCATATTCATGTAAACATAAGTGATAATCTGAAATTATGTATTATTCTCTCTATAATGTAATATCATAATAAAAATCTCCAAACATTTTTTGAAATATGTTGATATGATTTTTAATTAAAAAATTTATAATAATATTAAAGCAACTAATTAATATCGTTTTTTTCCCCATATTTTTTCGTATCTTAACTATTAATTCACAGGTATCCGCATATTCATCATCCTGAGGGTGAAAATACCCGCTGCTTTCATTCCTAATTAATTCAGCCAAAAGTTCCGACAAATGCTTAATATGCAGTATACTTCTTTTATTGTGGTACTCCGGAAAGACAGGTGTGAACTTTGCCAGCTTAACCAGTCTTGCATAATTTCCTTTACACCCTTCTCCGTATACCATGGGCGGCCGCACAATTGCGATTCTAAAATCTTCATCCTGCAATTTCATGATATCCATTTCTGCCGCCAGCTTGGACTTTCCATAAAAGGTTGTTGGTTTAGGCACTGTTTCCTTATCGATACATCCGGTGCGTAAGCCATATACAGAAGCCGTACTCATGAAAATAAATTGCTTCACGTGATTTTCTTTAGCTTTTTCGGCCACTTCTACTGCAAGCTCATGATTTATCCTGTAATAAAGCATCTCCATATCTTTTGTTTCTTTTATATGTACCATGGCAGCGAGATGCAATACGGCATCGTAAGAAGAAAAATCAGCCTGCCTCCAGGAACCGTCCAAGGCACTGACTAAATCAGCAGAGATGCCTTCTTTGTCCATTTGCAATATGTATTCTCTAAATTTCCGGCCTATATAACTGTTGGAACCGACTACTAAAACTTTCTTCATAAATTATCACTGACCTCCGGTGTACCTTCTTTCATCCCTTCCCGCCTTATCACACAGCCTATCGTCTTTATAATACACTTTATATCAAACACAAAGCTCATCGTCTTTATATATTCCCCGTCCAGTTTTGCTTTCAGCGGAATCGGCAATTCATCTCTTCCGTTAATTTGCGCCCAGCCGGTTAAGCCTGGCCTCACATTGTTGGCATGGTATTTATCCCGCTCCTGAATCAGGTCATACTGGTTCCATAAGGCCGGCCTTGGACCCACAATGGACATATCCCCTTTTAATATATTAAATAATTGAGGCAGCTCATCCAGACTTGTCTTTCTTAAAAATTTTCCTATCGGTGTTATATATTGCCCTGGATGCTCAAGAAGATGGGTAGGAACATTCTGCGGAGTATCGGCCCGCATAGTACGGAATTTCAGGATATGGAACTCTTTTTTATCCTTTCCAATCCTTCTCTGATGAAAGAACACCGGGCCTTTGGACGTTAATTTTATAAGAAACGCCAGAATGAGAAACAGCCAGAAAAACAATATAACCGTGATAATACATATAATAAAATCACAAACTTTTTTAAGATATTTTCTGTACATGCTAGTTTACCACCATTCTTTTACATAATCATTATTATAGATTATAAATAATATAGCCACATAAAACAAGGTATTTTATCATATTTCATAATATTTACACAAATATTATAAAATACTTCTTTACAATGAATGCCGTTATGATTTCAGATATATTTTAACGATAAATATGAATAATTCTTAATTTTATTCTATAACTGTTCTATTCATCTATGTTAGAATTAATATGTGACATTATTGTGACAAATTATATTTAGTTCTAAAAACTTCACGCCTGCAGCTATGTATAATTGCTAATAATATTTATCGAATGTTACCCGGATAATAAAAGACATACACCTTTTTTATTATATTACTTGTCAACAGATGAAATACATATTAAAATGTATAAATAGTACGAGAGCGTTTTTGAAAAATCATCGCACCGTTCTGAATGCTTTGCGGTATACTGCGTCGCAATTTTGGGTGCATAGCACCACTACGCATCCAAAAACCGCTTCTTGTCTCCCACAAAGCGGAGCATCCAACCCGGCACAAGCATTTTTCAAACACACTCTAAGAATTAAAATTTTTATTAAGGAGATAATTATGAAAGTGAAAGCCCCACAAAAAGCCTCACAATATAATAGAAAAACACGCAATTCCTCCAATTCAAGACAAAATAAACAACAAAACAATAAACTGTATTTGCTTCCCCTGGTATTTGTTACCGCCATATTACCCCTGATCATGCGGTTTTATGAATATGATCCGGGACTAACCGGTTTCGTTTGGTTTTCGGACAATACTTCCTGGTTTGATGCCTTTCTATATTATAAGCAGATATTTTTTCTGCTTGCCTGTTCCGTCATGCTGTTATTAATACTTTATAAAGTATTCCGCGATAAAATGCGGATACATTTTTCAATGATACTTTTACCGTTAATTATATATGGACTGCTTGCGCTGCTCTCCACTTTATTTTCTGAGTATTCGTCCTTCGGCTTTACCGGAATTTATGAGCAATTTGAGTCAGTCTTTGTTCTCCTGGGATATTGCCTTGTTGTGTTTTATGCTTTCCTTTTTATCAATTCAGAAGAAGATATCCGGTTTATTTTTCACTATTTATTAATCAGCGTTTTAGTAATGGGGGTATTGGGATTGTCTCAGGCCGTCGGACATGATTTTATCGCCACCCAGTTGGGTAAATATCTGGTTTTACCAAGTAAATATTGGAATGAATTAGGTTTAAGCTTTAACTTTGGGCCTAACCGGGTATATTTAACTCTGTATAATCCTAATTACGTAGGTGTATATGTAGCGTTAATCGTTCCAATCCTGATTGGCCTATTATTAACTGAGAAAAGCAGGAATAAGATTATCCTTTATATTGCAGCTCTGGCCGGAATGGTTGTGTGCCTGGTTGGTTCCCAATCGAAAACTGCTTTAATCGGCCTTTTCTTCGCTCTCGTATTAGTGGTAATATTCTTCCGAAAATATATATTCCGGAAATCAAAAATCATGATACCCGTAATCAGTATCGGAGCCGCAGCCGTCATATTAATGGGAGCAATTAATTTTTCTGCAATAACAGGTACCATAAACCGGTTATTTAATGCTACTAGTACGGCTCCTGCGTTAACCGATATTGAAACAGAGGAATTTCTGGCCATTACCTATAAAGATAATGAATTAAAGGCAACTATAGCTTCGGATGGTAACGATATTACAGTATTATTATTCGATATCGATAATAACATAATTTCTTATACCGTTGATGAAAACAATATCTTTGTTATAGATGATTCCCGTTTTGCCGGTATCCAGGTAACACCCGCCGTATACAACGACATAATATGCTTAAAATTTAACATAGAAGATAAGGAATGGGTTTTCTCCAATCAGTTGGGTGATGATACCTTCTACTATTTAAATAGCAAGGGCAAGTTTGATAAAATCATTACTGCCGATTCTGCCCTGTTAACAGGCTATGAAAATTTTGCTACGGGAAGAGGCTATATCTGGTCCAGAACAATTCCACTGCTTAAAAATCATATCCTGCTTGGTTCCGGAGCCGATACCTTCACTCTGGTTTTTCCTCAGCAGGATTATGTTAATTTATATAATTACGGTTTTGACGGACAGTTGATAACAAGACCGCACAATCAGTATTTACAGATAGGCGTTCAGACCGGTGTTATATCTCTTATTGCCTTATTAGTGTTTTATATCATGTATGCTATCTCAAGTATTAAATTATTTTGGCAAGGGACTTTCACTGATTTCTATTCCCAGGCCGGAGTATCCATATTTATTGGTTCTACAGCCTATATGATAGCAGGTATCTCCAATGACTCTACGATTACCGTTGCACCGGTGTTCTGGGTACTAATGGGAATCGGGATTGCTATTAATTATAAAATTAAAAATAGCGTTAATATAAAATCATAATCATAGTATTCCTAAAACTGATTTTATGTTTATTGAACTTTGCGAAGACATGCAATTCCGCATTAGGAATCTAGTACAGTCTGGCGCAAATATCAGGCACTGATATTAAGCGAAATTTATGCAAGGCTGTGCTAGACATAATTAATAATTTACAAATTACAAGAACAACACCCATGCCATAACTTACATATTATGACATGGGTGTTAATATGTTATGGAATCTTTATACCAAAGCGGAGCGTTTTTGTCTCATAAGACGAACTTCTTTATGATATAAAATAAATGCCATATGCTTTCAACAAAGCATATAGCACTAAACAATCTAACTCTATTTCGTCTTCTCCGCATATATGGCGCTGACTTCCTCTATTCCGCCCTGTGCAACTATCTCACCCCGCTCCAGTAAAATTGCCTTATTACAAATCTTCTGCACCTGAGGCAGGGAATGGGATACGAATAATACGGTAACTCCTTTGTCGAACATGGATTGTATCTTGGCTTCGCATTTTTTCTTAAACTTGGCATCGCCTACGGCAAGAACTTCATCCAGAATCAATATATCCGGTTCCACTATGGTTGCTATGGCAAAACCCAGCCTGGATTTCATACCGGAAGAATAGTTTTTAAGAGGCACCTCAATGAACTTGCCGAGCTCGGAGAATTCTATGATTTCATTATATTTTTCAGCTATAAAATCCCTGGAATACCCAAGTACGGCCCCATAGAGATATATATTTTCAGCGCCGGTATATTCCGGCTCAAAGCCCGCACCAAGTTCCAGTAAGGGGGCTATTTTACCTTTAACGGATATAGAGCCTTCCGTCGGTTTTAACACGCCCGCAATAATTTTTAATAAGGTACTCTTTCCGGCACCGTTTAATCCAAGGATACCCAGACGGTCACCCTTATTTACCTTAATGCTTACATTTTTCAGAGCCCAGAATTCTTTATATTTCAATTCTTTTCTAACTAACTTTATAAAATACTCCTTCAGATTGTCTACCTTTTGAGAAGACAGGTTAAAACGCATACTTACCTGTTTCACTTCAACAGCAATTTTTGCCATAGTATGCCTCCTTTTTATCTTTATAATTCCTCCCGGCTATACATGCAGGATAAATTGATCCTGCTTCTTAACAAACATAAATATGCCGACAACCAGAAAACCAAAGCTGTAAATTAAGGATAAAGCCAGAGCTCTTTGGTCCAATGGCATACCAAATATGGAGTTTCTGAAGTTTACAACAATGGAATACAACGGATTAATATCCAGCAGCCAGCCATAACCGCCATCAATAATCCTGGCAGGTTTATAAAAAATTGCGGATGTATACATAATCATCATCAATGCCACCGACCATATATATTCCAGGTCACGGAAGAATACGGACAAAGTGGCCAGAACCAAGCCGATTCCATAGGCCATAATCGGCATCAAAACCAGGGGAATAACCGCCTGGAATAAATAAAAGGTGGGCTTTACCTTTAAAACGGCTCCAACTAACACCAGTATAATCAAAGAAATTAAAAATATAACGTAATCGGTAAGTATACTGGCCAGAGGATACATGTATTTTGGTACATACACCTTCTTTATCATACCGCTGTGCGTACGGATTGATTTCATGGCTATCTTCGTACTATTGGAAAAGAACGAGTATAACAGCCTGCCTGACAGAATATACACAGGAAACTGCTTGTCCTGGTTTCCAAATAAGGTGCCGAATACGATAGTCAATACAATCATGGTCAGCAACGGTTCAATTAAGGTCCACAGAATACCCAGATATGATCTTCTATATTTTAAAGTGATGCCCTTTTTAATCAGCTCACCTAGTAAAAATCGATATTTTGTAAAATTACTGATATACTTTTTCAATTTAACTCCTATCTGCCCGGCTTTATGGGCGATCTATCCGGTATGATATAAATTATTCCCTTCTTTATTTCTTCCTTAAATCATTATACTCCTGTAACAAGTCATCAATCGGATCTTTATCCAGACGGTCGAATATATCAAGCCGTTCCAATTTAAAAGGACTTGGCTTGTTGTGGTTTTTCTTAAAGGCTGTTTTCATATCACTCTCTTTATAAATAAAGTTGTCTTTAATATTATCCCACATTTTACTGCCCTTGTCATCATTAATCGTAATTAAGCTTACCCCTTTGTCATCAAACATGGACGGATCAATATCCTTAATACCCCAGAAGTCACCGAGGGTAATATCTCCCACTCTGTTCTGGTAGGTATATTCACAGGAGCTGCAGCTTGGCCTGGAAATGTAATCGTTTAAAAAGGCACGGAAATAGTTGTTTTTTCTGGAATTCACACTCAGATTCTTTCCATTTTCAAATTCTATAATCATGCTGCATTTATGAATCAGCCAACCCGTGCTTTTATTCCGGAAAGTCAGATTTACTACTCTGGAATTAAATTTCTTATTCAGATAATCCAGGTACTGAGCAAATATCTTCGGTGAAGGGGCTGCGTGACATAAAATCTCACAAATAAACAAATTCTCATAATCCTTCTTCAGATAAGAACGGAGTGCGGCACATTCGCAAGGTAATCCGGAATACAAAACTGTCTGGTTATCCTTTAACAGCTGTCTGATTTTTGGATAAATACCGTCAAAATCACTCTTCACATATTTAGAACCGTAAAAGGCCTTCACATCTTCCATATTATCCGCAATGTCAGATACCACCTTCATATCCTTATCATATTTGACGCCAACGACATATCCCTTTTTCTCTTCAATGACATATCTTGCAAGTTCAGGGAAAATCGCTCCGGAGGAACTCTTCATACGAACTTCTTCCTGTTTGTTCATGACAGAATATACCCTTGGATATTCCTGTTCATACTCTATCTTATGGCTCGTTTTACGGATACATGCTTTGTTGCACGCACCGCAGTCAATACATTTTTCTTCGTCTACCACAGGATAACGGAAACCTTCCTTATCTTCTTCCATGGTAATGGCATTGGTCGGACATACTTCCTTGCAGGCGTAACAGCCATAGCATTCGTACTTCCTGATTTTAGTCGGACAGGCAACAATCTTCTGGCGGTCGTTGTTTCTTAACGCATCCAGTAAATACAGCAGGGAAGTCTGCCTTAGCTCCTTTATCTTTTTTCTTAACTTTTCCTGATTTTCAATACGGAACATAGAGAAATCCGTAAAATCCGCAGGATTATATAACAGATGCGATTCCATGTTTAAGGCTTTCAGTAAATCCACAGTTCTGCTTCCTGTATTGGAATGGAGCATGGAGACAAACGGAGTCTCATATATAATGGAAAATACCGTTCCGTGAAAGGAATTGGTAATTACGTATTCCGCATTTTCAATTAACCCCAGAAAATCTCCCGGAGCCGAAGTATAACAGGTTGCAATTTCATTTTTGAATATTTTATTAGGCCTTCTCTGTACTATAGGCAGGCCGGTTGCGGTAGATACTCTGTTGGCAAATGTCACAACATCCGGGTTGTGTTCCATCATATAAACAAAAATATATTGTCCCTTAATATCAGGAGTTGTTTTAATCTCATCGTATTCTTCCCTGGGAAGAAGCAGGGTAGGGTCCAGAACCACATCCACCGGTTTTCCGGCAAGCTCTTTCACCGGTTTTCTGGCACTTTTTTCCCTGACGGAAATGGAAGTAAAACTCTTTAAGCTGTTTCTTATTTGTTCATGATAAACCGGCAGTAGATAATCTCTCCCTATACTTGCCGCATAGGATATCTTAAGAGAACCCGGTTTTACAAAGTCAAGAAAATAAGCAGGGTCAAAACCTCCTATATGCTCACTGTTCCATACCTGGTCACTGCCTGCTATATAAGCATCCAGGTCAAGACCTGCCGCCTCCAATTCTTCATACGTGGTAAAATCGCCAAGGAGGTCAAAATTATTCTTAATAAAGCTGGTATAATTACGATACCTTTTCAGACTTCTCGGATTCTGAAAGCGAAGCTTAATCCCTGCCAGTACTTTCTCCATACCGTATTTTTCTTTTAACGGATCATATAAATCATCAATAATGCTGGGATGATAGTTTATTACACAAGCTTCAATATTATAGTTTTTAAGGACTTTCTGCAGTGCCCAGGCCTGGAGGGTTGCTCCGAAGTTATGGGCACTATGAAATGTAATAACGCCGGCCTTCACGCTATTTCACCTCCTTTAGTATTGTATCAATCGCCATCGCTCCGGCATCATCAACCACAACGCGGATTTTATCTTTCAGGTCTTTGACCTCTTTTAGCTGCTGCATGGAGGAAGGAATGATTGCAAGTGAATAATTTTCTAAATTCTCTAAAGCATACTGCACATCCCTGCGGTATTTTCCCGAACTATTATATTTCTTATGGTTAAAGTCACTGAAGTAAAATACCTTCTTCCCTTTAAATTGCTCAAACACATGGAGCAGCATCAGGTCCATGCCGGAATAATATATAACATACTCAAAGTTCGTATCGCCGTACATCTTCTGCTTTTCTCGTTTAGCGAGGCTTTGGAGCTTTCTCTTTGTGTATGTATTTACTATACCAAACCGGAAGGTTAAGATAAAGGCAAGGTATTCGGACATTCTGTAATTTCTTCCCGGAGATATGGGAATATAGCCAATCTCTTTGTTAAGTAAAGATAACATACCGGAGGTTTTCCTCATGGCACCGGCCTTAAAATGAAGAAAGAAATTACTTCTCTTTAAATCCATCCGGTTCATTTTTTCGATAAAGTGCAGGTCTTCCTCATTATCCTGCAAAGATGTTACGTAAATAAGGATATTATCAGTATCACCTTTTTTATATACTTCTGTTTTCACCTTATTTTCTTCATTTAAGAATACCGTATCACATACATTTTTTGCCGTATCGGCCGAATCCAGACTGCAGAATCTTTCATAAAATTGGGGATAGGCATATTCCTCTTTATTGATTTCGGCAATTAGTTCATCCACTGTATTCACTTTCGGCAAATCCATCTCGTCTAACCCAATATAGATACCGCGGTCTCCCAAATATTCCTTGCGGTCATAAGTAAATAAAATTATTTTCTTTTTGGAAACAGCATAATCAAACATAATGCTGGAATAGTCCGTAATCAGCAAGTCGCTTGCATTTAAGAAATCATAGGTTTCATAATTGCCCGGAAATTCCCTTACATGCACCAACTGGCTGTAATCAATGCTTTTCTTTACAAACGGGTGCAGCTTTACATACAATACCTGGCTGCTCTTTAATTTATGGTCCAAATGTGCCAGATATCCGAATATTTTATCAACCTGGACTTTTGTTTCCTTTTTGTGAAGCAGCCCTCTCCAGGTGGGCATATAAACTATTACCTGCATATCCTCAAGACCGCATTCTTTTCTGATGATATCCCTTCTGTCGGTACGGTAAAAGGAGGAATTCCTGGGATAGCCGGATAGCAAAACCTTACCTTCGTAAGTCTTGTCCAGCATATAATCTCTTAAAAAGATATCTTTGGAAAATTCATTCTGATACAATAAATAATCTGCGATGTTAAAATTCCTCTGCACATTGCCAAGACCATATTCCCTGTCGGGCACAATCCTGCCCATAGCCTTAAGAGGGGTGCCATGCCAGGTATTTAAATATACCTGCTCCGGCTTCTTAATAAAGTAGGGAGGAAAACTGGTATCCGTAACCAGATATCTGGCAGCTGCCAATGCGCGTAAATACTCATTCGAATGCAGTTCAACAAAGATTACGTGATTTATATTATAACTTTTTAATAGTTCATCATAGGTTTTAAAGAGCTCTTTTTTTAACGCAAGCAGGATGCGGAAATCTTTATACTTATCTCTGCCGGTTTCCAATACCATATTAAAAATATTTCCTGCCAGGTCTTCCCCGTGTTTGGACTCAAATAAAATCACCTTATCATTCACAGCTAAGGTTTCATAATACTTTGTATATTTTATGTCCAACGGCTTTACAAATAGCTTTACAATACGTAATTTACGTATTGCTATATTGATAGCCGCTATTTTACTTTTTGACCTTTTAAATTTTCTCCATTTCTTAACTATCTTATCCTTTAACCCGATTAATTTTACAAGGATTCCGTATACTCTTCCCGGCAAATGTTCCCGTAGTGTTACATAGCAGATGGTTTTGTTTCTGTTAACATAATACTTCAGGTGCTTTTTCAGGGAAGGACCTGCCGTATACTGCAGATAATGATTATCCGGCCAGTCAGGAATCTCTTTATTCAGAAAATCCTGTGTCAGATTGATAATATCTTTCTTAAGCTGTAATTGTCCCTTTTTCCCATCGGAGTAAAAAGATTCATAGCGGAAAAAGAAATGCCTGGTACAGACATATTCCAGCTCTTCTTTAAAAGTATCAAATAAGTCATGCTCCTTCATAAAATCAAACAGTAAGGTAAAAGCTTTGACGATATCCTTCGTTGCTTCGGAGAAACTGTTTAAAAAACCAACCTGGGTCGTCTTTCTGTAGTTATAAAGGGGTTCCGGAACTACACCAATGCTTTCAGCCATGACGGCTGCCTCAAAGGCCAGCACAAGATCTTCAAATCGGATTCCCTCCGGAAACCGGATACCGGTAAGGAGAGTCCGCTTAAACAGCTTGTCCCAGGGAAAGGGTGAGGCATGAACCAGCTCAAACTTTCTCTCGGACATCTTAAAGTTCTGATTCATGGAAAAAATATTCATCACTTTACGATTTAACTCTTTTTTGCCTTCTATTTCATACACGTTATATCTGGCACACATTACCAGGTCATTATGATCTGCTGCTGCTTTATTATAAAGCTTTTCCGCCATAGTAAGCTCCACAAAATCATCGCTGTCCACAAACATAACATATTCACCCAAAGCCCGGTCCAAGCCGTAATTACGGGCATGACTGACTCCCCGGTTCTCAGTTGTAAACACTTTAACTTTATTGGGGTATTTCTTTTCATATTTTTCTAATATCTTTATACTATTATCAGGGCTGCCATCGTTCACTGTAATAATTTCAATTTCTTTTAAGGTCTGGTTTACCAGGCTTTCCATGCATTTCGTCAGGTATTTTTCCACATTATAAACTGGAACAATGATACTTACCTTAATTTCACTCATTGTTGAATTCCTCCTGGATTTCGCTTTCCACTAAGAAGGATTTTAACATAGATAGGATTAGAATGCAATAATTATTAAGGATTCTTAAGGAGTAGGGAAGACAGGCAGGAGTTAAAATGGAAATGATGTTGCTTATATTTAAACATTTTATATAAATACATAAAAAAAGTCCTGGTCATAATGACCAGAACTTTTTTTATACTCAACAGTGCTAAAGTATTATTAATTTATCTTGTTATACTAACTGATTTATTAACAGTAACTTTATGCTGTACCCATGCACCGCTTGATAGTTTTTCATTAATTGTTATAGTTTTAATTCTTACAGTAGTACCACCCGTTAAATCTACACCAGTAAGGTCCGCAGCACTATCATAAGATTTGCTGCCTACTACAAATTCAGCCTTTACAACATCTAATTCGTCTGAACTCTTACCAGTACGTTTGATACTGAAAGCTTCCTCAATAACATCTTCAACATTGCTAACATCATCAATGCTTATAGAAGTCTTATCCTGTGTAACGGTAGGAGCTACCTGTGAATTAGTAACCTTCAGAGATGCAGTCAATGTAGCTTTAGGATTATCGTCTGTTGCTGTAACTTCGGCTTTAACCTTATAGGTACCAACAGATGCCTGGGTTGCTACACTACCAGACGCACCTTCAAGCTGTAATGCCGTAAATGTTACAACACCGCCTGCTGATACACCACTTGCATCAACGCCTTCAAGTTTAACACCTTTATTACCGTCTTTTACAGTATCGCTGCCAAGAGTAAATGTAAATTTAGCATTTGAAATCTTAGAAACTTTTACACCGCTCTTATTGTAACCATATACGGTATAAGTAACAGCTTTATCTGTGTCAGCAGTTTCGCCTGCCTTAGCATCAATTTCGGTATGAGATTTTTCAAGACCTACTTTTGTAATCTTTTCACCAGTTTCAACATGGTTAACCTTAACTGTAACCTTAATTGTCTTATCATTAAGCGTTAACTCATAAGTATTGTTTCCGTCATTAGCTGAAGTTGCCGTTCCTGCATCTAATGAGAATTTAACTTCATTATTAGCTAAATCATCTCCGCCTGATACAGCGTCAACAATAAATTGTGAATCACCTGACTTATGAAAAACTTCAACAGGATCATCATAACTCATTTCATTGCCGTACTGATCTTTTACGGTAAGTTCAACAACTACGCTGTCTCCACCAAGAGCTACAGAGTCAGATAATGCTATCGAAGTAGTATTTGCAGAGATTCTGGTAGCTTTTGCAGCAGAACCAACTGTTACTTTCAATAATTTAGTTGTATTGCCATATTTTGCTTTAATGTATGCAGTTCCAGCTTTAACCGGGTCTACATATACAGGAGTATTTTCTTCATCTTTGTTATCTTCATCATAAGAAACATTTAATATGCTCTTATCACTGGATTCAAAGCTGTCGAAATTCCATTCATAGATGTCATCACCGTTCTGGTCTTTTGCTTTGATGAATAACTGATAGTTCTCAGCTTCGGCAGGAATCGTATCAACTACATTAGACTTGTCATCCCAGTCAACATTATCATAATCTGTTTCATCAAGAAGAGTATATTTAATGTCAGCAGCCGTATTGGCAATTTCTTCAACAGATTTAATAACTGCTGAACTTGTAAAGCTTACATCTTCCTCTTTTTCACTGTCAAAAACAGTATAAGTTGCCTTAACGGTTAATGTCTTAGGATAATCATATACGGTAATCTGCCATACATCATCATCACTATCCCATTCAATATAAGCGTCGGCTTCTTCATAATCAAACTCTACATCATCCAAATCACTAACTGTAGAAGTAACATCAATACCATTCTTGTCGAATGCTTTCAGGTCAAGATCAGTTGCCGTATCATATTGTACTGTCTTTCCACCAAGTACGATGGATGCTACAGAACCTACGCTGGCTGTAAAAGTCTTTTCAATCTCAGCATAAGCTACTTTATAAGTAATACCGTCATCCAGGTCAAGATAGAATTCTACGGTAGCAGTCTTTCCGTCATCGGAGAAGCTGATGCTCTTAACTACCTGCTTGATACCGTCTGAATCAGTTACAGTAAGATTATCAATTGTTAATTTGTCGCTTTGGTCAGTTGCAAAACTTAATTCAACTTTATTGGTTGTAGTCTGTTTAACTGACTGAAGGCCATCAACAACCGTTACCTTAACGGAATCAGTTCTGTTGTACGTGCTTGTAGTAGCTGTATTCCATAATGCTTTAGCATATACGGTAACAGTAGCTTCGCCGGGGGCAACGCCTGTAACAACGCCTGTAAGCGGATCTACAGTTGCTACTTCTTCGTTATCAGAATAGTATCTGATTGCATCTGTTGAATTGCTAGGATTCTTAACTGCATTTAAATCCAGTTCCTCACCTATGATTAAATCGAAATCTTCACTTCCGATATCAACGCTGTCAACACGAAGTTTAGTTATGATCTTGTGAGTAAAAGCGTTAAGCCATTTGCCCTTAGAGTTTCTGGCCGTACACTTAATTGTCACTGTTCCGGGTGCTTTAGCTGTAACCACACCTGCTTTGTTAATTGTTGCGATACTAGAATCGCTGATTGTCCAGGCATATTTATTACCCTTGAAAGTTCTGCTCAGGCCGTAATCCGTGCCTTTATCACCAACATAAAGATAAGTCGGTGCAGCCTTTCCGCCTTGTTTAACAACCTTAGTAGTTGAAGCAGCTGAAGCGGTGGTTGACGGAACAACCAGACTGGCTACTACCATTGCTAAGGTAAGAGCGGAAGCTAATTTCTTTTTAAAGAAATTTTTCCTCATATTCTTTCTTCCTCCTTAAAATATAGGTTTGGCTTGGTATTATATTTTGTCAAATATAATCATCCCAATAACAAGTTGATTATAACAATAATCAAACAAAAGGTCAAGTCCTTTTATTCTATTATTTTACTTTTTTTACAACCGGTTTTACTGGTTGTACACTCCGGGTTTCGCCTTATTTTTGACACATTCCGGCCATTTCTGAATTTGGCTTTCAGCACCAAAAAATTGGGTTTTGTTCCCAGATACATTGGTTGACTTACACCCTGTTTGTATGTTATATCTGTATTGAATTGATTATATTCCAGTCATAAAGAGAGAACATTAAGTTCGGCATCCGTCTGACTTGCTTATATAATGCACCTGGAATGTGTCAAATTTATGTCATGCTTTTGTCATAATCAGTTTATTTTTTTGTAACAATTAAGTTAATATAAGAAAGGGTCTGTATTCCTATAGTGCGTTATGCACATCCTCCGGAGGGCTTTTATCTTATATAACGAACTTCTATGAGATAAAATACACCTCCCTTCAGCACAACATGACGTGTTAAGGGAGGTGTATTACGAATTTTAATAATAAAATTATTAAACGAGACACAAATTTGGGATTTCAGGACTTCTTTTCCAAGATTCCTTATTATGTCCGGTTTTTAACAACATACAGGAAATGCTGCTATTTCAGAATATTTTCTACCGTCTCCTGCATTTTATTAGCAGCACAGACCGTCTTATGCAGTATTTCGGCGGAACGGATCTCCTCAATTGCTTTGGGCACCTCCGTACCGGATATTCTGCTTAATTCGTCGGCCAGCTCAAAGTCGTCCATAGAATCATGGTTTAAGTCTATGGCATTCATGACACTTCTTGCAAATTTATAAGGACTTGCAGTTGAGGCAATGATGCTCTTGGTCCCGTCGCCGGTCCGGGCTTTATACTTCTGGTATACACTGGCTGCTACTGCCGTGTGGGTATCAATGACATAACCGGTTGCTTCATATAATCTCTTAATAGTCTCTGCGGTTTCCTTCTCAGACGCATATCCGCCGATAAAATCAGTCATATTGGCCTTCATCTCTTCCGTTATATCATATTTTCCTTCTGTGCTTAAGGATTTCATCATGGCAAGAGTTTTACCGGAATCCCTTCCGGCAATCTGGTATATCAGCCTTTCCAAGTTGCTTGAAATCAGAATGTCCATGGAAGGAGAAGTGGTCAGGATAAAATCACGGTTTCTATTATAGGTACCTGTCTGCAAGAAATCAAATAAAACCTTGTTCTCATTGGAAGCACAAATTAACTTTCCAATGGGAAGACCCATGGATTTTGCATAGTATGCCGCTAAAATATTACCAAAGTTACCGGTAGGGACAACAACGTTGATTTTCTCCCTGTAGCTGATTTCACCATTCTTAAACAGCCTGCCGCAGGAATAGACATAGTAAACAATCTGAGGCACCAGTCTGCCGATGTTTATAGAGTTGGCCGAGGAGAACCGATACCCTTTTTCTTTCAGTTCTTTAGCCAGTTCTTTATTATTAAACATTGCCTTAACGCCGTTCTGGGCATCATCAAAGTTGCCCCGGATACCAATCACATAGGTATTGTCCCCTTTCTGGGTTACCATCTGTTTTTCCTGAACCGGACTTACGCCGTCCTTCGGATAAAACACGATGATTTTTGTTCCTTTTACATCGGCAAATCCTGCCAAAGCAGCCTTCCCTGTATCACCGGAAGTAGCCGTTAAAATTACGATTTCATCCGTCACCCGGTTTTTCTTTGCCGCAGTCGTTAACAAGTGGGGAAGTATGGATAAGGCCATATCTTTAAAGGCTATGGTTGTCCCATGAAATAATTCCAGATAAAATGCTCCGTCCGCTTTTACAATGGGAGCTATTTCCTTTGTATCGAATTTCTCATCATAAGCACGGTTTATACAGTTTTTTAATTCTTCTTCCGTAAAATCCGTAAAAAATAATTTCATGACTTCATATGCGGTTTCCTGGTAAGTCATCTTTCCCAACCGGCTTATGGGAATTTCAAGTTGGGGTACCGTTACCGGTACATATAATCCTCCGTCTTCTGCCAGTCCTTTTAATATTGCCTGGGATGCTGTTATGGGTTCGCTGTTGCTGCGGGTACTTTGATACATGAGATTCATATAAGTTCATTCCTTTATCGTATTTATAAATTGTTTAGTTTAAATTTTCTGTATTATAACATGTTTTTTAGGGGTACGTAAATATGTAAAACATATAAATATCATTATATTAATAAATATACAGTAATAAATCAATTCGACAGATAATGCTTAACTGATAAAAGGTAGTAACAAAAAAATTTAAGATGACACATTACAAAAAACAAAAACGCTTTCTAACCTGACTGTTTTTTTGATAATGGGACACATTTCCGCTATATCACGAAAGATTCCGGCTCGACTATTACTTCAGTAACAATCTCCCTTTAGCGCGTCCTGTGCATCCCTCACAATTTCCGTAATTTTGCAAACAAAAAATACACTGCCGTCTTACTAAATTAGAAAGGACAGGCCTTATTTTCCTCCATTATCCTATAGAATAATAATAAAAGGAAATAGTAAGCCTGTCCTTTATTTGAATTTTCTTCAAATAATAGTTACCTGGCAATCATTTAATAGTTACTTAGACAATCACTATTTGATAATCATTACTTGAAGAATTCATGGCCGCCGTAACGGAATAAGTAATCAAGATGATTGTCAAACCATCTCATGCTGTTCTTATCCGCCTTTGATCTGGCCGAAAAATATAAAGCCCCTTTGGAATAATCTTCCCCCTGCATCACTCTCTCAACTGCCTTGATTGTATCCCCTGATATTTTAACCGACCAGTACCGTTTATCTTTAATCGGCGAAAACTGGTAGGTTCCTCCATCTTTCTGGAACACAACCTCTTTGATGGTATCCGGAAAATTATCATCCTTTACTCGGTTCAGGATGACATTGGCCACCAGGATTTTACCTTTTGTGTCTTCTCCGGTAGCTTCTGCTTCTACGATTCGCTGCAGTATTTCGATTTCCTCCTTGGATAAATCGATTTCATACTTTTTCTCTTTTTCTTTATCGGATTTTTCAGTATTTTTTGATTCCGAATCTTTGGATTCTTTTACGGAAGCTTTCGAAATTTTGTCAGATTCCTCTGTTTTTTTGTCATCTGACTCTTTCGTATCTTCTGCTGCAGCGGCTGCAGCCATATCTGTTTCCTGATTTTCATCTTTCTCGGTTGAACTGCTATCAACCATATTCTCAGCATCTGCTCCTGCCTGTTCGGAGTCTGCTTTCCCGTTCTCTGTTTCCTTTTGGTTATCCGAATCGTTAATTTCCGTATTTGTCAGTATATTATTATTTGTTTTTCCTTCCGTAAATAATTTTTGGGCCCGATACCCTAAAAATCCCATCAAAGCTCCCTTTGAAGTTAAGTCAATTAGCATCAATTGACTTTCTGAATTGTTTAGATTGGTGCGTATTACTGCTTCATTAGCTGTTTCCTCCGCTATTTCCGACGGCACACTATGCGTTATCTCAGCTTTCGCATAAGATTCCACGCCATTATTACCTGTACCATAGATATAGTCCGGGCTGAGTAAAAATAAGACTGTAATCATAGTATAAGCAATGACCACCATACTTGTCTTATATTTACCGATATTGGCCGGCATCATTTTTAATACCGGCTTTTTAACCCTTTGAAGAAACGAGTGTATTTTTAGCATACATACATCCTCTTTTCTTTTTTATTATACTCCTGCTATAGGAGTTTAACAGCGTATAAAATATGAAATACAGGCAAACCTCTTTTTAACGCTTATCATGCATTATATCATCTCGCTTTAGCCTGTCAATAAGCCTGTCCCATTTTTGGAAGATACAACACATTTTATTTTCCATATTTTACCACAAGTTATCTTTATGCATAAAAATTATGTTATTTTTTACCATTATTATATAACTATTGCACTAAGAATTTTTAACTAATTATTAAGCATTTATTAACTATTTTTCACACCTTATTTTCAGATTATACGTTTTATAATAAAAAATTATTACCAGAAGATGCAAAAAGTGTTGATTTCAGTAGATTTTTCTGTTTTATATACATTCTTACATTTAATATTCATGTAATATTTTCGTAATATTTTTATTCTATAAAAAATAGGATATCCTCCCTTTATTTCAGAATAGTTTTAATGTAAAATTGCAATATGCCGAATGCCTATATTTTCTATCCAAATAGAATATTTTTCCCTTTCTATTGACATCAAATGACACTTATGATGTAATGAAAGCGGAGAGAGGAAATTGCAAGCTCGCTGTAATTTCCGACCGGAGCAACAAGATCCTGAACACGTCTTATGTTCATGATATAATGAAAGCAGAATGAAAATCAGCCGGGGCATATCTGAAAACTGCTTGTGTTAATTGGCTAAACCTCTTTCAGATTCCTATTGGAACAAAACGTTCACAGATGCATTTATTGTTTATAAATTGGGGAATTTTATAAACAATAATCGGTATAAAAATACAAAAGATAACATACAGTCAGGAGGAATCATGCCTTGCCGTCATTACCAGGTGTTTATAAAGCAGTAAAAAAGAACGGGGATATCTATTACAGAGCTTCCATAACTTATAAAAATAAACATATAAGTTTGGGAAGTTATGCAACGGAGCTTCTGGCAAATCAGGCTTATCTGACAGCAGGAGAAATCCTTCATACCGGCAGATATAATATAGAAGAATATGCCTCCGGCCAGATACTTGCTTTTGAAAAATGGGTTATTCTTATAAATCTCAGGGATAATGGTATATATTTTAAGAATCCTATTTATTTAAAGAAGCGATATTTTATATACTATATTAATAGGAAGATACTTCTCAAATTTGATATCGATGACTTGTTTTATTATGCCAATCATAAGATTATGAAACGGGACGGGCACCTATTCGTAACGGATTACGGAATGCAGGTCACCATATTGTCACGATACGGTATCAAAAGCTATGCCGTACCCGGGCGTGATTACCGGTTTGCCAACGGTGATGATACCGACTACCGCTATGGTAATATCCAAATCATAAACCGTTATCACGGTGTCACAAAATCCATCCGCAAAGGTCTCCCCGTTTATACTGCAAAAATACATATCAAAGGAGATTATATAATCGGCCGTTATTCCACCGATACGGAAGCCGCCATCGCTTATAATAAGGCAGCCAGATTAATGAAAGAAAAGGGGATCGCCAAAGATTTTCCCGAGAATTATATAAGCGAAATCGATGAAATTGAATATGCAAGAATCTATCATAACCTAAGAATATCTAAAAAGCTGCGGAATTACACACCTTAGTGTTGTTTGAAAAATGCATACGCTGGGCTGGATGCTTCAAATTTAGGGAAGCAAGGAGCGATTCTGAGAGCGTAGTGGTCTACTCTCCTAAAATCGCGACGCAGTATACCGCAAAGTGGAGCGTCCAGAACGGTGTGATGATTTTTCAGACATACTATAGTGCCGCAAAAAGGACCAAATTAATGTTTTTTAAAAATATTTAAAAAAAGTGCTACCTTTTTTTAGATAATGTGTTATAATAAAGCTATATTATTCTTCTTCCATTTTCATATTTCAAAATGAAGCCACCGGATTTCCCTGGAGCCTGGGACCGGTGGCTAATTTTATACCATATTTTATAGCATAAAAATAGATTTCAATATAATAAATAGATTTTTATACAATAAAATGAGAAGTTTCACGACTTTATCGATATCGGGAAGAATTGCATAAAAACTTTCAGAACATTTGTTTGTTTTATCAATTGAATTTTTTCAGAAAAGGAGTTATCATATTCTTAGGACGTGTCTGAAAACTGCTTGTACCGGCCTGGCCGTTCCAGATTGCGGGTGGCAAGGAGCGATTTGGGGGCGTAGTGGTGTTACGTTTCCAAAATCGCGACGCAGAATACCACAAGTTGGGGCGGTCAGAACGGTGCAATGAGTTTTCAGACACACCCTAGTCAGGCATTTGCAAATGAATGATAAAAACAGACAACCTCAGTTCAGCCTATAGATTATAGATTGTAATATTTTAGAATGTAATAAATTATGTCATAATACTGGTAAAAAATACGAGGAGGTTAGCTATGGATAGTGAATTAAAAGAAGTTTTGGACGGCATAAAATCAGAAATAGAAAAAGTAAGCAGCAGAATGGACACTTTTGAAACAAAGCTGGACAGTAATATTGATAATGTCCGGAACATCGGCCTTAAGCTCGACAAAAACATTGACGACGTTCAGAACATCAGTCTTAAACTCGACAAAAACATTGACGACGTTCAGAGCATTAGTCTTAAACTCGATAAAAACATTGATGACGTCCAGAACATCAGTCTTAAACTCGATAAAAATATTGATGACGTTCAGAACATCAGTCTTAAACTCGATAAAAATATTGATGACGTCCAGATTATTAATCATAAGCTGGATATAAACAATAAAAAAATCGATGATTTGGATTTAAGGGTACGTATATCGGAAGCTAATATCCGGAAAGATATTAAAAAATTGGCTGACGAAAATGAAACGGTAATTGAGATTCTAAGACAACATAAATTATTGCCTCGTTAAATAAATAAATTCTGCCCTGTAAGTCAGACACAGAAGATGTGTTTAACTTACAGGGTATAATTTCCTTTCTAATGTGTCAAAAGTAATATCACAAGGTAATAATATCACAGTATCTTCGCCGAGCCCCTGACCTTACCGGGATTATTACTGCAAAAACTTTTCATTATTCCTTCTTCTTTTTCTTTCTCCTTTTGTTTCTGAAAAATCTGTCCCGCAGAGGATCCAGCAGTCTAGCCGAACATACCAACAACAACGCCGACACTCCCAGTTGGAGAGAAACACTGATGAAAAACCAATACTTTTGGATATCCATGGACACCGTACCAAAATTACCGAAAAATTCGGTTAACCTCGCTCCGGTGCCTATCTGTTCTTCAATCATGGAAAGATAAGTAACCCCCGGATTGATTAACAAAAGCAATATCCAGTTACCTGCGTCGGGCGTCTGATAAATCATCATATCTCCGGAGAAATTTTTTATTTTAATCTCCAGGATAAGACGTATGACCCAGAGTATGGCCAGGGTGCCTAAGCCCAGCACCAAAAGGACTCCATAGGTAGATACGGTTGCGGAAGTGGTTTTTTTAAATAAAGTGGAAAAAAAGACTCCGATGCTGCCGATAAAAACAGCCGTTATAACAACCAAAAGCATAAATTCCGCAAAATCCTTTATAGTTACACCTCCGATAGTAAAAACAATGGATAAAATCGGAAGGCTTGAAAATGCAAGGAAAATCATCATACTGATGGAGGAAGCCAATTTGCCCAGGATTATTTGAAATGGAGTCAGCTTGGTTGTAAGAAGTATTTCCAGCGTTTGTTTTTCTCTTTCACCGGATATGGAGGCCGCCGTTAAAGCCGGCACCGTAAACAATACCAGACCGAATTCCACCGCTGTAATAATGGCATAAATCCTGAGAATGGAAGCATAATTTACGGTTCCGCCGTACCTGCTGTCATATTGGAATGTTATATAGAAGGCAAAAAGTCCGAATAAAGCGAGAATACCATTGTATCCTAATAAAATTACCGCTGTTCTCATGCTGCGTATACTTGTTTTTAATTCTTTCCAATACACGGGATTGAACTTCATTCTGACACCTCCTGTTCATCTCCTGCCGTAATCTGTAAAAACAGAGATTCCAGATTGCTTTCCTCCCGTGCGAAGGAAGATAACATAGCCCCGTTTTGAATCATAGACGCAAGTATCTCAGCTTCCTCTGTTTCATTTCCTTTAAAAAGTATGGATATACTGTTATCACGGATTATAATATTCCGAACCAGGGAATTCTGTTTTAATATCTCCACCGCCCGGTCCTGTCCTGCTGTAAATTTCATTATTATCGGGCTGGCAGTACCTCTGGCCGACAATATCTCTTCCACCGTGCCGCTTACAACCATCTTTCCTTTTTCAATAATCCCGATATTGGTACACATCTGGGCCAGTTCGGGCAGGATATGGGAGCTGATCAGTATGGTCTTGCCCTGATTGTGAAGCTCCTTTACTATCTCCTTCATTTCAACACGTGCCCTTGGGTCCAAGCCTGCGGCCGGTTCATCTAAAACCAGTAGTTCCGGATCATGGACCAGGCTCCTTGCCAGGCACAGGCGCTGTTTCATTCCCCGGGACATTTCATCCACATAACTGTCCGCCTTATCCGATAACCGGACCATATCCATTAATTCCAGGCATAACTGTTTTGCCTTATTTCCTGTTATCCCATAAATGGAAGCATAAAATTCCATATATTCCAGGGCTTTTAAATTATCATAAACTCCAAAAAAATCCGGCATATATCCGATTTTGCTTTTTAATTCCCTGGGATTTGTCACGGCATCCATACCGTCCACATTAACAACTCCGGAGTCTGCTTTTAATAACCCCGATATTATACGCATGGTGGTGGTTTTCCCGGCGCCGTTTGGCCCAACGAATCCAAATATTTCACCTTTTTGAATTTCCAAATTCAAATTGTCAAGAGCAGTAAACTTACCATATCTTTTAATAAGGTTTTTAATCAGAAGCATCGGTATCCGCCTCCTTCCAGTATGAAATGTAAGGCAGCATCATCTGATAACCTTTTAAGGACATCTCCGTACTGTAACGGACCGTGATGGTATTCTGCTCTGTCAGGTAATTATCGGCATTACCTGTACTGCTGCCCGGTCCTTCTTTAAATACCTTTTCATATTTGCCGGTTTTTACATTTAAAAAATGTATACTGCCGTCAAATGAACTTACGTATTCACTGCTGCTGCCCTGATTTCTGCTTGAAAGATATTCGAAGGAAAGAATCTTATCCCCATCCGGCAGATGATATTTAACAGTCATGCTTTCACTGCCTAAATACCGGGACTCGTAGTATTTATCATAATATCCGTCCAACATAATGTACGGGTCTATAGACGGAACAAAAACCTTATTTTCGGAAATATAGTCTACTTCAACAGGAAGCTTTAAGACCGTAGTCCCATAGGCCTTCATATTTCCGATTAATTCGCTAAACAGGCTTTGCCGGTTTTCCCAGTTACCGGAAAGCTCTTCCACAAAACCGATAATACAGCTGCCATGCTGATCTTTTATCAGATTATTTTCCGTAAGGTTATACAATACATTGGTCAGACGGTTAATCTGAACCGTATTATCCTTCAGATCGCCGGTTCCTCCGGCTATCTTATTAATGATATCCGTACCGTATAGTTCATCTCTGGTAGTCATAAATATGGTATCTTTTCCTTCCAGGGATACCGTTTCCCCTTTTTTTATCTCCCCTAAGTTAATCACATAGCCGTCACTGGTTAACATTGCGTTGGTTAAATCAAAATTGAATCCGTTGGTTACGGTTCCGTATATCTTCTCGCCGACATAATGAATGTCAGAAGTTAACCCTGCTTCCATATCATAAGTATCCTCAAACTGGTAATACACAGGAGAAAACGCAGGATTATCCTTTACCTTCAATACCGTATCCTGCACCCCGTAATTAATGGTGGTAATATAATTATCATAATAAGCTTTCTTTTCCTTTTTATAATCGTACAGGTAGCTGTTGTCACCACTATTCCTCAGTTCAACTATATTATAATTTCCTTCAACAGGTACGGAATAATTATGATTATTCGGAGCTGTCAGTGAAAAATAAAACTCTTCGTTCACTTTACCTCCTTCCTGAAAATCAAGCAATTTTACATACCCTACATAAGGTTCTTTAATCCTTGTATCCGAACCTATAAAATAAACCAGAAGAGTAAACAAAACGGCTGTTACCGGTACGGCTGCCCAGGTTAAGCTTCTCTTATCCAGTCTCTTTAACAGGATAAACGTAAAAGGCCCGATGATACAGATATAAATGGATAGAATAATAATGTATCTGCCTACTTTGGGTATATTTTTCGCATCTGTATAAGACATACTGTTATATATTCCATAATTTGTATATAAGCCGTAGTATTCTTCATCCAACCGTGTCTGCCCTGAA
Source organism: Lachnoclostridium sp. UBA903 (assembly GCA_002294045.1). Classification (GTDB taxonomy): domain Bacteria; phylum Bacillota; class Clostridia; order Lachnospirales; family Lachnospiraceae; genus Anaerocolumna. The sequence continues at coordinate 184,245 of DBEP01000009.1, read as the reverse complement.
TTACTGATATTTTTACGGATTTCATTCAGGATAGCAAGGCCGGCGGTCCGGTTATTCTCACCGAGTCCAAGGTCAAAACTGAACAACTGTACTTTGCCAAGACCGGATACGGCAGCCTGCATTAATTTATGGCTGCCTTCGGAAACAATGACCGAACTGCTTTTCATGGTTACATCCGAAATATATTTATTTATTACTTCCGGCTGCAACTGCTCGATTTCAGTCTTTGTCCATCTTTGAAATACGGTATTGTTAATTGGTATTGTGTTATTGCCATAGGCTTTCAGCATTTCATTCCGGCCTTTCAGCATTTCCAGAAATATTTTTCTTTCTTCTTCATAATCAATCATATCCTGCTTTAATTCCTGCAGGGATTCCCGGTCCATACCAAAGTTTAAATCATCCGTTACTCCGCCTTCGCCGTCTTTTATGGAATAAACACCGCCCAATTTGGCTAAGGTTCCTTCGGAATATTCACCGGTGCCAATAACCAGCGTTCCTCCGTCCATAACCCATCTCTGAATTGCGTTTATCTGCTCATCTTTTAACCGGCTGGTATCAAAATGATTAATTATTATAATATCCAACAGGTCAAGTGCACGATAGTCACCTGATAGAGTACTTTCATCCAGATAAAAAATTCTCGTGCCAAAACTCTCAATATAATCCAGTTTTTCTTTTTCCTCACTTAAGATACCGACATAAGCCAGCTTCTCATAATTTCCAATCTTTAATTCATACTTTTTTTCTAAAATCGTATCGCCGTCTTTATCCACCAGCTTAACCTGCATAAAACCGGTATCATCCATTATGGGAACAACTATGGAAATTTCCGATGAGCTCCGGGAAGCAACCGTGACCTCCGTGCGGTATAAAACATTATTTTGGGTTTTCGGCACAATTACCTGAAACCATCCCTTAAAATCCTTTCCATTGTTGGTTATGGAAGCCGTAACATTCATATAGCGTCCATACTTCACATATTTATCGTATCCATAATCAACTGTCATATTCAGATTGGAATCACCCAAAACGGCAGAATCACCTTCCGTAACGGAATCTTCTTTTACAGTAAAGTCATCTTCTGTAACAGAATCGCCTTCTGCAGCAGAAACATCCCCCAAAACGGAATCTTCTCCAACAGAACCATTCCCGGGTGCAGCCAGGACCGGAAGGTTTCCCATGTTATAAAACCATGCGGGCAGACCGGAAGAATTAAATTTTGTTCCGAAAGCAGCCCCTATGCCGATAGTTAACAGGATTACCGCTGCTATAACCGGAAAATGGATTTTCTTAATATAAGCTTTATGTCTTCCTTCGATGCCTTTCATTTTCGAGCCTACCTTCATTCTTCCATGCCTTCCTTCTTCTCATCCAAAGCCACTTCAAATACAGTTCCGTCAAAATCACTTCTGGCTTCTATCGTTCCGCCGTGCATCTGAATTATGCTCTTTGCAATAGCAAGCCCTAATCCGGTTCCGCCTGTTTCACTGGATCTGGAACCCTCGACACGGTAGAAACGATCAAATATATTCTGCAGGTCCTTTTCAGGAATTAAATTACCATAGTTGGTCACAGAGACAATTACCTTATTATTTTCCGTTTTTAATTTAAGTTTAACGCTTTTTCCATCTCTTCCATACTTAATCGCATTACTTATCAGGTTAGCAAAAGCCCTTGCTAAAAGACTGCCGTCCGCAATAACATAAGCCGAAGACAGATTCGTACTGAATTCGTACTCTAATCCGTTTTCCTGAAAGCTGGGGTAAAATTCATCCACCAATTGATTTATAAATTTTACCATATCAATCTCAGACTGCTCCATGGTGACTTCTCCAAAGCTGAAACTGGTATAGGCAAATAAGTCTTCAATAAGCTTTTCCAGTCTTTTGGATTTGCTGTATGCAATCTCTATATAGCGCTGCTTTATTTCAGGAGTCAATTTATCTTTATCCGAAACCAGCTCCAGATAACCGATAATGGAGGTAAGAGGTGTCCTTAAATCATGGGCTACACTGGTAATCAGCTCATTTTTCGTATATTCGCTTTTATGCTCATTTTCAATTAAATGCTTGATATCCTTGGCCATCTGGTTTAATTTGGAGGCAATAAACCCGAATTCGTCGTCGTTGTTAATGTCAATGCGGGCATTGAAATCACCGGCTGAAATTGAGGATATACCTCCGGCTATTTTTTCAAGATCCGTACCGAACTTTCTGGTAAGCAGCAAAAAATAAGTAGTAAATAATACCACTCCAACAACTAAGGCAATACTTACCACTACAAAGATAAAACCCTTACCAGGCGGCAGACTCTGATTTATAAAGTTGCTCCGGTTACTGTTAATCTGGTAGCGGTTTAATGCTGCCCCATTGTCTATGAGGTAATTATTCAGACTGTTACCGATTTGCTCCTGATTCTGGAGTTTGTCTCCGTTGCCTCCCAATATATGATATACCAGATATATTCCAAAAAACAAGGCCGCTTCCGAAAGAATGGTATATACTAAACTGAGAAGACTATACAATACGATTTCAAAACGGAAGCTTTTAAATATACTATTTTTCAATTTTGTATCCAACTCCCCAAACTGTTTTTATAATTTGCGCGTTACGGGAATCCATTTCAATTTTCTCCCGTAATCTGCGGATATGAACCATTACCGTATTATTGGCTTCATACATCTTCTCGTTCCATACTCTTTCAAATATTTCATCTGTGCTGAATACCCGGCCGGGATTGCTGGCCAGCAGATACAATATGTCAAATTCAATCGGGGTTAATTTTACTTCTTTTTCGTATGCGATAACACGATGATCCTCTTTGCTGATGACCAGATGGTTTACCACAATCTCTTTATCAATTCTCTCTTCATGGGAACTGGGATTAAACTTCGTATACCTCCTCAACTGGGATTTTACCCGGGCAGTTAATTCCAACGGATTAAAAGGCTTTATCACATAATCGTCCGCTCCGGTGCTGAGGCCGATTATCTTATCTATGTCGGCTGACTTGGCGCTTAACATTATGATAGGAATGGTACTGGTGCTGCGAATGGTCTTGCACATATTCAATCCGTCAATACCCGGCATCATAATATCCAGAATAACCAATTTTATATCTTCCCTGTCCAGTATTTCAAGACCTTCCCTTGCATTGAAAGCCTTGAATACCTGATATCCGTCACTAACCAGGTGTATTTCCACTAGTTCGGCAATCTCTCTGTCATCGTCAACTACCAATATACTGGTCTGTTCCATAATCTGCTTCTATCCTTTCTGGGTGCTCTCTCCCTGTTAGTCTGCATATCTGTGACTAATTTCATACTAGCATATCTGCTATAAAAAGTCTTTAATTTTTTCTTACAATACCTTGCTATTCCCTATCAGTATTCTGACAATTTAATCCATATGCAGAAAAAACTTAATAATGAGCAATAATGAATATTGGCCTTTGCAGTATCCCATAACACATAATATTTCAGAGAAAAAAAACTGTTATATATACAAAAAGACCCCCGTAAAATCCAGGATTTCAGGAGGTTTAAAATGAGCAGCACTATAAGCCGAGTTCTGTATTAAATGATCATCTATCTTTGCCATATGTTACCACATGGCTCGCCTGCTTTTAAAAAGCAGACCGCGACCTACCCTAAAGCACGACGGGCCGCCGTATCGCTTTAAATTCGGTCTTGCTTCGAGTGGGGTTTACATATGCCCTGCTTGTTACCAAACAGGCGGTGGTCTCTTACTCCACCCTTCCAACCTTACCGGCATGCCGCAGTACGGCAATGCAGGCGGTATATTTCTGTTGCACTATCCTTAGAGTCGCCTCTACCGGACGTTATCCGGCACTCTGCCCTATGAAGCTCGGACTTTCCTCACCTATGGCCTTTCGGCAGCTAATAGGCGCGATCATCTGTGCTACTCACAGAATGATATTCTAACATGAAATATCTTGAAAGTAAATACTTTGGTTTATGAAATTATTGGATTTCCATGACCGTGCAGCTTGTTTGTGTACCTTGGGATTATCCGGAAAGCCTTTATCCAAACAAATAATTCACTAACCCATCAATCATTAGTTCGATGGTTTCTCTGTATATGTCTTTATATAGGCTTTCCGCATTTATAGTAACCGTTACGATAGCTTTAATATAATTTGATAACAGTTTCCAATCACACTCATTTGTTGTATCCATTTTGCTTAACAGCCATTTCGTATTTCCCTCGTCTGATTCCGGATTCAGTTGAAACAGTTCGGGACATCGGGCTTTCAGGTACTCATAATCTTCCGTACTCAAATATGGATAAATGTTTGCGTCACTTAAAAACTGTTTGGCAAAAAATTTTTTTGCGGCCTCCTTATTCATTTTTCCATTTTGATCTAATGACTGTTGTAAGGCTTCCTGTGTCTTTTTTCGCTCATATATCACTATCTTATTCATAAAATCTTCTTTAGAGGAAAAAAAGGTATAAAAGGTACTTTTGGCGAAGCCTGCTTTATGGGTAATTGTATCTATTCTCAAACCTTTAAGGCCATTATGCTTGATAAGTTCTAATCCTGTTTCTAAAAGACGCTGTTCATAGAAAATCTTATTTTTTTCATTAAAAATTGCCGGCATAGTTTTCTTATATACAGTGTGCTATTCCACACTGCCATAATGCCCCCTTCCTTGAGCTTTTCTCCATATTACTTAATGTACCACAAAAAATACAGACTAAATCATGCGTTTAATACTGTTATATATAACAAAAATAACACAGATTTGCGGGAATATCAAGAAAGATATTCATATCAGTATTGATTACAGATATTTTATTAAGTATTGTTTACAAATTAATATGATTTTTTACTCTTAACGAACCGTGTTAATTTATGAGTTAGCATTTGCTAACTTTCTTCTTGACTTCCAGCAACAATAGTGCTATTCTATAAAAAATAAACATACCAATTTGTTATTTTTAGTATGTTTTATTTCAAATATCGAAAGGAGGCAAGCAGAATCAAAATGGTTTTGCTACATAAAAATGGAAATTATCGGAATCAAAAATCTAACAAAAAGTTATAAGGATTTAGTTGCTGTAAATTCCTTGAGCCTATACATTAACAAAGGGGATATCCACGGCATTTTAGGTCCGAACGGTGCTGGTAAGAGCACGCTGATAAGCTGTATTGTAGGATTAAATGATGCTGACAGCGGCGAAGTCATATATGAAGGCAAATCCTCCGTAAAAAAGTGGAGTGGGAATATAGGCTATGTGCCGCAGGAATTAGCGATATATTCTGAATTAAGTGCTTATGACAATATCAAATTTTTTGCTTCACTTTACGGACTAAAAGGCGGTGAGCTGGAAAAAAAAGTTCGGCAGTCGTTGGATTTTGTAGGATTGACTGATGTTAAAGACAAAAAATCCTCTGAATTTTCCGGCGGTATGAAACGACGCTTGAATCTGGCTTGTGCGATTACCCATTCACCGAAGCTGATTATTATGGATGAACCTACTGTCGGAATAGATCCGCAGTCACGTAACAGGATTCTGGAAAATGTCAAACAGCTAAATGAACAGGGAGTAACTGTCATTTATACTACGCACTACATGGAAGAGGTCGAAGCGATCTGCAATACGATCACTGTCATAGATAAAGGTAATGTCATTGCCACTGGGACAAAAGAAGATATTATGGCTATGATGGGGCAAGGCATTGTATATCTGGTAAGCGTAGATGCTGTGAAAGAAAAATGGAATGATTTTTTTAAAACCGTAAAAGCTCTGGAACAGGTGTCTGAAGTGCAGGAGTATGAAAATGAAGAACAAGGTATCAATCAAAAATCTTGTCTAATCAGATGTTCAGAATCCGATGTTATCAACTCAATCATCATGGCAGCTACACAGGCAGGATTAACCGTGAAAAATATTGCACACAGCGAACCGAGTCTTGAAGAAATCTTCCTTGAGCTGACAGGCAAAGAATTAAGGGATTGATAAGGAGGTTTCATATGTTTAGGATAATACTTAAAAAGGAAATAAAAAACTATTTCCGAAGTGCAGGTAACTGGATTTTTGTTTTTGCACTGCCTATTTTACTCATCCTTTTAATGAGCTCAGCTCTTAGCGGATATATGAGTACGGATTTCCATACTTTTGATGACGGAAAAGTATATTACTATTATGAAGAAAAAACGGAAACCAATACAGAAATACTGGTTGAGTTTGAAACATTATTGCAGGATGCCACAGGCGTTGTCATGCAGGAAGTAACAGATTATGACCAAGGGGTAAAAGATGTAAATAGCAGCAAGGCTTTTGGGATTATTAAAATTTCCGGAGGCAGCATGAGCTATTACCGCTCCCCATATAACGAAACAGAAGGCGGAAAAATTGTTCACAGTCTATTCGAGCAATCCATTGGCAAAGATATGACCGCGTTAAACGATTCCGTCAATGTAATTGAACTTGAAACTACTCCGGTAGATTCTACATCTTATGCTACTTTCACCTATCTTGCTTTTGTGATTATGTTTATCGCTTTAATGACCGGACACAGCGTAAATGATGAAAGGGTATATGGAACCATTGAACGGATCAAGATTTCAAAAGCCGGTCTTAATGCTATGTTGTACAGTAAAGTAATTTTAGGAATTTTAATCGGTATATTACAAATAGCCACAGTATGGACTTTCTCCACTTTCGTATTGGACGTAAACTGGGGTTCACAGGCGCCGGTTATGTTCCTCGTACTTTTGTGCCTAACGATTATGAGTTCCATTTTTGGAGTTGTTATCGGCATGATAAGCACAAACAAAGCGATAGCAGATAATACAATCCTTATGACAGTAATGTTGTCCGGATATATCGGCGGGGCTTTATCTCCTATCTACTTGCTGGAAAATGCTAATATCTTGAATCAGATTGTGAAAATCAGTCCTCTATATTGGGCCGGCCGCTCACTTACAAATTTATATGTAAATATGATTGATAAAAATACTTATGCAGGCATTGGTGTATCGTTAGGATTAACTTTACTTTTCTTGCTTCTCTATAAATTGCAGATTAAAAAAGCAAAATTAACAATTGCATAATATCACAATAAGCATACAGAAAGGAAGGTAAAGAATGAAGGTAATTATAAAAAATACATGGCTGATTTTAAAAAATACGAAGGGATTTATTTCTTCAATCACAGTATGGCCGATTATCCTGCTTTTGCTTTTGACATTTACATTGGCCTATTCTACCAGCCATAAAATTGCTGTTATTGATCTTTCGACAGACGGCACAGGAGCAATCATTCAAAGTAATATTGAGGAAACAGAAGGCCTGGAACTGATAAATGTCAAAGAGGATGAGCTTACTGAGAAAATATTGGCAGGTAATATTGAATTGGGAGTAGTTCTCCGCAATTCAGGAAGCGCAGATCTCTTTCGCTTATCCAGCGGTTCCGAGGTCGAACAGGCAGTAAAAACAATCATTAATGCTTCTTTAGCAGAAGATAAAAGCGGCATTACCGCTCAAGTCAATAAAGTGGAAGAAAAAGGATTAACAATGACATACTCTTTAGGATTAATGCTGTTTAAATTTATAACGGCTGGAAGTTCACTTGCTGCTTTGCTTATATTAGATCGCAATAAGGGCATGAAAGGCAGAATACTTATGAGCGGTATCAAATCGCCCTCTTATCTTGCCGGTCGTTCCATCGTCCATTTTGGGGTTATGTCCGCCACTGCACTGATTTATTACTTATTCTGTGTAATCTTCCGATTTGATTTTGGTATGCAGCATAGTGCTTACTTCCTGCTTATGGTTCTTATCACAAATCTATTCTCTTTGGGCGTGTTTACGTTTTTATCAACCATAGTGAAAGAAGAAGGTTCATTGTGGAGTATATCTACATTTATCTTTTTCCCGATGGCATTGTTCTCAGGTGCATTATTCCCTTATGATAATATGCCGGTATGGATGCAAAATGTAGGCTCCGTTTTTCCGCAGCGATGGATTACAGAAAGCATTGAAATTATCCGGCAGCAAAACAGTATCGTTTCTGCCTTGCCCTATATCGGTGCTATTGTTGGCTTATCGATTCTTCTCTTTGTAATTGCAAGTATACGCACAAAACAAATGAAAGTGGCGGTATAATCTGTCAAATAATATGAATTTTTCTATATGCTTTTTCAATAAGAAGGTCAGGAAAAGGGGGAACTGTTCCTGGAATCAGACTTTAAAACAGCTTCCTCCTATAAATTCCTTTAAAATGGAATTCTGGGGCACGGCTTCACTGCTTACACCCAGAAAATAATCCAGGAACTTAAGAAGCCTTTTGGCTTCCACATATTCTTCCGATTCCCGGTCGATACCGAATAAAACCGGTTCCGCATGCTGCTTTAAAATAGCCAGCTCATAAATTAAAGCCGAATTAAACATTACATCGGCATCTTCCTGGAAAGGAAAGATATTCTCTTCCTCGCCCCGCCTCACGGAAGGCCACATACTGATGGTTTTCTGCCCGGAAGCACCCCTGGTTCTGGCATCCCGGACCATTCTCCGAAGCAGCCGCAGGTCCGTGGTAGGGATTCGGTTGTGTTCGTCAATATTTAAGGAAGTTAATGCACTGATGTATATTTTAAATTTCTTTTCCCTTGGAAGGCTGTAAGAAAGCTTATCATTTAAACCGTGGATTCCTTCAATGACCAGGATGTCATTCGTGCCTAAGGTCTTATAATTGCCTTTGTATTCCCGATGTCCTGTTTTAAAATTAAAGCTGGGCAGATGTACTGTCCTGCCCTGTAACAAATCCGCCATATCCCTATTAAAGACTTCCAAATCAATGGCATAAAGGGATTCATAATTAGGTTTTCCCTCCTCATCCAGAGGAGTTTTATCCCTTTCCACAAAATAATCATCTACTGCTATGGGATGAGGATTCAGCCCGTGGGTTTTTAGCTGTATGGATAAGCGGTGGGAAAAAGTTGTTTTACCGGAAGAAGAGGGACCGGCTACCATAACCAGTTTCTTTCCCGATAATTTAATCTGTTCCGCAATTTCCCCGATTTTCATCTCCTGCAAGGCTTCCTGGGTCAGGATTAAATCATTTATCCTGCCGTCCACAACAGCATCGTTGAGGGCCCCCACCGTATCAATCTCCAGAGTCTGGGACCAGCGGCTGGCTTCCTTTAACGTACGGAACAGCTTCTCCTGTGGCTTAAAAGGCTCCAGAACATTAGGATTATTTTTTTCCGGAAGCAGCAGCATAAGACCTTCGTCATATAAAAAAAGGTCAAAATATTTCAAATATCCGGTACTTGGCGGCATATACCCATAATAATAGTCCTCAAAGCCTTCCAGATTGTAGATATTGGCTTTGGAAACGCGACGGTATCGGAACAGCCTTTCTTTATCATACATCCCATATTGGTTGAATAATTCAATGGCATCCGCTGTCCCGACGGACTTTTTAGTAATAGGAAGATCCCGGTCAATTAAGTTCCGCATTTTTTCCTTAATGGCCAGGCACTGTTCTTTTGTAATCGGTTCCCTGGTATCTGTCTGGCAGTAAAGCCCGTTTCCCACGGAATACTCAATGGATATTTTACGGATATTGGCTGAGCCGATGATACTGTAAATGGCTTTTAGCATAACCAGGGTTAACCCGCGGTTGTAGGTTTTATGTCCGGCATCATCTGCAGTGGTTACAAAACGTATCTTACAGTCCTTATAGACTGTTTTCTGCAACTCCCTTAATCGGTTGTTCACAAAAGCCAATATGATATCTTCCCGGTAATCCTTCTGATACTCTTTGCTGATATCCAATAAAAAGATACCCTCCGGATATTCCCTGACAGTACCGTTAATTTCAACATATATTGTTTCCTGCATAAAAAACCTCCTTCCAAACCTAAAAAACACGCTGCGTAAAATAAGATAATCCTTCCTCTATACAGGAGATTTCCTGCTGAACCTCCTCCAGCCGTAATCTGGATTTTTCGGTAAGATTGGAACTAAGTTCTTCTGCTACCTCATTGAGTATCCTGCGCTCCCGTTCCAGATATTCTTTTATAAGAGGTTCTCTTTGTTCCAGCAATAATCTGCCGTACCGGTAGAATATTTCCCGTTCATAGGGCTTTGTGTCCGATCCGGGTTTTGCTTTTATAATGAAGTAATACTTTCCGTCTTCTTTCACCATTTGTTCCTGCTCTATCCCAAAACCTATCCGATGTAAGAATTTACGGACCAGGAAAATTTCCGACTGGGGCTGAAGGATTAGTTCCCTGCTTCTGCCCACGGCTTCCATGCCTTCTTCCAGTATTTTAACCATTAAAGCTCCGCCCATCCCGGCAATCAGTATGGTATCGGCTTCTCCCTGCATTAACCGGTGCAGTCCGTCCGACAGCCTGGTTTCTATACGTTCGCCGCAGCCATAATGATAAATATTTTCTTTTGCCCGATCAAGGGGACCTTTATTTATGTCCATTGCAATTACATCCGTTGCTATGTGATTTTTAATAAGATATATCGGTATGTAGGCATGGTCGCATCCTACATCGGCAACCCTGTTTCCTGTGGTAACAGAATCTGCAACTGCCTTTAATCGTTTCGATAATTGCATGGCATCCTCTTTCTTTTGTTCATTTTATGCTTAAATCTTATCCTTTTAAAACCGTTATTCCAAATAATCCTTTAGTTTACGGCTTCGGCTCGGATGTCTTAATTTACGCAAAGCTTTCGCTTCGATTTGACGGATCCTCTCTCTGGTTACATTAAACTCTTTACCTACTTCTTCCAGAGTACGGGCTCGTCCGTCATCCAGGCCGAAACGCAGCCTTAATACCTTCTGTTCCCTGTCGGTCAGGGTACCCAGCACATCAATTAACTGCTCTTTCAACAGAGTAAATGCGGCTGCATCAGCCGGTACCGGTACATTATCATCCTGGATAAAATCTCCCAGGTGGCTGTCTTCTTCCTCACCGATAGGTGTTTCTAAGGACACCGGTTCCTGGGATATCTTTTGGATTTCCCTTACCCGTTCCACCGGGATATTCATTTCAACCGCAACCTCCTCAGGAGAAGGTTCTCTGCCTAATTCCTGGAGCAGCTGCCTTTGCACCCGTATTAATTTGTTAATGGTTTCTACCATATGCACCGGAATACGTATGGTTCTGGCCTGGTCGGCAATGGCTCTGGTAATGGCTTGTCTGATCCACCAGGTCGCATAGGTGCTGAATTTAAAACCCTTGGTATAGTCAAACTTTTCCACCGCCTTAATTAATCCCAGATTGCCTTCCTGAATCAGGTCCAAAAACATCATGCCCCTGCCTACATAACGCTTTGCTATACTGACTACAAGCCGGAGGTTGGCCTCCGCCAGCCGTTTCTTAGCTTCCGCGTCCCCGACTTTCATTCTCCTGGCCAGCTCGATTTCATCATCCGCACTCAATAAAGGAACCTTGCCGATTTCTTTTAAATACATCCTGACCGGGTCATCAATACTGATACCTTCGGGTATGGAGAAGTCAATCTCCTCCAGTTCTTCCTCATCCTCTAATATTATATCATCTTCTTCATCCGTTATTCTCAATACATCGACATTGTTTGCTTCAAGAAATTCGTATATTCTCTCAACCATGGCGGGATCCATTTCAAAATCAACAAAGAAATCATTTATTTCCTGAAACTCAAGTACATTCTTCTTTTTCTTGGCAAAGACCAGTAATTCTTTCAGCTTTTCCGAGAATTTAACCATGCTCTCATCCATTCTTTATCCATCCTCCTTTACTATTAATTTACCGTATTTTCTTCCTGTCATCTTATTCATCTATATAAAAAGCTTGTATTCCATAATTAAGCGCAAGCCGCAGCCCCGCCTGCCAATCCGAAATTCCGGTAAAATCTCCCGAAGCGACCGGATAGTCACTAGTATTTTAACCATCCTTAAAGGAAATATGCAATTTCTGTAAATCTGCCTGTTCCCGGATAATAATCTGGAGTGCCTGAATGTCATTGTTTTCTATGGCTTTCTTGCTTTGCATATCCAGACTGTTCTTCTTAATACGCAGCACCGTTTCTTCCAATGCTTTCCTCCGCTGTAAATCACTCATTTCCTCCCTCATTGCCATATTAAAAAGGGACGCGGCTTCGTTCTGCTCTTCTTTGCTTTCAAAATGGTTGATTATTTTAGCAGGTGTTACGGCATGTTCCGTCTCATATTGTTGAAACAGTATTTCCGCAACCTGTTTATATAGTTCCTCCGTAAAATCCCCTGGACTTATGATACCTTTTATTTTCTCAAATATTCCCGTATCCTCAATCAGCCAGGTCAGGAGTATTTTCTGGGATTGCTTTATACCGTCCTCCGGTTTGTTTTTCTGTCTTCCCCTGTCTGCCATCCTCTCCTTCGGCTGTTCGTTCTGCCCTATTACAAGCTGGGCCCCGTAACGATTTACCAGCTTTTTTAAATTGTCAAAGCCTATCCTGTATTTGGATGCAACGGCCTCAATATATATATTTCTTTCAATCTCTTCGGTAAATACCAGCATCTTCCTGGCTGTTTCATTAAAAAACCTGGTTTTCTGCTCCGGATCGTTTAAATCATAGTCCCGTTCCATAACATCCACTTCAAAAAGGAAAGCATTACCGGCAGTATCCAGCCGCTTTTTAAATTCATCCGGGCCCAGGGCCTTGATAAATTCATCCGGGTCCTTATATGGTTTCATGTCAACAACCTTAGCGGTCAGACCTGCTTCCTTTAAGATGGGGATAGCCCTTAATGCCGCTTTCGTTCCTGCTTCATCGCTGTCGTAGGTCAATAATACTTCACTGGTATAGCGCTTCAGCAAATTAGCCTGCAGCCCTGTAAATGCCGTACCCAGTGAAGCCACGGCGTTGTTAAAGCCCGCCTGGTGCAGGGCAATAACATCCATATACCCCTCACAGATTATAATATTGGGTTTTCTTGAGATTCTTGCGAAATTAAGACCGTACAGATTCCGGCTTTTATCAAAAAGTTTTGTTTCCGGAGAATTAAGGTATTTCGGCATTCCATCCCCCATGACACGTCCGCCGAAGCCGATTACCTTGTTATTTGCATCCATAATGGGAAACATAACCCGGTTCCAGAATTTGTCATATACTTTTCTGGTTTCATCAAAGCTTATTAAACCGGATTCCCTTAATATACCGTCTTCATATCCTAAGTGCTTTAAATACTGATAAAGGTCATCCCCGGTTTTATTGGAATAACCCAGACCAAACTGTTTTATGGTCTCGTCGGAAAGCTCCCTGCTTTTTAAATATCCGTAGGCTGCTTGTCCGCGTTCGGACTTTAGCTGGTAATAAAAATACTTGGCAGCTTCCTTATTTATTTCCAGCAGCCTGGCTTTTAAGCCGGCCTGCTTTTTTGCCTCCTCACTGTACTCCGCTTCCGGCAGATTAATTCCTACCCGGTTAGCTAAAAATTTCAGAGCCTCCACAAAAGTATAATTCTCATATTCCATTATAAAAGTAAAAACATTCCCCCCGACTCCGCAGCCAAAGCAATGATACATCTGTTTTGATGCGCTTACGCTAAAGGAGGGTGATTTCTCATTATGAAACGGACAGAGCCCCATATGGCTTCCGCCTTTTTTCTGAAGTTTCACGTAGGAACCGATTACGTCTACAATGTCATTTTTCAGTCTGATTTCTTCCACTAATTCTTCAGGATAAAACATGGAACTCTCCTCTCTTATTTTTATATCGGACCCTTATAAACCGAAATCAAATGTCATCAATAAATACTCCAGGATCTTGGGATGGACAATTCCCTGAATTTAGCTACCGCAAAGCGGTCCGTCATACCTGCTATATAATCACAGACTGCCCTGGTAGCCGTCTCGCCCTTGCTCTCCATCCTGTACAGATACTCCTCCGGCAGAAGCTCCAGATTCCTGGTATAAAACTCAAACAGATGGGTCAGCATGGATTCCGCCTTCTGTTCCTCTCCCTTGGCCACCGGATTGGTATACACACTCCGGAACATGTATCTTCTCATCTCAAACATTGCCTGGTGTACCTCCGAAGACATGGTAATGTCATCGGTATCCTCACTGTGGATTATGATATCGTGGATAATGGTATTTAAACGTTCTGTCGGGCTGTGCCCTAAAACATCCGTATATTCCTTCGGAATCTCTTCCTCCGTAATGATATGTCCCCGGATGGCATCATCGATATCATGGTTAATATAAGCAATCTTGTCCGATAAACGGACTATTTTCCCTTCCAGGGTAGCCGGGCAGCCTTTTGTCTGGTGATTTAATATGCCGTCCCTTACTTCCTCGGTAAGGTTTAGGCCTTTTCCATGATTCTCCAGCAATTCTACCACCCGTATGCTTTGTATATGATGTTCAAATCCCTCCGGGCAGACCTGGTTAAGGGCTCTCTCCCCTGCATGTCCAAAGGGGGTATGCCCCAAATCATGTCCCAGGGCAATGGCTTCTGTTAAATCTTCATTCAGACGCAGTGCCCTTGCAATGGTTCTGGCATTCTGGGATACCTCCAGGGTATGGGTTAGCCTTGTACGATAATGGTCTCCTTCAGGAGCTAAAAATACCTGGGTTTTATGCTTTAATCTGCGGAAGGACTTGGAATGCAGAATTCTGTCGCGGTCCCTCTGGTAAATAGGCCGTATATCGCAGGGTTCTTCATAAATATCCCGCCCCAAGGAGCTGTCGCTGAAGGCTGCATACGGACTCAGAAATTCATGCTCTCTTTGTTCCAGCTTCCGGCGCATGTTGATCTTTTGCTCAAAATTGTCTGACTCCCTTCGATCATTCATCTATTTCATTCCCCTTTCCGTGAAATTAAATCCCTATATTATTAATATTCTACCAAACTTGATTATTTCCTTTTTTATTTTTAGTTTTTTTTTGCTTTATGGGGCGCAATTTCCTTTCTTTTCAGTTTACCGAAGAGAAAACCTGCCGTAATTGAACCGTTCCCTTTCTGCTTAACCGGGAACAGTTCAATTACGGCAGGCCAATCGCCTTCTGCCTGCTGGTTTTATCTCACTTCAAATTCCTCCATACTTCCATCCGTCGTCATTATGATATATCATCCGTTTTGTCATGCCTCCGTCCACGGTTATATTTTCCCCCGTTATAAAACCGCTGTCCTCGCTGCACAAAAACATTACCGTTCTGGTAATATCATAAGGTTCTCCAATCCGCTTGACCGGGTGCTGTTCTTTATCCTCCCTGCTTTGGCCGCTCCTTGCGGTATCAATCCAGCCCGGGGAAACAGAATTCACCCTTACCTTTCCCGCAAGACTTATGGCCATTGCATGGGTCAGGGCTGCAATTCCCCCCTTGGCGGCACTGTAGCTTTCCGTGTCCGCCTGGGACATTGCGGCTCTTGTGGAAGATATATTGACAACGGCCCCGTTTTTATTAAAGTACTTTAAAAACAGCCTGGTCAGCATATAGGGTGCTGTCACTCCAACCTTTAACACATAGTTGAAATCCTCGAAGCCGCAGGCGGAAAGAATTCCTTTGCGGCTTAAACAAGCATTGTTAATTAAGTAATCAATCTTTTCATATTTTGTAATGACTTGTGAAACAAATTGTTCCAGATTTTTTTCTTCGGCAATATCCCCCTGGTAATAAAGGTCGCAGGCCGCTCCCTTAGGGTCCGCATCTATTACCGCCGCTTTTGCCCCTGCCGCCATAAATTCCTGCACCATATTTCTGCCGATACCGTTGGCCCCGCCGGTAATTACCACAATTTTATCCGTAAAATTCATTTCTATCACCTTCCTTTTTTGTCGTTTCCTGTCCTATTTTTTATCCATACCTTTTATTCCTTACGGGCAGTCTCCGCATCCGCAGAGCGGGGGAATGAGGCGCAGCGGCAGCCGCGGCGGCCTGCCACAACTTAGTTGCCGGATACGAAGGCAGTTGTCAGGATGTCAGCGTGTCAATTTAACAGTACCTTTTTACATTTTTACAAAAACAGACTTCCCGCCTGGAAGATTAAGACTGCCGCAAGCCACGCAATTGCCAGCTGGAAAAATACTATGAATAAGGTCCATTTGACTGATTTTAATTCTCTTGCAATTACACCCATTGCAGCCGCACAGGGTGTATATAATAAGCAAAATACCATTAACGCATACGCATTCAAAGCCCCGAATCCGGCGGGTTTCAGTATCTGCGCCAGACTGTTCATGCCTTCGGCAGAGTTTATGTTGGGAATTCCAAATAAAACGCTGAAACTGGATACAACGACTTCCTTTGCAGCCAGTCCCGATATTAAAGCTACCCCCATCTGCCATAAACCTAACCCGGCCGGCTTTAATATGGGTACCAGACGGCGGCCCAATGCGGCCCCAAAACTGTCCGACATGCTACCAACCATGCCGTCATAACCAAAATTCAGAACAAACCATATCACGACGGAGGCCAAAAATATGATGGTGCCCGCCTTATTCAGATAATCCTTTACTTTATCCCATACGTAGATTAATATGGTTCTGCCATTGGGCGCTTTATATTCGGGTAATTCTATCAGTAAGGTGTTACTCCTGTTTTTATCCTTCCCTCTGTCCATTCTGTTCATTAAACAAGCTGCCAGAATACCTGCTGCCAGACCAATAACATACATGGAAAAAGCGGCAAGAGTCGCATATTTTCCAAAAAACATCCCTGATAACAACACGTAGACAGGGATTTTGGCACTGCAGGACATAAACGGTATTATCATTATGGTCTTTCGCCTGTCTTTTACATTCTCCAAGGTTCGGGAAGCCATAACCGCCGGAACCGTACAGCCGAATCCTAACAGCATGGGAATGAATGCCTTTCCGGACAAACCGATTTTACCCATAAGCCCATTCATTACATATGCCACACGGGACATATAGCCGCTGTCTTCCAGAAATGCCAGGGCCAGAAATAAAATAAAGATATTGGGTAAAAAAGTCAATATGCCTCCCACACCTGCTATAATTCCATCGACAATTAAGGAAGTCAGCATCTTGCTCGTGCCTGTTACGGTTAAAAAATGAAGCACCATGTCCGAGATGACATTTAGTGCTGTTTCAAAAATTCCTTTCAGCCTATCTCCTATGGTGAAGGTGAGAAAAAATACCCCGGCCATTATCAGCAGGAAAATAGGCATTCCCAGATATTTATCGGTTAATATGCGGTCCACCCTATCGGTTGCTTCTTCCTTTCTATTCTTATTAACCAATACTTCCTCTATTATTTTCTCAATAAAGTCATATTTGCGGTTAATTATGTCTGTTTCATAATTGCGGTTTACAAGCCTTTTTAGATTTACCGGATATTGTTCCATAGCCTCAAAATCCTGTTCCAGCATCTTGATTGCATGCCATCTGAGATTTTTTATGTCAGGATATTTTTCTTTTAATATATTTGAAATCTTATAGATTTTATATTCTATCTCATCCGTATAAGCAATTTTTAATTCCGTATGTTTCTTTAGGGAGGAACTTTGCAGCCTCTTCTTTTCTTCCTGGTGTTGTACCGGATTGCCGTCTTTTTCTTGGGAATTGTATTGGGCCACGGCACACATTAATGTGTCAAGGCCGGTTTTCTTTCTTGCAGAAACAGGTATAACCGGTATTCCAAGCAACTCCTGCAACCGGTAAATATCAATTTCCATTCCCCTCTCTTTTACTATATCCATCATATTTAAGGCTAAAACTACCGGTTTCCCAAGCTCTGTTAATTGCAAAGTCAGATATAAATTTCTCTCCAGACTGGATGCATCCGCCACATCTATGATAACATCCACATTATCCTCCAGAATATACTGTCTCGTCAGCTTTTCTTCCATAGTATAAGAGGTTAAACTATATGTACCGGGCAGGTCCACTAATTTGAACTTACGATTACGATATTGAAAGCCGCCTTCTTTTTTCTCAACGGTTACTCCCGGCCAGTTGGCCACTTTCAGTTTCGCTCCCGTATAGGCATTAAAAAGAGTGGTTTTACCGCAGTTAGGGTTTCCTACAAATCCTACCCGCAGTTCTTTTTTCATCGTGCCACCTCCTCTATACGGATGGCTTTGGCTATCCTATACCCGATTGCCAGTCTGCTCCCCCTTACCTTAAGTACCACGGCTCCGTCGGTATTCTGATTCATCAGTTGTATCCTGGTTCCGCTGATTAAACCTAATGCTTCCAGTCTGCGGCTTACCTGCTGCTCCAGTTTTAATTCTTTTACAAGATAACTCTGCCCGATCCGTCCATCTTTAAGAGTCATAAACAGCTCGCCTTTCCCGTGTTTCTTATTGAGAATAATTACTAATTATTTTTATGTTTATTATAATTCTGCGTTATCTCAATGTCAACTCATGCCAGGTATTGATTCAGAAAAATTATAATTCCCCTTGACTTTCCCGCATATACTCAGTATAATGTGACTTATATTCGAACAGATGTTCTATATCTGATAATTGAAGGGATGAGCTTTTTATGTTTGACACTTCATTTTCAGCTGATTTTCCCTCCGGTAATGCCAAAAGCGGTATTCTTTATTCCAGACTGGAAACCGCTGTTATTGCATCTTTTAATTCCGCCGGCAAAATCAAGCCTTTATATTTTCAATATAAGGATTTATGCGGTAATGACATTAATATTAAGATTGAAAGCGTACTCTCCTCCAAAGAGGAGCACTACGCCGGTCTTCCTGTCATTATTTATTCCTGTATGGCTGCCGCTGGGAATAAAAGGCTGGAATGCAGGCTGCGGTATCATATCATGGAGCACTATTGGGAAATATTATATTAAAACAGATAAAACAAATGAAATAAATTATTATGTTCCTTTATCATCTCCAAAACCAAAGCATAGGACAATGAAAAATATTAAGATTTCAGAAAAATAAAAGGCGGAGAATTATGGTACCATTAATATCAATAATATGATACCTGTTACAGGTGAAGCTTTAATTGAATTTAATAGTCAGGATAAACCAGATTATAAGTAGCGGACTCTTCTACAAAATCAATATCGGGCAATAAAGGTCGATTTTAAAAATATTAAGATGATAGCACATGATTTATATAAGTTATGCCAGACTGTAAATGAGAATCTGAAACCAGATGAAATTGCTATAAAAAATAGATGCTGTAATTTCAAATTATTGGAAACATGCTGTTATACATATTTGACAGAAAGCAATGCGGCAGTAACGATTACTTCACAAAAAATAAAATACAAGAAAGTGCCTGACTCTGGCGCTGAAGCACTGTCACCTAAGTGACAAATTCCATAGCGCATCATACGCATCCCCGGTCGGGTTTTTATCCCATAGGACGAACTTTCCTATGAAATAAAAAAATCGAGGCGACAAGATTTGAACTTGCGACCTCTGCGTCCCTAACACAGCGCTCTAGCCAAGCTGAGCCACGCCTCGATTTGCCTTGTGAAATATCTGTTGATTTTCACAGCAGTTATATAATATAATATTCTGTGAAGAAAATCAAGCTAAAATTTTAAATTTTTTAAAAAATATAAATAATTTTGGAAAGTATAATTTTTATCGTTTCTATTACTCTTACGAAACAGGTTTGAAGTGTTGTTTCAGGATACTATGGAGGTTCCTTATGGACATACAAAAAAACTACCAAAAAGAAATGGATAAGCTGCTCTTTGTGCTTCTTCAGGACAATATAACACCCAGCTTACTGTTGCACAGCTGCTGTGCTCCCTGCAGCAGTTACGTTTTGGAGTATCTGACCCGGTATTTCCATATTACCCTGTTTTATTATAACCCCAACATTTCCTTGGAAGAAGAATATAACCGGCGCATTAAAGAACAGCAGAAGCTAATCCGTGAACTGCCGGTTAAGAATCCTGTCCGTTTCCGGCAGGGAATCTATGAACCGGAACGTTTTTATGAAATGGCAAAGGGTCTCGAATTGTCTCCTGAGGGCGGTGAGCGCTGTTTTAAATGTTATGAGCTGCGTCTTGAGGAAACTGCCAGGCTGGCGAAAGAGGAAGGGTTCGATTACTTTACCACCACGCTTTCCATAAGCCCCCATAAAAATGCGGACAAACTGAATGAAATCGGCGAGCGGTTATCAAAAAAGTACGATACTCCTTACCTTGGAGCTGACTTCAAGAAGAAGAATGGTTATAAACGTTCCATTGAACTTTCGGGAAAATATCAGCTCTACCGGCAGGATTACTGCGGATGTGTTTATTCAAAGGCAAACAAGCCCGCTGCATCAGGGATATCATAAACAGCCCCTGATGCAGATTATTGATTTTCTTTAGGTTCTGACCGGCCCAGCTGGTTTCAAAAACATCATCTACGGCAGTTTCCACGGTTTTACTCATAACAACCGGGAATTCCACTTCGATTTCTTCCCCCTCTCTAATATTTTGAAGCTTAATAAAATAATTTTTAATCCAGGACAGCTCTCTTGCACTTATGGTTTTTACCTCGCCGTAATAACTCCTTTTAACGGTAACCGCTCCGTAAGGTACATATTCCGGTATTCTTACGCACAATTCCCTGATATTCGTTTTGGCCGCGATTTCTACTTTGCCTGCGTAGGGAAGGCAGTTGTATACTTCCACCCATCCGGAAGCCTTGTTAAGAAGCATATTAACGCTTACCCTTCCTCCGTTTTCCTGAAAAATAAGTCGTTCTTTATTGAAAATCCGGGAACCCTGTGCTAAACTGTATATAATATTCCAATCAAGAAATCCATAACAGATGCTGGATTCTAAATATCCGGAAAAGAGGTTAAAATGAAATGTCCCTCCTGTGGTTCTGATAATTGTCACATTATTGAGGAGCTTGAGACTCACCAGAAAGGGTTTGGTTTCTTTAAAGGCTGCTGCGGTTATTTAATACTCGGTCCGATAGGCTGGTTATGCGGTTTGTGCGGTATGGGAGAAGGCCACACTTCCAAAAAAGCCTTCTGGGTATGCAGCCATTGCGGCAGGAAATTCAAGGTATGACAACATTATGAAAAGAATTAAAAAGAACTCCATACGGTTACAGAAAAATTACCGTTTATGGTGCAAATGTATGGCGTTGGGAGAGCGGACCGGATGCCATCAGCTTCCGGAGCGCAGCTTCTGTTTCAGGGGCTATCAGTTGCCGGTATGTGCAAGATGTACCGGCGTAATAATCGGATATCTGCTGGCTGTTCCCGTTTGCATATTATCAGGGATTAACAGGTGCATTTCCATTTTGGGCTGTATATGCATGTTAGCGGACTGGACCCTTCAGGCCTGTAAAATCAAGCCTTCTACCAATACGAGACGTTTTATTACAGGTATATTGGGTGATTACGGTATTATGTCCGTTCAAATCGGCCTGATAAAAAAATTTATTTTAATGCTGCGGAATCTAAGAGAGGTGGAACACTATGCTTGAGGAAAAAATGGATGCTTTGTCGGATGAGGATATTATTGCTTTAATCCGTAACAATGACCCGGATGCCATGGATTACATGCTTAACCGTTATAAGAATCTAGTCCGAAAGAAGGCCAAGGCCCTCTACTTAATCGGCGGCGATAAGGATGACCTGATTCAGGAGGGTATGATTGGCCTGTATAAAGCTATCCGGGATTATAATCCCGGCAAGGACAATTCCTTTCACAATTTTGCCGATTTATGCATTTCCAGACAGATTTACAGCGCAATAAAAGCATCCAACCGGAAGAAAAATTTACCTCTGAATACTTATGTTTCCCTGTATACTCCTGTATACGGCGACAACGCAGACCACGAAGATAAGGAAACTCTTGTTGATTTAATGTATGAAAATAAAATTTCCAATCCGGAAGAATTAATTATTGACAAAGAGAGTACTCATATGTTAGAATATGAACTCGTAAGGCATTTAAGCCAGTTCGAAAAAGATGTTTTGGATTTGTATCTTTTTGATTTTTCTTATTTACAAATAGCGGATAAATTAAAAAAAGATCCTAAATCAATTGACAATGCTCTTCAGCGGATTAAGCTTAAATTAAACAAGGTACTGAAAGAATTATATTAAAGTACTAACTGCCCCCGTAGCTCAGTCGGTAGAGCGTTACCTTGGTAAGGTAAAGGTCTCGGGTTCAAGTCCCGTCGGGAGCTTGCGAAAAAAGATAGCAAGATTAAGGGTTATTGCAGGTTTATAAGAAAATGAAGCGTTCAGAAATGAATGCTTTTTTGTTTAAATGGTAATTAAATCGATATAATTACAGCAGGATTTACCATACTATTCAAGGTCAATATTAATTTACTCACATAGGCTTGGTGCGAAAGATTCGGACGGCCCTATTTTGAGCTTAGCTAACATTTTTGTCTAATTACTGTGGGGAAATATGGTATGTATAGCAAGTACTACCTTCGTTTTTTTCATGCCCCACTGATTGGAAGAGCCTTATTTGTTTTTGTGTAAAATCATATTTCTTCCGTAAATATTCTAATTTCATTCATTTCTTAGGCTGCTTTATTATGTCTCTAATATTACCCCTTTCGTTGAAAATATACTTTATTTTACATACATTACTATGACTCTACATTGAAAGTAATATTAATATTAAAATATCGTGTTTAATATTGACAAAATAGGAAAAATGTCCCATAATAAAGTTAAAATATTACATAGGAGAGATGCGTATGTTGTGCTCAAACTGCTTTAAAGATATACCGGATGACAGTGTTTATTGTACCAATTGCGGAGCTAAAATTATCGAAGATGTGTCAGTTGTTCCTCTAAATAATTCTTTATGCAGTAATTGTGGACACCCAATAAATAATGAAGATAAATTTTGTACAAACTGTGGTTCACATATACATGTAAGCAATACTGTCCAAATCCAGAACGCTCGTGACTTACTAAACAAATCGGATTTATCATTACAAAAAGCTCAATTAAAGTTACAAGCTATGTCATTACAGGCGCAACAGGAACAATTGGAATTACAGCAGAAACAATACGAATCTATGACAAGATGCCCACATTGTGGGTCAACATCCTTATCAGGTAATAAAAAAGGATTTGGTATAGGAAAGGCCGTTGTAGGCGCATGGGCATTAGGCCCCATAGGCTTAGTTGCGGGAAATATCGGAGCTAAGAAATTAATTGTAACATGCTTGAATTGTGGTAAACGATTTAAATTGTAATATAGGAGGAAATAAAGATGTTTTGCAGAAAATGCGGAAAAAAATTTGAGGGTAATTTCTGTCCGGGCTGCGGTACGCTTGTTAAAGATATTAATAAGCCTGAAAACAACTCTATTGAAATAAAGTATTCTGAATCTTCATATAGCAATATGCAAACAAAGAAAAAGGGCGGATTCTTTAAATTTCTTATTGCTATTTTCATCATAATTGTGTATGTATATGCTGTGCAATTGAATAATGAAAAAGTTGAAACAAGCAACCAAGTCAAGGGAAACAATGTCATAGCGGATGTAACTGAATATAGCAGAATCTCAGCTAAGGAATTAAAATCCATGCTTGGAAAGCCTGATGATAGAATAGAATGGGTTAATAAAACATCTATGGGTAACTTCAATTTAGTAACATATTCATACGATATAGATAATATGCATTATGAATTCATTTTTTCAGATGATGCAGTTATAAGGCTTACGTTATATTCCGAAAAATATTGGGCTGGCTCTGGTAAAGATTTCAAATACACTAAAAAGAAAAAAGAAGATATATTATCACTATTTTGTATCACTTCTTCAAGTGACGCTAAGATAGTTGCCGATACAGGATATGCTTATAGGATTTCTTCTGTGTCTGAAAATGTTGCAGATGTTTGGCTTACAGGTATTAATTCCGATACAAATACTTTTGACTCTGTAAAGATTACATATAATTTGGATTATTTTAATTAATAAAAAAATGCTCCAGTGCTGGTAACACCGCAGAACGTGAGAAACTACTATTAGAGCAAAGTTAAATAGCTCCCTAAAATTATAAAAAGGAACCGTCCCTGATACAAAACGGTAATACCATTTTCAGAAATGACAAGTACAAAAAATAGCCGCCCTGCTCACTAAAGTTTAGGGCGACTATTTAGTCACATAATCATTCGCCGAGACGGATAGGTGCATTTTATCCTCTAGCTGTCTTGTTAAGCATATTGTATACTACAGTCTGTCATATGTCAATAATAAATTAAGCCAATCTGGCTGCAGCAGTAACTTATGTATAGTTCCCCATATTTAAAGTGGTATTTTAATTATAATCATTGTATAATATTATTATATTAAGTCGTTACGTAGGCAGGTTTTAAACAGTAACTATATAAATTAAGGAGATATGAATGAGTAAGCGAGTGAGAGTAAAACCAGGTAAAGGGCAGTCAACAGCCGGATTTATAGTAGGTTTAATATTATGCTTTATAGGAATATTTATGGTAATTCCAACCTTTGGCCCATTTGGAATTCTATGGACATTATTCGCTGCAATTATGACAGGCATAAACGGATTGAATGCATTTTCAAATAGAGGTATAGCATCCCACGAAATTATCATTGATGAGGAACATAATCCATATTTTGAGGATAGCAGAAAGTCCTCTGAAGAAAGACTGAACGAACTACAAAGTCTCTATGAAAAAGGTATAATAACAGCTGATGAATATCAGCAGAGGCGTAAGCAAATAATTGAGAATATTTAATAATTTACACTAATTTCATTCTTTTTTCAAATTATATACACAGATTCAAGTTACAATAAACTTGTTAGATTGAAGTACACCAATTATTTTTCTCATTCAGGGGCTGCAGCAATTGACTATTTTGCAGCAGCCCCGTTCTCTGCAATAAACTTCAGTCTGTTTCAGAAAATCAGTTTCTAATATCTTTCCTTTAATCATTACTCCAGAAGGTTATTATAACTCTATGCAAATGTTAACGTAAGCCAGCAAAAGAACCTAAAACTTTTGTTAATTGAATTATGCTATTGTAAATCAATGTAATAAATCTTAGTATTTGTCTTATTGCCGCTTGCAGGTTTCAACATATAAAAAATATATTCGGAATTGACTTTTATACCTTCCATTTCCAAATTATTATTTTGAATATCTATAGTACCTCGATCCGCTCCTGTACTTGCTCTTAATTTTCTTATCTGTGCAACTCCGCCTGTCCTTCCTCCGGCAACATATATGGTACCGTTATATATATCGTGTGATTGATAACTATAAATTCCATCCGATAAAACTCTGTCATTTTCAGCAGCTACCGTTATAACCGTTTTATTTGAAGTACTCAATAAAGCGGACTTAATATTTGCATTCGTCAGTCCTCCTGAAATATTATTAAAATAAATATATTTTGACTCCTTGCTATTAGCTTCCCGTATGCAAATACTCGCTGTTGAAAATGCTATAGAAACTCTTTCATATTCCCTGTTGGGATTGGAAACGAGATATCCGTCACTGCTGGTATCCCGGGCTATAGTTCCGTCTTTCGCCACTGTGAATGTACTGTCCACTATATGGCTTCCTAATTTTGTTGAACCGGATGCAGGCGGTATATACTCAACGCAGGAAATCTTAGTTGACCAATAATAATTACCGTCCTGCCATGCTGCGGAACCCAGCCATAAATATGTTTTTCCATTCTCCTTTACCACTTCCAGCGATTCCCCATGTCCAAATTTTTCCAAGGCTATATAATCTGCTGCCGTTGCCATTTGCCCGCTTACCGTACATCTTATTACATATGTCGTGCTGCCTTTGGTTGGTCTTGTTGTTAAATAAATTTCTGACGGTAACTTACTGGAGTTTTCTACAAAGGCCACACTCTGTATCGCATTGTCAGGCACATTTTCAAATCCCACACCAATGTTAATGCTGTACTCTTCTATTACTGACGCATATGTATCCGCTGATGCAATAATCTCTGGTATTACTCCAACATTTGGCATGGTTAAAACTAATGCCAGCATAATTATAATACTTCTAACCCTTTTGTTTAATATTTTCATTTAAACGCTCCCTTCTCAAAATATCATTGCTAAAACAACACAATATCCAATTTTACTTATTTATTCTTCTATACACCGGCTTCGTTGTTATATTTAACCCTCTCTATATAGATTATCATAAAACCCCATTATTTTCCATTGTTTTTTTGTAATATTTTGTAATTTTTTATAATATTCAACTTTTCTTTTATAATTTCAATTATTTTCTTTCATAATAATAAAGCAATGCAACTGTTAAAAGGTAAAATTCGTTGCACAAAACATGATAAAATAGTTAAAATAACAATTAATCATTATACAAAAACCGGTAAATGGTATATAATATCATAAAGATTAATTTATCTTCAGTCATGGGAATATAAAATGATCTGATTAAGAAAGGATACAGTGATGGACCGAGTACTAATAAAACAAATAC
Organism: Lachnoclostridium sp. UBA903; assembly: GCA_002294045.1. Classification (GTDB taxonomy): domain Bacteria; phylum Bacillota; class Clostridia; order Lachnospirales; family Lachnospiraceae; genus Anaerocolumna. The sequence goes on along the minus strand of DBEP01000009.1, from coordinate 157,867 downwards.
AAAAAATAAACAAAAGAGAAGAAAATATTTTAAATCCTAAAGAAAAACCGCTCCTGAAAAACAAAGTATTACCATTTGTGGATAGAATACAGGATAAAATACAGGATAAAATTCCGGAGAAACTGAGTTCAACTTTGGAGACGGCATTCTACCAGAGTTTCCGGCTATTTTTTGAAAAAGGAAATAAATACATCGAAAAAACTTATAATAAAGATGATAAACAGTTTGAATTCGAAATAAATGATTATGCCATAGATAAAAAACTGAATAACAAATCCCTCCGAAGACTTGATAAACCTTCCAATTATTCCAATATACTCAACACTTCCTTTTCCGTACTGGAAGGGAGCGTATTAGGCGTACTGGGAATTGGATTGCCGGATATACCTATCTTCATATCGCTTATTTTAAAAACGATTAATGAAGTTGCTTTAAGCTATGGTTTTGATTATAACGCTCCGGAAGAAAAGGCATATATACTTCTTCTGATCCGCGGTGCATTATCCAAAGCAGAACAGCAGAAAGAAGTAAATAAAGAAATTGACTCCTTTGCCCATATGGTAGATAATCAGATAGCCGGCGACATTGACCTGGAAGAATATACAAAATTAACGTCCGCCGTTTTGTCGGATACTCTGCTAACCGCCAAATTTGTCCAGGGCATACCGATTATCGGAGCAGTAGGGGGTATCGTCAATTACAATGTAATCCAAAAAATCGGACGTTACAGTAAACTAAAGTATAAAAAGAGGTATTTATTAAAAAAATTCGGTGATGAGAATAAATAATAATATGCAAAGCGCCGGAACAGCCAATGCCATAATCTGCATGTAACTGTTCCGGCAGCCCATATTCCAAATGCAATCCGTCTATCCACAAAAGCGGATTGCCTTTTGCAGTGGTGCTAAGCCATTCTTTGTCTTACAATTTCATAAGATAAGATACCCATGGCAACGGAGGCATTTAAGGAATCTATATTGCCAAACATAGGAATCTTTGCAGCAAAGTCACATTTTTCTCTAATTAATCTTCCGACTCCTTCTCCTTCACTTCCAATTACCAGCCCAATGGGACCGCGCAGATTCAAACGATACATAGTTTCTCCTTCCATATCGGCGCAGACAAACCAGATTCCTTTCGTTTTTAATTCTTCTATGGTCGCAGATAAATTGGTAACCTTAGCCACAGGGGTATAATTAATCGCTCCTGCCGAAGCCTTTACAACCGTTGCGGTCAGACCTGCCGCACGTCTTTTGGGAATAATGACGCCATGAGCACCGGCCTGATTAGCCGTACGTATAATAGCTCCCAGGTTATGGGGGTCTTCAATACCGTCCAGTAAAATCAGAAAAGGAGGTTCCCCCTTTTTTTCGGCGGCATTCAATATATCTTCCACTTCCGCATATTCATATGCGGCCGCATAAGCGATAACACCCTGGTGCTTTCCGGATTCGGACAGCTGGTCCAGTCTCTCTTTTTTCACAAAGGTAATAATGGTATCACCTTTTTTCGCTTCTCTGGTTATGGATTTAACCGGCCCATCCTGGCAGCCATCCTGTATAAAAAGCCTGTCTATGGTTTTTCCTGAACGGAACGCCTCCAGTACCGCATTACGCCCTTCTATTGTGAATTCCTCGTATCTCATTCCATTAACCTCCGTTTGTTATAGTACTTTTACCGTCAGCCAGTCCTGATTTGATTATATCCAGTATCCGGGTAAATTCATTATTCAGGTACAGGTATCCAATCAAGGCTTCAAAGCCGGTTGCCACACGGTATTCCGTAATGCTTGCATTCTTGGCGGAAGTAAATGATTTCGCATTACGCCCCCTTTTATAGACAGCCAGCTCCTCTTTAGTCAGCTTGTCCTCAATTCTGTGAAACAGCTCCATCTGGGCAGGAGCTTTTACCAAACTGCTGACTTTTTTGTGTAATTTATTAACGGGCGCATTCCCATTCTCCACTACCAAAGTCCGTATAACTAAATCAAAAACCACGTCGCCGACGAATGCAAGAGTAAGGGGAGAATAGGTTTTAATGTCCACCTCCGGTAAATCCATTCTTAACTTTATATACTCAATCAGATTTAACTCTTCCTTCTCCTGCTTTTCCGCCTGTTCCATAATATTATCCTCTAAGCTCTTTTCCATCGTACGCCTTCTCTCGTATCTTCCAGAATAATTCCCTTGTCTGACAAAATATTCCTGATTTCATCCGCTCTGGCAAAATCTTTATTCTTTCTTGCATTTTGTCTTTCCTGAATTAACCGCTCAATTTCTTCCTCCAGAAGTTCTTCCTTTTTTACAGCCTGTATTCCCAGGATATCACTTAACAATATGATTTTATCCAATACTTTCTGAATCAGTTCCTTTGAATTATCAGCGGTGATTTTTGTGTTGGCCGCTTTCACTATTTCAAAAATAACGGAAATGGCATCGGCAGTATTAAAATCTTCATCCATGGCAGCATCAAATTTCTCATTTAAACCATTTACATCAGCCAGAATATTTTTCTCTTCATCCGTCATTTCCTTTTCTTTAGCTGTTTCCAAAAGATGGTTCAGGTTATAGGTTGCGGTGAGGATACGTTCCAAGCCGTTCTTAGAAGCTTCCATCAGTTCCCTGCTGAAATTGACAGGGCTTCGGTAATGCGCGCTTAACATAAAGAAACGCAGTACCTGAAGGGGATATTCTTCACTGATTTCCCTGACCGTAAAAAAGTTGCCGTCTGATTTGGACATTTTTTTATTATCGATATTTAAAAAAGCATTGTGCATCCAGTATCTTGCAAATTCCTTACCGTTGCAGGCTTCGCTTTGGGCTATTTCATTTTCGTGGTGAGGGAATACCAGGTCCTCTCCGCCGGCATGGATATCAATCTGTTCTCCCAGATATTTTCTGCTCATAACCGAACATTCAATATGCCAGCCCGGCCTGCCGTCACTCCACGGAGAACTCCAGTAAGGTTCTCCTTCCTTTTTGGGTTTCCATAATACGAAATCCATAGGGTCTTCCTTTTCTTCGCTGACCGCAATACGGATGCCGGCTTCCAGGTCATCAATATTTTTCTTGGATAGCTTCCCATATTCTTTAAAGTTTCTGGTTCTGAAATAGACCGTACCGTTTTTCTCGTAGGCATACCCTTTTTTTATAAGTGTTGAAATCATTTCAATCATACCGTCTATTTCTTCCGTAGCTTTGGGGTTTGCCGTAGCCGGTTTTACATTCAGGCCATCCAGGTCCTTACGGTATTCCTCAATATATCTTTCCGAAATCACCGCAGCGGATACGCCTTCCTCCTTGGCTCTTTTAATAATCTTATCATCCACATCCGTAAAGTTTGTTACAAAATTTACTTCATAGCCTTTATATTCCATATACCTTCTGACTGTGTCAAATACAATAATCGGCCTTGCATTGCCGATATGAATATAATTATATACCGTAGGACCGCATACATACATGCGTACTTTACCTTCCTCTATGGGAACAAATTCTTCTTTTTTCTTTGTTAAAGTATTATATATCTTCATTTTAACACCCATTGCATATCACATCCGCTTGCAGATGTGATACTGCCAAAAATAAAGGTTGAAAGAATCCATATCTGGCAGACCTTTCTAAATTTAAATTTTCTTTCAACCTAACACACATGCATATCGCAAGTTTGCTTGCGATGCAGTCTTTCACTGTTAATCTTAACAGGACCCAATTATTTTCTCATATAAAAATTCTGCCTGAAAATTTCCGCTTTTATTCCCTGTCTTTTACGGCTTCCAGTTTATGAAGTTTGTCATAAAGCTGCATTAATTCATCCTTAAATTTTTCATTCTCCTGCTGCAGCCGTATCAAATCGTTATAAACCGGATCCGGAAGATGTATCTGGTCCATATCTTCCCTGGGTATTTTTACATTATCCCTTTTTACCACACGTCCCGGCACGCCTACCACGGTGGAATTAGGAGGAATCTCGGATAAAACCACGGAACCTGCCCCGATTTTGGAATTTTCACCAATGGTAAAAGAGCCTAATATTTTTGCCCCTGCACTGACCATGACGTTATTGCCGATGGTGGGATGCCTTTTTCCGCTCTCCTTACCGGTACCGCCCAGGGTTACGCCCTGGTATAAGGTTACATTATCACCTATGATTGCCGTTTCACCTATTACGACTCCGTGACCGTGGTCGATAAACAGCCCCCTGCCTATGGTTGCGCCCGGATGTATCTCAATCCCTGTTTTTCTTACGGTTCTTTGTGAAAACCACCTGGCCAGAAAATAATGTTTTTTTTCATACAATTTATGAGCAATTCTGTATCTTATAATAGCACGAAAGCTAGGATATAAAAATACTTCTAAAGGTGTTTTAATTGCCGGATCCCTTTCCTTTATGATTTGCATTTCTTCTTTAATATAACTGATAATGCCCATGAATACAACCTCCTATTTTACAGCGAGCAAAAAGTTTTCCTGACAAATTCCTGCAACAAGGCAGCTTTTTGTAACAACCTTGTATACTGCGCAGGTGTGTTTCCTATCGTCGCGTTTTGGGTTACAGTTCGGCCGGAAAGCTGAACTGTAGCCGTTTTTCAGCAACAGGATGAAACTTTCTGTTGCCGTATTGAAATACAAAATTTCTTAAGAAAGATTAAAACTTTTTTATATCATATAAAATCGATAAATTTACTATGAAATAAAAAAAAGCTTCATCTCATTAAAGTATAAGAGACGAAGCTTATCCGTGGTTCCACTCTATTTGCATCGGATTCCTGGCCGGAACGCAATACTATTCTTGTGTCAGGTAACGGCTGTTGACCGGATTAAGCTAAGCATCCGCCTCACCTAATCAGCTCCCAAATGCACTTCGTTCTTACTCTGGCAAAGAATGCTTTCAGCCGGTGACATTCTATCTCTGCTGCCTTCCTAAAAACTACTTTTTTGTTCAACGCTTTTCTCAGTATAACCAATTTATATTTCTATAAATATTCTATGCAATATCTGGGTAAATGTCAATATTGAAGTAATATCAATTTCATATATTCCTCACTTCTCATGTTACATCATTAATAAATAATTTCTGATATACGTTTATCTTATTTATTTTATCTAAAATCTCTCCTGAGTTTTGGCCTGCTATCAGACCGGCAGTCTCTTTTTTTGTCAGCTTACCGAAAAACAGCCCGGCCATGTCCGCAATATCCGTCACAATATCCGGCGGTTTTCCGGTCTTCATTATTCTGCAGCCGCGGTTCGTAAACTGCAGCCGGAATACTCCGTTATTTTGACGGATAATGTTATCTTCCGCTTTCATATATAATGTAACATTTTCCTTGGCGGAGATATTTTTTAAAAAGGATTCCAAATCTACAATTCTTACCATAATAGATGGGTTTTTATGATTGGCATCCGTATTTGAAATTTCATAAATTATCTGCCCGGATACCGCATCCATAAAGCCTTCTTTTTCCTCCTTTTTATAGATGCACTCCGCTATGCCAAGCCCTCCGTCCGTCATATAGGAGACATATCCGATTGTCTCTTTCCCACGGCTGCAGAGCAAAACGCCTCCTTTGGCACTCTTCATTTCATGGATAATACGTTTGTAATAATATGACGTCCGCTCCGTATAAATATCATAGTGTTCCTTCAGATAACCATTGGTAAAAACAGTTATTTGGGAAATTTTTTCCTCATCCGTACTTTCCACTGCGGTTACTTTTATTTCCCGCGGTACGTTTTTATTGGAAAAGTCTGTCCCGTCATTTCTTTTACCCGCTTCCATAAGCTGCTGCTTCCAGGGTTCCTGTTCATATACCGTCCGGAATCCAAAAGGAAGATAAATCGCCTCCGCTGCAGGCATAAGATAAGTAAAAGGCCTATGTTCTTCATACATCTGGTTTAAAGAGGCACCAAGCAGCATTTTCATCAGCCCCTGCCTTCTGTCCTGCTGTCTGGTGGCAACACCAACAATATAATTCAACGGCTCCGGTTTTCCTCCAACCATTACTGAATAGGGATTTAAATGCAGCATTGCGCTGAGGCGTTCCTGTTTGTAAGCGGTTAAAATCCGGTTATCTTTTACTTTCCAATTAAAATAAAAATCAGTGTAGGATTTTGTATCGTTAAAACATTCTCGCCATAAAGCGTAGAGTTCTTCCCTGATTTTTTCCCCACGTTTTCCCGATGACTCTATTTCGTTTATCGTATTATATATTTTATAATCCATATTAACTCCTATGGCATAATATACCTGCCTGTAACGGCGGTACCGTCCCAAATTCCATCCGGATATTTAACCGGTTAATCCCTTTTAAAGCGTCCCGGACAGCCGGAACAGCCGGCGCACCCCCTGCCTGCCGTAAAACCGCCAACTCTGTCATCGTAGCTGTAATTTTCCACCGTGGCCAGTAAACATATTGCATTGGAAGATATACCTAATCCTTCCCCGGTAAAACCCAGACCTTCTTCGGTGGTAGCTTTGATATTGATTTGATTTTCATCCATACCTAAGGCTTCTGCAATGTTTTTAACCATCAACGGTATGTAGGATGCCATCTTAGGTTTTTGTGCAATTATGGTAGCATCTATGTTTTCAATAACATACATCTTATCTTCAATCATAGCCCTTACCTTTTTCAGAAGCTCCAGACTTGAAACTCCTTTATAAGCTTCATCCTTATCCGGAAAATGCTTCCCTATGTCACCTAAGGCCGCCGCTCCCAGTAATCCATCCATTATGGCATGGAGAAGAACATCCGCATCCGAATGGCCTAAAAGGCCTTTTTCATATGGAATATTTACTCCCCCGATTATTAAATCACGCCCGTCTACCAGGCGGTGTACATCATATCCTGATCCTATTCTCATCTTAGGCTCCTATCCTATCTGCGAAAGTTTTATTCCCCCGCTTATTATATATGCTTGCGAGAGGCTGTTGCAAATTCAAGAAATAGTAACCATATCCAGATATAAATTCAGTAAATTGACTATTTTGCAGCAGTCCCTCTTTTTATTGCTGTAAGCTTCTTACGGCTGTTAATCCTGACGGGCATATCGGCCCTTTGCCGGTTAAACCTATTATATACTAAATTTCCCGATATAATCTACCTCATTTAATAATAATTTTTTTCATATTTAAATATTAGACTTATCAGGACGAACTTTCCTTTGAGATGAAAAAGAGACTGCCCTATGACAATCTCCCGAAATAGCGAAGGACGGGTTTGAACCGCCGACACCGCGGGTATGAACCGCGTGCTCTAGCCAACTGAGCTACTTCGCCGTATAATACATAAATAATCAGCCTAAAGCCTTCCGGTTCATCTGATATTTATTTTTCCGTAAAAATGGGACCTATAGGGCTCGAACCTATGACCCTCTGCTTGTAAGGCAGATGCTCTCCCAGCTGAGCTAAGATCCCCTTTCTGTACCGCTTTTTAACAGGTACTTTATCATTATATTTACGAAACATATATTTGTCAAGTATTTTTTAAGAGTAATTCAGGGAAAAGGCAGGCCGTAAAATAACCCCGGGAGGAATGCCGCTTTTAGATGTAGCCGGCAGACTTTTGCACCTAAAAGATTCAAAATCGGACGACTATATTCGAAGCGGCATCCTTCCGGGATTATTTTACGGCCTGCGTTTTCCCTGAACAGCAATCCGATGGGTCTGCTGCAATTTTTTATTCTGTTATTGCAGTTTAAACAGGCTCATCTGTTTGTCAAGGTTTTCTGCCGCAACCGCTAATTCAAGGGCATCCTTTCCAACTATTTCACTGTTTGAGGTTACCTGTCTGGCGTGTTCCAGCAGGTCTTCCGACGTGGCAAGTATCTCCTGCGCGCCTGCCGATTGTTCTTCCGTAATAGCCGCAACGGAAGCCGCAACCTGATCAACGTTTTTAACTTTTTCTATCATTTGGTGAACCAAATCATTGGTTTCGTTGACAGCCGCGTAGATAGTATTAAAAGTATCACTGGTCTTGTCAACTAAATCAGAGCTTGTCTGAATGCTTTTTACGCTTTCTTTTGTCTTTACCGCCGTGCTGCTTACCAAATTGCTGATATTATTGATTAAGTCAGATATGTTCTGGACTGCTCCCGCACTGGTTTCCGCCAGTTTCCTTATTTCATCCGCCACTACCGCAAAGCCTTTTCCTGATTCACCGGCCCTGGCCGCTTCGATTGCCGCATTTAAGGACAATAAATTGGTTTGAGAAGCTATTTCTCCGATTAAAGTGATAATTTCATTAATTTTTATAGTAGATTCATCCACTTCTTCTACAACCGTTTCCAGGGAATGGATTGAATTCTCCACATCTTTCATGGCGTCATTAATCTGTACCATATCTTTGCGGCCTATTTCGGAAACCTGTACCGTATCCTGCATTTTCCGGCTTGCCTGCTGCCCCATGGTATCTGCTTCGGAAACAACAAGTGCCAGGGTAGTTGCATTTTCCGCCACTTCACTGACGGATTTAGCCAGTTCATCCACCGTGGTATTTAAATCCTGCATGGAGGAGGACTGGGTTCGGGCGGAATTATATAAAGTTTCAGACACCTTGCTGCTTTTTTCCGCCTGTCCGTTTAATCTGCCGGACATTTGACTGACTTCCGAAATAAAACCTCTCATGGTTTCGATGAACTTCTGCATGCTTTTGCTCATCACGGCAACCTCATCATTGCCTTTTGCTTCTACATTGACCGTAAAGTCCCCCTGTGTTATCTGCTCTATGGTTCCTGTCAGTTTCTTAATAGGCCTTATAATTATATGGATAACTCTTTCCATAACTACGGCCAGTAAGATAATGCAGATAACTGCGGCTATATTTACGAATACCTGAGGCTCTTTCAACGCCCCGATTACTTCCTCCTCCGGTACATAGGAGGCCAATACCCAGTTGGTATTATCTACATTTTCCAGGTAGGAAAGATAAGAACCGGTTTCATCTTTTATATTAAAAACTTCCTTATTATTCTCTTTATATTTTTCCCATATGCCGGTTAAAAGAAGATTATCCGGATCCGCATCCAGCTTTTCGACAATTAATGCCGTATCCTTATGTGCAATAATGATATCGCTTTCCCTATCTATCAGAAAAACAGTACCTGTTTCCATACACATCTGGAGTTCGCATTTTTTGATATTAGGTGTATTCCTTACATAAAAAAACCGGTCAGGCCAATTTATTTCATACAGAACCGAAACAGGCAGATCCGCTTCGATACTGCATTAATTAAATTAGCCGACAGGCCATAATCTTTATGCTTTATTTTTATTTCTCACTCCGTATTGATTTTATGTTAACGGGTATTTTCCATATTCATCATTTATCAATGCCGTGATAAAGTTTCCGGACCGAATCCCATGGGAATTAAATCTTCCAAGGTATAAATCCAGTAATCGGCTTCCGATTTAGCCAATATGACAAAGAAACTCTTAGGATTGCAAAATTCCACCATAACCTGGCGGCACACTCCGCACGGAGGACAGTAATCGGTCAGCACCCCGTCTTTCCCTCCGACAATGGCAATTGCCTGGAAGTCCTTTTTCCCTTCACTTACCGCTTTAAAAAACGCGGTCCGTTCCGCGCAGTTGGTTGGTGAATAAGCGGCATTTTCAATATTACATCCGGTGTAAATTTTAAGGTCCTTTGTTAACAGAGCCGCTCCCACCTTAAAACCGGAATAAGGAGAATAAGCATTTTTGAGGCTATGAATTGCTTCCCGGATTAACTGCCGGCAAGTATCTTCTCTGAGTCCCTGTACGGGTTTTTCTCCGCCCTTTTTCTGAATTAATTCTCCCTGTTTCCTGCAAATCAACTCATTTGTTTCTGCATGACCATACTCGGTATCCACATACTCAACTCCTTTTTCTATAAAATATTGGATGATAAAAGGCACTGCTTTCGCAGCCTGCATCCGACTATAGGAACATATCTTCTTCCTATAATATGTTTTATCATGAATATAAAACATATTATATTTTATTTGTCCCGGCCGGATATTTCGGGCGGACTAACTTACATTTTCTCATTCCGCTTCCATGATATCCTGCCATATATATTTTATCACAGAACTCCAAAAAATTGAATAGTATAAGTAAATACATTGTTTATCTGCTCAATTCTGGTATACTGGTATTTATGCAATATATACATAGGACGGAAAATTTATTATGAAACTGATTAGTAAAATACTTAATTTCTTCACAGTAAAAGCCATGATTAAACCCCAATTGATTGTCGGTGATTTACCGCCTACAAAAACCGTTTATAAAAGTTTCTTACATGTAGCGTGGCCGTCTGCAATCGAATCATTACTGGTTGGCCTCATCGGTTCCGTGGATACCATAATGGTCGGCAGCCTGGGTGAAGGGACAATTGCAGCAGTCGGTATCACCAATCAGCCTAAATTTATTCTTTTATCCGTTATATTCTCTCTTAACGTAGGTATTACTGCCGTTGTGGCAAGAAGAAAAGGCCAGCAGGACAGGGAAGGCGCCAATCATATCCTAAGGGCTGCCATTATCTTAAGTTCACTTATTTCTGCCAGTACCTCCATATTAGGCTATATTTTTGCGGTTCCCATTCTGAAATTCGCAGGTGCAGAAGCATTTTATTTAACGAATGCACTGGATTATTTCAGAATTTTGATGATAAGTATTTTTTTTACCGCATTAAGCCTGACAATTAATGCCGCCCAGCGGGGCAGCGGCAATACCAGAATTTCCATGCGGACCAATATAGTTGCAAATATTGTAAATATTTCTTTTAATTACTTACTAATTAACGGTATCGGTTTCTTTCCGAAGCTGGGGGTTAAAGGAGCTGCAATTGCAACCTGCCTTGGCGCCATAGCAGCCTGCATCCTTTCCGTATCCACACTGTTTCGGCAAGATTCCTTTTTAAGTCTTAAGAGTAAAGCACAATGGGGTATAAATCGTTATATTCTGGAACCCATTATAAAGGTAAGCGGCAGTGCTTTCGTAGAGCAGGTTTTTATGAGAATTGGTTTTTTTGCCTATGCCATACTTGTTGCAAAACTAGGTACCATAGCTTATGAAACCCATTTGATATTAATGAATATCCTGAGTTTATCTTTCTGCTTTGGTGATGGGCTTTCCATTGCCGCTTCTTCCTTAGTCGGCCAAAGCCTGGGAGCCAGACGGCCCGATATGGCAATCATTTATGGAAAAGCAGGACAGCGTTTGGCTTTCCTGGTATCCTCTGTTTTAGTAATTATCTTTTTGGGCGGCAGGGAATTTTTACCGTCCTTATTCACGGATAATACCGACATTATCGCATTAGGATCTGGTATTATGATAATCATTGCTTTTACTACCCATTCCCAGACTTCTCAAATAGTTATATCCGGATGTCTGCGGGGTGCCGGTGATACCGTTTTCGTTGCCCTTTCCTCTATGCTCAGCATTGCAATTATCCGTCCATTTTTAACATGGCTGCTGTGCTTTCCCCTTTCATTCGGTTTATACGGCGCCTGGATAGCATTATGCGGAGATCAGTTTTTGCGGTTTGGCCTGAATTTCTTCCGGTTTTCCAACGGAAAATGGACAAAAATCAGCTTATGACCGGCCCAAATACAGTACCGTGTCAGCAGTCCGGTTTCAAACATGCTCAAAGTTATTACCTGTTCATAATAAACTCAACTATATCCTGCGTTACTTCATCCGCTACCTGTGACCGGATTCTGTATTCCTCCGAATCCGGGCTGCCGGTTTTTTGCATCATAAAGTGGTTTAAAGAGGCGTAAGACTTAAAAGTCCAATTATCAGAATCCTGGAAACTGTTTTTCCACATAGTAAACTGCTTCATGGTAACCTGATAATCCCGCTCTCCCTGGATAACTAAAACCGGAACCGTTATTTCTTCAGCTGTCTTTACGGGATTATAGTCGGCCAGGTCAATCCAATAATCCCTATAGGCTCCCATTATAAGCTTTTTTTCCGGGATCTTCTCCGGCGTATTAAGCAGCTTTACCTGATTTTTGATGTCGTCAATCTGTTTTTGCTCTTCCTCTGTCACTTTTTCATCTTCATCTGCCAGATACTCAAACCGGCCGATTATATAATCTTTTATATGCTGGGCCGGTGCAGCCATCATAATATAACCTGCCGCGCCGGATAAGCTTCCGGCAATCCGCGGGATGGCATAACCTCCCAGACTGTGGCCCAGTATATAAATTCCTGCCGGATCCACACCTTCGATATTTTTAACCATATCCGCCGCTGCTATAACATCCTTTGTAATTTCATCATCGATAGTGGAGGTTACATCCTCCGCCATCTGCGCGGCATAGAGATAACTTCTCTTGTCATACCGGTAAGAAGCAATTCCCTGCCTGGCAAGCTCCCATGCAATATCCCGAAAAGGCTTATTCTCATAGATACTTTCATCCCTGTCCGATGGTCCGAAGCCCTGTACTAAAATGACCGTCGGAAAATGGCTTCCTTCCTCCGGTTTTGTAAAGGTGCCGGGAATAACAAATCCGTCACTGGTAAAGATGTATTCCGACTCGGTAACACCATCCGGTATGGTATTTTGTACCGGTTCCTTAAGAGCATATTCTCCATAAGTAAAACCTACTATGTTATGGTTTCCGTCAAAAGCAATCTGGTAATTAAAATTATTCACCGAGCTTTCCACCGGTACCATTACATACTGATAAGCTCCCCTGGACAGGATGTAGGCCTCTTTCATGCCTTTAAAACTGCCGTATTCCGCATTATGAAAGTATACTGTTTTTTTCGTATCCTCGGATGCCATTGTCTCTTTCATCTTCTCATCATACTGATAGGCCTGTAACAGCTTAGTAAAATTTTCTTCCGATAAATCTTTCGCAAACTCCGCTGCCACTGTCAGATTGTCTCCGGTTACCAGTTCATAACCTGTAATTTCTTTTGAATTCCCTTTATCTGCCGTCTCCGTTGTCCCTGCCTGCCCTGGAGCCTTCCCCGGCTTTTGTTCCTTTTCATTACAGCCAGGCAGAAAAAATGCAACGAATAAAATCAGAATATAAATTTTTAATCCTTTCATTTTTACACCCATTGCATATCGCAAGCAGGCTTGCAATACTGCCACAGAATAAAATGTGAAACAAGTTTCACAGGTTGAAAGAATCTGTTAGTGGCATCCTTTCATACTTTATTTTCTTTCAACCTTCCAGGTATGCTGCCACAAAGCGGCATCTCAAATAATATGGGAAGAAGCTTGAAATGAGTATACCCGTGCTCATTTTGAGGTCTTCCCAGAGCATGTCTGAAAACTCATGGGACCATTTTACCATATCACCAAAAAAGATACAATAAATTCTCAGTATATTTCCGCCGAAGAGCAGTATACGCAAAATATGGCCTTTCAGAACGGTGCAATGATTTTTGCTAAAATAATGCTTTAGGACTTGTAAACATAGTATTCCCATGGTAATATAATTAATAATACTATCTTAATTTTAAGGAGGTTTTTATGAAGATTTCGACAAAAGGGCGTTATGCCTTACGTTTGATGTTAGATCTGGCACTGCATAATACAGGTGAATATATAACAATTAAAAGCATTTCAGCAAGACAGGAAATTTCTGATAAGTATCTGGAGCAGATAATTACCCAGCTTAGCAAGGCCGGATATGTTAAGAGTATCCGCGGTGCACAGGGCGGTTACCGTTTAGCAAAAGCTCCTGAAGAATATACGGTAGGTATGATACTGCGTTTAATTGAAGGAAGCCTTTCACCGGTAGCATGTCTGGAGGATGAAATAAACCAGTGTACCAGCAGCAGCCAGTGTGCTACTCTGGACGTATGGGTAAAACTTAATGATGCCATTAATAACGTTGTGGATAATATAACTTTGGCTGATCTGGTTGACAAACAAAACAGTATGACCGGAAATGACTATGTTATTTAACCTTACTGTTGAACTATAAATGTCAAGAAAAATTCACCTGATGCATTACAATTTTTCTTGACATTAGTTTATTATTCTATTATACTTTAATTCATAGTATTCCAATAGGAAATTAATGAATTATAGGAAGGCGGTATTTTTTATGAAGAAGCATACTTTGAAATTTGAAACACTTCAGCTTCATGTCGGCCAGGAGAAGCCGGATTCTGCAACGGATGCCCGCTGCGTTCCCATTTATCAGACCTCTTCTTATGTCTTTGCAGATTCTGCACAGGCTGCCGGACGTTTTAACTTATCCGAAAACGGCAATATTTATTCACGTATTATGAATCCCACATCCGATGTTTTTGAACAGCGTATCGCAGCCTTAGAAGGAGGTATTGCCGCTTTGGCAACTGCTTCCGGTGCCGCTGCCATTACATATGCCATACAGAATATCGCTCATGCGGGGGACCACATTGTATCTGCCAACACCATCTATGGGGGAACTTATAATCTATTTGCCCATACTTTAAAGGATTTTGGCATTACTACAACTTTTGTCAACCCGGATGAAGAAGGAAGCTTTCAAAAAGCCATCCAACCGAATACGAAGGCAATCTTTATTGAAAGTCTTGGTAATCCTAACTCAAGTGTCATTGATATTGCAGCCGTTGCCGAAACAGCCCACAAAAACGGTATTCCGCTGATTGTGGATAATACTTTCGCAACGCCGTACCTGCTTCGCCCCATTGAATACGGTGCCGATATTATCGTACACTCCGCCACCAAATTCATCGGAGGCCACGGTACTTCCATCGGCGGTGTTATTATTGATTCCGGTAAATTTGACTGGACCGCATCCGGTAAATTCCCTTATCTTACCGAACCCAATCCCAGCTACCACGGTATCAGTTTTACCAATGCCGTAGGCCCCGCCGCTTATATTATAAAAGTACGTGTTACCTTGTTAAGGGATACGGGAGCCACTCTTAGTCCGTTTAATTCCTTCCTGTTTTTGCAGGGCCTTGAAACCCTTTCCCTGCGCGTGGAACGCCATGTGGAAAACACCTTAAAGGTTGTGGATTTCTTAAAATCCCATCCTCAGGTAGAACAGGTTAACCATCCATCCTTACCGGATAACCCGTATCACGCTTTGTATAATCAATATTTCCCTAAGGGCGGCGGTTCCATATTTACCTTTGAAATCAAGGGCGGAGCTAAAGATGCACAAAACTTTATAGACAGGTTGGAAATATTCTCCCTGTTAGCCAATGTTGCAGATGTAAAATCCTTAGTAATCCATCCTGCAAGTACTACACATTCCCAGATGTCGGAAGAAGAATTGCTTGCCTCCGGTATTAAGCCCAATACCATCCGTTTGTCCGTAGGTATTGAACACATCGATGATATTATCTATGACCTGGAGCAGGCTTTTGCCAAATAATCAATAAATGAAACTGCTGCCGAATAAACGGAAAAGAGGCCGCTGCAAAATTAAAATAACTTACCCTGTGAAGGATATGTTTTCTATTTTGCAACAGCCTCTTTGTGCAGGGTTAAATATTATTCCGCTTTAATTTCAATCAGGTCATCCAGCTGGCTGTCGAATCTATACATGACGCTTCCATCTGTCGCAACATAAAAACGACCCATATTAATCATCTGTTCCCCCTTGTCGGAGTAAACATTGATGCCGTAACATTCATTCCCTTTGATATTGGACGTCCAGTCATCAAACATAATTTTATATTCCTTTAATTCCGCCGGAAGTCCTAAATCTTGGGATGATATTTTAGTCAGCTGTGCCAGGGCATCCTCTCTGGTAAAGTCTTCTTTCCCGGCTGTTTGGGAGGCTTCCCCCGTATCCGGTTCCGTATAAAGCGGATGCTCCGAAAACGGTGCGGTGTTTCCGTCCTGGTAATAGCATAAAAGTTCGCCGCTTACCTTATCCACCAGTACATTGGGCTCTATAGGGCCACTTCCGTCATTGATCAAATATATATAGTAGGTACTGTCCCCCACGTTCAGATGATCATCCAATAAATCAAAATAATATCCCCGCTCCCCTGTAATATCCTGAATCAGCTTTAAGGCGTCCTTTTCACTGATAGATTCGGTTTCCGTCTGCTCCTTAGTATCCTGTGTATCGGATTCCCCTGTATCCTCCGCCGTATCTTCCGGCGCTTCAGTCGGTGTTGCCGTGGGAGAAACGGTTGTTTCAATTGTATTCCCCTGTGTATTATCCTGGTTTTCCTTATCGTTTTTCCGGCAGGCCGTAATCAGCATACACCCTAACAGAAAGCAGATAAATGTAATTTTCATTCGTTTTTTAATCATTTTATCTCCCGTTCTGGATTATAACCACTTGTTTATAACCCGGTAATATTAAATTTACTGATTGTTCCGTCATTATAATATTACCTTCCCTTCCGGTTAATGTCAAGCCAATCGTTTTTTTTGTTACAGTTCAGCCTTACGGCCAAGCTGCAACATTTTTTTCTGCAAAATCAAATAATTACATCCGAAAGTCTCCTCCCCTCCCCGGATTATTTTCCGGCTTGCTTTTTCCCGGGAAAAAGCAAGGTAAATGTACAAAAAAAGCAGGACATTGTTTTATTGCCCGTTACCTGTTATAATTAGGGGTATAAATCAACGGATCGGAGGCACTGATACATATGGTAGTTCGTAAAATTAATGAGACCGAGCTTATGGAAGCCCGTAATATATCTGCACTCAGTTTTGGATGGTCCCATGACACGAAAGGTAAAACTACGGAAGAATACCTGAAACAGATAAAAGAAAACCCTCCTTCTAAATGTGATGCCTACTTTTTGGATACCTATGCGGCATTTACCGGAGAAGGAGAAATGATGTCCTGTCTCAGCCTAATCCCTTATGAAGTGAATTTTGACGGAAGCAGGCTGAAAATGGGCGGTATCGGAGGAGTATGCACCTATCCCCAGCACCGAAGAAAGGGGGCGGTCCGGGAACTCTTCCGCCAGGCTTTAAAAGATATGTATGAACAGCAGGTATCTTTTTCTTATTTATATCCCTTCAGTGAAAAATTCTACGGTAATTTCGGGTATGTTCCTTCTTCTCCCAGTATCCGCTGGAATTTCTCTCTGAAAACCATACCGGATTATTCTTATGACGGAACCTTTCATTTATATCGGGGTGACGGAAATTACCGCGATTTTGAAACAGCTTATGCGCTTTTTGCGGAAAAATATAATATGATGGTCCACAGGGATTCCTATGACTGGGATGTGCTCAAATCTGCCAATCCTTTCAAGGAAAACCGGCAGGCTTATCTTTATAAGGACAGGGACGGAAGCCCGAAAGGTTATTTCGTTTTTGAAAAGTCCAACGACCAGAACCGGAGCATTCTTGACTGTAAAGAAATGATATTTGACGGTTTTACGTCACTTAAGGCAATTATGAGCTTCGCCAGGTCATTTTCCTCCCATTATGATACCATTCAATTTGATGCGCCGGGATGTCTGTCCCTGGATTATTTCTGTGAGGATTACTCCCAGTCTGCAAGCTCCAGAAGCATTAAACAGAACGGAATGGTTCGTGTTGTCAACGTTAAAAATGTTTTAGAACATGCCCTCTTTCAGGGTACCGGGGAACTGTATATCCGGATTCAGGATTCCTTTCTTGAATGCAATAACGGGACTTTTCATGTTAAATATAAGGACGGTAAGGCGTCGGAGGTCTCCTCCTTAGATAGCTTAGGGGCACCTGATACAGGGAATGCCGGTCAAAGCCGGCAGGCTTCTTCGGAGTACAGGGGAAACCCCGATATTGAAATGACAATTACCCGTTTCTCTGCTGTTATGGCAGGCAATTATGATGTCGCCGACCTGGATTATCTGGAGGGTATTACACTAAACTGCAATAAGGAAAAAGCCGGCGGACTTATATTCAAAAAACCCTGCTGGATTCATAATTTCTTCTAAAGTAAATTTGAAAAATGCTTATGTCCGGCCGGATGCTCCGCTTTGCTAAAGGCATAGGGCGATTCAGGGAGCGTAGGGGTGCTGCGCTCCCTGAACGGTTATTACCTGCCATAACATTTCTGATTTTATCACGGATTTCTTCCGGAGCTGCAAATACTTCATTATGGTAACATCCGGCTAAAGGCAGGAGCCGCTCCATCCTATATCTACCCCTAATTTTTCCAAATCCTCCAAAGCCCTGTTAAAATCCGTTACATGAATAGTATGGAATCCAAAGGTCTTCGCACCTTCCAGGTTGGGCAGGCAGTCGTCTAAAAATACCGCCTCCTTCGGGTTAAAATCATATTTATCAATCAGCTTCTGATAAATTTCCGGCTCCGGTTTAATACGCTTTATTTCATAGGAAATGACTCCGCCATCCGCGTAAGGAATGAATTTAAAATTCTCTCTGGCATAATTATAGTTTGTTCCTCCGTAATTGGAAAGCAGGTATACCTTATATCCTTTCTTCTTTAATTCCTTTATAAAGTCTGCGGAATAAGGGTATTCCCGGACCGTTTTGTAGCTGTTTTTGACAAAGGCTTTAATCTCTTCCGCCAGTTCCGGCTCCTGCCCGCAGCATATTTCGGTAATTTCTTTATCACTTAAGGCTCCTCTGTCCAATTCTCTCCAGGCATTGCTCAGAACCGTGGCATTGCTTATTCTCCGTATGGTTTCTTCATCATAACCGCATTCCTCCAGATACCCTTTCCAGTTGAAATCGGCTAACACCTGTCCAATATCCAGTACAATCGTCTTTATCATATTATCCTCCTGTCAATCCAATTTTCCAATATACCTAACTATATTATAATCAAATAAATTAAAATTGATTATAACATTAGCCACGTTTTGAATCAAGCTCACAGCAAAAAATCCCAATATCTTTTAGTATCTGAGCATAGTCAATTTTTGAAAAATCAGAAGCATCTACTTCTATGAGATGTCCCAGTTGAAATTTATCATATCCTTTATGAAGACAGCGTTCCCTGAAAATATCATAGGTAACCAGGCAGTCCGCCTGGGTTCTATCTTCCATTACATCGCCTTTATGATACTTACTTACCAAATGTCCCAGATGCCGGTTCTGATTTAAATCTCTCTTTATGGAAATATCATATAATTTATTGATACTTCCCAATGAACGAATCGTAATTACCTCGTATCCATACTTACCGGATAACTCAGCGAGTCTTCCTTTTTGTTTATCACTAAAGGGATAATCCGAGATTATATATCCTCTATTATTCATCTTTTTTTCAATTGTTAAATAATATTCATCCCATGCCATCATATCCAGCCTGGTCTTTTCTTCTATATTATTGAATCCGTATTCATCCCACTTTTGTTCCTTCAGTTCATCCGGACTTACGGTTTCAAACTGAGGATACTTTTCTAATATCAGATTGCACATATAACTCTTCCCTGTTGCAGGATAACCAGCCATCAGAATCATGCACTTCTTCATAAAATTTTCTCTCTTTCTTCACATATAATAGACGTTTCAAAACGCCTAAACCCGCATAAATCTGGGTTATTTCCTTATTCTAAAACACCTTAATAAACCCATGAGGCTTATTAAGGTGCGCCTAAATTACCAGTATCTGATTTCTTCCGAAGAATCCTGTTTTGAACCAAGATCGCGAACTCGTTTTGCAATTACCTATTCGCATATAAATCTATATGCTGTAACGGGCAGAATTCCAAATTCAGAAAGTCTGCCCGCCATAATATAGTTTAGCCTAGGGCATGTCTGAAAAATGCTTGTTCCGGTCTGGCCGTTCCAGAATGTGGGAGGCAAGGTTTCAGACACGCCCTAACTTAAATAATGAAGTTTTCTCCGTTACAATTTCTTTAATTCTATCGTTTGCAGGTCCGAGAAGGGTTCTCAATGATGTCAGAGGAGTTACACTCTCAGCAGTAAATGTTTTACCCACTACTTCAATATAGGATTTATTTAACTCAGTACCAACATTAATCTTCTTCATACCTTCTCTTACACATCTCTTCATATCTTCATCAGAAACACCTGTGCCGCCATGAAGAACAAGGCCTGTATCTCCAAGTTTTGCTTTTAATTCTTCAAGAAGTTCATAATTGATCTTTGCTTTCGATTTATACTGTCCATGTGTTGTTCCAATAGAAACTGCCAAAGCATCTACTCCGGTTTCAGATGCAAAATATAATGCATCTTCCGGCCTTGTATACATAGCTGCATCCTTATCAACTACAATACCATCCTCAGCCCCCCCGATAGAACCAACTTCACCTTCTACAGATACGCCATGTGCATGAGCGTATCCTACTACCTCTTTGGTGTTTGCAATGTTCTCTTCAATTGGAAGAGCAGAACCATCATACATTACGGATGAATATCCGCAATCAATCACTTTCTTAAGAGCTTCCATATCTTTGCAGTGATCCATATGTAATGCTACATTAACCGGTGATTTTTCAGCTAAAGCTCTAACAGCAGCAATCAATGGCACAAATCCAATATATTCTGCAGTTCCTAAGGATGTCTGAAGGATAATTGGAACATTCAGTTCCTCCGCGGCCTTAATCATCGCCGGTACCATTTCAAAACAGTGTACGTTGAACGCACCGACCGCACCTTTCCCTTCGTTTTCTTTAAACATATCGATTAAATTCTTATACATTTTTATACCCATTGCATAACACATCTGCTCACAGATGTGTTACTGCCACATACAATAGAATGCGGATAATACGTGCATTCTATTGTCAAAAATGAAAAGGGTGAAAGAATCAATATGTGGCATTCCTTTCTTCTGTTATATTTTCTTTCACACTAATGCACCTTCACTTTCTAATTTGCTATTTTCACAATTTTCCGCGAAGCATATCCTTAGACATCTGCATCATTCCCTGCACTTTGTCCAGATAATAACTTATCTCTCCATCATTCTTTGCTTCCGCAGCCTGCTGCCGTTTTTTATTGTACAGTGACATCAAGTCAGTATAAGACCTGCCCATTTGCTTTTTCATATCAAGACTTTGTTCGTAATACTCAATTGCTTTGTCTAACTCTTCGGCCTGAAAGTAAAGGGAGCCGATTTCATTCAAAAGTGTCACACGGGCACCCTCTCTAGTTCCTTCCAATTCCTGTACTTTTGCTTCAGCCTGACTAATTAATTCTTCCTTGTTTACACCCGGAGCTTTTTCCGCTTTTTCAGCTGTTATTTCTTTCTTTTTTCCAAACAAAAACATGAATTGTACCTCCCTTTATTTCCTGTGCGGCTAATTAGAACAGTCCGCCGATGCTTTTGAAAATCATGAAGAAGAAACCGGTTACTACGGTATCAACGTCGGTACATGTAATGTTCTGGAAACCAATCTGTGCTAACATTGGAGAAAGGAATGCCGGAAGCATGATGATAAAGATACCATGAGCAATACATCCGATAACTACACCGCGACGTCCTCCAACTTTGTTTGCAAAGATACCGGCTGTACCGCCGGCGAAGAAGTTGCTCATAACTCCGGGAATAACTAATGGTACTCCAAGTGCCGGGATACCTGTAATCAACATACCGATAAGAGAACCAACTGTTGTAAAAATGAATCCCATGATTACTGAGTTTGGAGCATATGGGAATAATACGGGGCAATCAAGAGCCGGTTTTGCATTGGGAACCAGTTTCTGGGAAATCCCCTGGAATGCCGGAACGATTTCTGCTAACAGTAAGCGTACACCCGCTAAGAGAACATACAAACCAACTACGAACTGCATTGCCTGTAAAAATGCGTAAACCATAAAGTTTGTGCCGCCAGAGTATGCTGCGCTTGCTTCCGGGCCGGCAATTGCCGCTACGATTAAATAGAAAGGAACCATTACAACCATAACGGAAAGGTATGTATCTTGAAGAAATTCAATACTCTTTGGAAGTTTCAGTTCTTCGCAGGATTTAGAGTCATCACCAACAAGCTTTGCAATTAATGCTGCAAACATGTAACCAAAAGTACAGAAGTGACCAAGTGCGATGTCGTCGCTTCCTGTGATCTTACGGACAATCGGCTGTGCAAATGCCGGCATTAAAGTAGCGAATGCACCGCCAACTAAACTTGAAACGATAATTAGAGGAATTCCTCTTAAACCGCAGAACCAAGCAAATACAACACAAAGTGTTGATTCCCATAACAGAGCCTGTCCTGTAAGGAAAATATATTTAAATGGTGTAACACGTGCTAAAATGATATTAACAAAAAAGATACCTGCTAATGAAACAGCAATCTCGCTGCCAAGACCAAGCTCTCCCATTGCCTGACCATTAATTGCTTCAATAGAAGCAACAACACTTTCAAGACCATTCAGTCCAAAGCCTTGATTAAATATATCTCCAAAATAAGCTAACGCACTCTGCATTACGGATGATCCGGCAGATAATACTAAGAATCCGAGGATTGTTTTCATAGTACCCGATACAATAGTTCCAACCGGCTTTTTCTGTAATGCCAGTCCTAATAAAGCGATCAGGCCGATAATGATTGCAGCCTGAGTTAAAATGTTATCAATAATAAACCTCAATACTACCATAGTTTTTCATCTCCTTTTTAGTTAAAGCGGATATTCTCAGGTCCGCTAAGCTACTTGCTCATAACCTTATACATGCTATGCAGGTATTTCAGCTTGTAAGGTTAAAGTACACCCATTTCTTTCAGTACCGGTGTGAGCTTTTCCCTGATCTCATTCTTATCAACAAGACGCTCCAGGAAAATCGCCGGGCAATTAAGAGTGATACGCTCAAACTGCTTCTCAAAGTTTTTTCCCGAGATAATCAGATCTGCATTCTGTCCGGCCACACTGGAAATATCAATATGATCCATTTTTGCTTCAACCCCCAACTCTTTCAGAATCGCTTCCGTAGTCATCTGACATGCAAAGCTGCTTCCCAGTCCGTTGCCGCATACTGCTAAAATTTTCAACATGATAATAACCTTCTCCTTCCCTTTCTAAATTTTCTTGAAAAAATTTTTTATTCTTCTGCTGCGGTTTCTTCATCACTTTCTAGTGTGCTGTTTGGCTAATTATGAGCGATATAGGACGCTACACTAGTTACCCTGCTTGTTATTTCTGCAAATTGGATTCTGCTGTTATCAATAAATCATATATTTGCTTTGAATCGACAGCCTGCACTAACTCATTGATTTTATCCTCATCCATAAATATTGTTGATAACACTCTCATGGCATCAACATGTGAATTTGAATCGCTTGCCGCCAGTGCAATCAATACACGGACCGGATAACTGTCACCTGCAAACTTAACTGGTCTTCTCAATAATGTAATTGAAAGCTGTTTTTCTAATACACCATCTGTTGGTCTTCCATGAATTAATGCGAAGTCCTCTTCCAATACATAATAGGGACCATATTCTTTCGTAGTTTCAATAATCGCTTTTTCATAATTATCTGTAACGAATCCACCCTCAACCAAAGGTACAAGACTTAAATGAATTGCTTCTTCCCAATCATTTACTCCCTCTACAATACGTATATTTTTCAACTTCAGCATATCAGCTATCATTTGGGCTCCCCCTCTCTCGTTTTGCTGAGTTCATTGTAACAAGTTGGCCTTCCAAAAAGAAGTCCAACTATTTGCAGCTTGATTTTGCAAGATTATGTTCCTTTTTTCCAAAAAGCAAGAAAGAGTTTGCAAAGCAAACCCTGCGCTGACGCTTAGCCGCTTTGCGGCATAATTCCTCTCAAGCGTCATGCGCATCGCGGAACGTTTTTATTTCATAGGAGAACTTTCCTATGAGATAAAAAGCTCCCGGTTACGATAAACCTGAAGCTTTTATTTCCTAATACATATTTATTTTTTTATTCTGTCTCTTCCTCTTTTATTTTATGAACCAGGATTTTCTGAAAGCACTCCAGTATCTCATAAGAATCCTTCCTTTCTAAAAGAGCATCTATGGTCTCATCCGCTTCAAAAATTGTCATGATATCACGAAGTATTTTTAAATGACTTTCCTGATCCCTGGCAGCAAGTATAATTACAGCATTAGCCTTATCCTTTTCCGAGAATTCAACCGGATTACGGAAAAAATGCATGGAACAATCCAGTTTATTAACCCCCGCCTCTGGTTTTGAATGGGCAAGGATCACTCTTGGTGCGATAAACATATATGGACCATAATACCGAAGCTGGGATATTATGCTATCGATATACGCTGATTGAATGCTATTGATGTCCATCAAATATTTTCCTGCCATCCATAACGCCTGTGTCCACTTATATTTATCATTATGTATCTCAATCTTATGTGCATCCATAACGCTAAGCAATCCCTTTTTGTGGTTATTTAACTCAATATAGTTTTCACTTTTACCATTGTAAAGGTATTCTTCAATCAGTTTCTGTACTTTTCCATAATTTCCTTCTGAAATATAAGGCTTTACTATAGAAAAAATTTCATTTGAATTAACATAACCTGCGTTATTTTTTAATTTCAAATGTCGAACTAATATTTCTTTATCTCTTCCTGTTAAAATTGGATGTACCTGTATTACCGGCACCACACTCTTAAGCTTAACCGTACTAACTATCAGTTCACAAGCGGCTTGTGCATTTAATATTTTTGTCGCAGATTCTATTCCTACCACTTCTACTTCAGGAAACATTTTAGCAATTTCCCGCTTTAACATGTTTCCGGTGGAAATACCATTTGCGCAAACAATCAGTACTCTGATCCTTTCACTCTTATTATTGGAGATTGGAAGGTATGCGCCAAAATGCAATGCCAAATAAGCTACTTCGCTATCCGGAATCGGAAGACCTATCTGTTTTTCTAAATATCGGCTGACAATCTTGGTTATTTCGAATAAATCCGGATACTCTCTAATAATATCCTCGTTAAGAGAATCTAAATTCTGAATTCCGTATTGATACCGGTACATAGAAGAATTAATATGAACGAATAACAGTCTTTCTAATTCTTCTCTTCGTTCAAAACTTACACAAGCAACCTTTTCAAATTCAGAAACCAAAGCTTTTGTAATTTCATATACCATTTCATTAGAGGTGTTCTCAAAAATGTCTTCTGAGGAAGTCGCAATCCTTCCTCCTAATAAATGAAGGCATAAATATATTTTCTCTTTTTCACTTAAATGCGGAAAATATTTTTCTACCAATTTATATTCTTTACAACTTTCCATTTCCTGTTTTTTCAAATCTGCAAAACTTAAGTTCTCATCTCCACGTTCCATCATTGGCAGCAAAACTGCCAATGATCTTCTGTTTTCAGGAACATATTCAACGCCAAGCTCCTTTTCTACCTGCTTCAGAATCTCTTCATAACGATTAATCTTTTCCTGATCCACAAATCGTATTCCATTATTGGTAAATAAGCTCTGAAGGCCTTGAAAATTCAGGAGAAATACAGCTCTTACCTTGATTGCATCCCCAGTGATAATGTATCCTTTTTTAGATTTATATTCCAGTTTTAAATCGTATTTCTGCAGCTGATTTACTACAACCCGCAAATCATTAAAAATCGTATTTCTGCTTACTTTACAATAATCGGTGAGTTTATCGATATGGACCGGTGTTGAAAAATAAATAATTCCGCAAATGATAATCTGTATACGTTCCATTGGAGAATATATATACACTTCCTCTGCCTCTCTATCTTCCGTGCAATCCTCTATCCGGTGACGAATCTCTTCACTAAGGAATAACCCCTTTCCTCTGACCATTTCCAATTCAGGAATTTCATTATCAACCAACCACTCATTAATTCGGCATAGGTCATAATAAATACTTCGCTGAGAAACTTTTAGATCATTTGCAATCTGTTGTAAAGACAAATAGGAATTACTGTTAAGAAGCATCTGCAAGATTTCCTTACATCTTGCATTTAAATAAGTAGTATTCAATTCTCTCACCCCTTTTACAATAATAAATCTGCTATACCATGTCCGCAGGCTCCCATGGTATGCGCTTTGCGGCGTTGACGCACACTCACTGCGTTCGGCGCTGGTATAATGTCTGTTGACATTATACCAGCTTTTTTAAAACGAATGTTGTTTTTTGAAGTCCATTTTTTTTCAAAAAAAATTGCAATATTTTGCACAAACAAGATATCATATTATTTTTACCGTTTATAAGGGCAGAGCCTTTTTTCCGGCTTCTGCCCTTATTTGTATTATAAACTATTCAATTCTTGCAAGACATATTAATTTTATGGTAATTATGCTGAGTCCAGTTTCTTTCTTCTGCCGCCGTTTCAGGAATCCACCCTTGCCCATACCAGCATTTCCCCGGGATTTCTGTTTGCCCAGGAATAATAAGGTATCCATTTTAAGGTTTTCTTTTCATAAACCGGTTCTTGATAGGGCTGATACAAGGTATCATCGTTCCAGCCTGCGGCCGTCTGTTTCTCGCCTTCACAGGTCAAAGTAACAACACCCTTTAACAGATTATTTTCATATTGTTCCGTAAATACGGTATCCTTACGGATACGTATCCGGTGTAAATCAGCTCCGTTATCCGCTTCTTCCAGGCAGTAAACCAAAGGCCCCCTGGATACGGCCGCTTTGCCTGTATCCTCTCTGACTTTTGGGTTAGCCTGATTTAATACAACCTCCATTTTAAAATGGCAGGTTATCTCATCATCTTTCTTCCACGTACGGTTCAGATATACATAACCCTGCACCGGTTCCTGGCCGACTCTTTCCCCATTGACAGCAATTTCATAATTTTTGCACCAGCCGGGTATCCGTATGGCGTAGCCATACTCCGCCTCCTCTTCCTGGGAAAAGCTTATTATCACTTTCCCGTCCCACGGGTAATCCGTACGTACTTTGATGCCTATTTCCCGCCCTCCTACGGTTGTGTGAATATCACTGCCGATATACAGATTCATAAAAAAGCAGTCTTCGGTTTTTGTATAAGCATAGCTGCCGATGGAGGATAACAGTCTTGCAATATTGGGCGGACAGCAGGCACACCCGAACCACTTCTGGCGTTCCACTTTCACATGGTTCTTATTCCGGTCTTTTTCAGAGGCTTCCGGAATGACCTCCAGGGGATTTACATAGAAAAACTTAGTCCCGTCAAGGGACATACCGCTGATGGCTCCATTAAATAAAATCCGTTCCAGCACATCCATATATTTGCTGTCTTTTGTCATCTCAAACATTCGCCTTGCAAAGAAAATCAATCCGATTGCCGCACAGGTTTCCCCATAGACCGTATCATTGGGCAGATCATAATCAAAGGTAAAGGCTTCCCCGTAGCTGGAAGCGCCGATGGCACCGGTTATATACATCTGCTTTTTGGTTATGTTATCCCAGAGCCGTTCACATACGTGAAATAATTCCTCGTCCTTGGTTTCTTTTGAGACGGCTGCCATACCGCTGTAGAGGTACACCGCCCGGACTGCATGGCCTTCCGCTTTGTCCTGGAGTCTGACTTCCTTTCCGGCCTGGTAGTACTGGTATTTAAAATAACTGTCCTTCCAATGGAAATTATTCTGATTTCTTATAGTCTCTTCTTCAAAAAAGAGAGGCTGTTTCCCGCGTTCGTCAATAAAATATTTTGCCAGAGCCAGATGCTTTTTTTCCTTTGTCACTTCATAAAGCCGGACCAAAGCCATTTCAATTACTTCATGACCCGGATAACCGTGCAGTTTGCCCGGTTCAGGACCAAAGATGCTGTCTACGCAGTCAATATAACGGATAGCCGCATCCATTAATTCACGCTTGCCCGTTGCCTGGTAGTACACAACCGCCGCCTCCGTCATATGCCCCAGACAATATAATTCATGGTTATCCTTTAGATTAGTGAATCTCTTATCCAAGCCATTAATAATATAATAGGTATTTAAATATCCGTCCGGCTGCTGCGCCCCACATATGTCACCGATAGCACCGTCCGCGATTTGTTCCAGTTTGGAATCCGGGTTTAGCATCAGAGTATATCCGACGGCTTCCAGCCATTTATACACATCACTGTCCTGGAATACCATCCCCATAAATTTACCCGGTATCTTTCCGGACGCAACCCTGAAATTCTGCATGGCGTAACTGGGCTCCGCCCCTTCGATACGGTCGTTTAAAGCTTCCCACTGATAGGGAATTACGTGATTTTGGATTAACTGCATATATTCATTGAAGAATTTATCTTTCATATTCATTTCTTTCATCGATATTAATTTCATAGCTATACTCCAATCTTTTTTCATTATTAATTTTATCAGTCTTTCATCCCTGACAACATGACGCCTTTTACAAAGGCATCCTGTGCAAACAGGAAAACAAATAGAACCGGAAGTACCGCAATGGTGGAAGATGCCATAAGCACCGGCCAGTCGGTGGAATACATGCCCTTCATGCTTGCCAGGCCCAGGGGCAGGGTATATTTAGCTGAATTATTAATGTAAATCAGCGGTGTAAAATAGTCATTCCAGGTATTCATGAAGCAGAAAATCACCAGGGTAGCTATGGTGGATTTAGCCATGGGCAGAAGAATCCGGATAAAAATCTGAAAGGGATTGCAGCCGTCAATTTTTGCAGCTTCGTCTAATTCCCTGGGCACCGTTATAAAAAACTGCCTCATTAAGAAGGTTCCGAAAGCGGACACCATGGGAGGTATCATCAGGGACCATAGGGTATTTACCAGGCCGTAAGCGGACATCTGCAGAAAATTCGTTATGACCGTTACATGGAAAGGAATCATCATAGTCCCCAGATAAAGCATAAAAATACGGTCCCTGCCTTTAAAATTCAGTCTTGCAAATACGTAGCCCGCCAGTGCGGAGGTAAATACCTGAAAGAAAACCACCCAGGCAGATACCTTAATACTATTCATAAAGTATGCAAAATAATCAAAGCGGGAGGAAATATTGGCATAGTTTTCCCAAACCAGCCGCTTTCCAAAAATCTTCGGCGGAAAAATAAATACTTCACCTAAATCCTTAAAAGAGGAGGACAGCATCCAAAGAAAGGGTACAAGCATTAAAAAGGAACCAAAAATAAGTATACCATGTGCTATGATTTTTACAATTCTGTTTTTCATTTTATTTGACATAGCTTTCCTCCTTAATAGATTTCTCTCATACTTTTTTCCATTTTTAAATTAACGGCCGTTATAATCATTACGATTGCAAAAAGAAGGTAAGCTATGGCACAGGCATAGCCTAATTTAAAATACTGGAATGCATTCTGATACAGATAATGTACCAATACGGAGGAGGATCTGCCGGGTCCGCCGGATGTCATCAGCATCACCTGGTCGAATACCTGGAAGGAATTGATAATTGCCATAATAAACACAAAAAAAGTGGTAGGCTTTAACATTGGTATCGTAATATATTTGAACTGCTGTAACTTACCGGCTCCGTCCAGTTTGGCGGCTTCATAATAAGTATTGGAAATTCCCTGAAGGCCGGATAAAAATATAATCATATCATAACCCAGCCGTTTCCATATGCCCACGATGGCAATGGATACCAGGGATGTCCGGACATCGATAAGCCATTTCCCTTTGGGAAGCCCCAGCAGGGATAAGCCATAATTCAGAAGGCCGAATTCCGGATTATAAATCCACTGCCACACAATGGATATTACAACCATGGAAGTAATGGAGGGCAGAAAGAACGCCGCCCGGTAAAACCGTTTCAGCCCGATTTTCTGGTCCAGGGCAACTGCCAGCAATAAGGACAGGCACATGCCAATCGGAACGGTAATTACCGTATACAAAACGGTATTGCCCGTAACCTGCCATACGACAGGGTCACGTACCATGTCAATATAATTTCTAAGCCCCACAAATTTCGGTTTGGTAAGCATATCATATTTTGTAAAACTCAATAAAAAGGTTGCCACAACCGGTATCAGCATAAACATAAAAAATCCTACGATATTCGGCAGCAGCATTACCCAGGCCCATTTTGCATCATTAAAAAGCTTGCCTGGTTTCTTTTTCGGAACAGCAACTGCTTTCATTTTTATACCCATTGCATATCGCAAGCAAGCTTGCGATACTGCCACATGCAATAAATTGCCCTGCTGCGGACATTTTATTGATAAAACAGGCTGAAAGAATCATAATGCGGCTTTCCTTTCTTCCTTTTATTTTCTTTCAGCCTTGGTCAGGATGCCGTTTATTAGCGGCATTTCAGAACAATAAAGCTATTCTAAAGCTTCTGAAATTGCTTCATCGGATTTTTTGTCGATATTCTGTAAGGTTGCATCAATGTCCTGGGCATCGGTGAAATACAATTTCGTCTCTTCGGAAATAATATCACTGCATTTTGAGGAATATTGAAGGGCTGCGGGGTCTACCACAGCTTTCTGGAAATAATCCAGCATGTTTTTGTAACTGTCGCCATGAACCTCTTCCTTATACCATTTTGCTACCATTTCTTCTTCATACATGGATTTACGGTTGGGCATCCAGAGTCCTGAACTAACCAGAGAGCCCTGGTAATCCAGGCTGGATAAGAATTTAACGAATTCCCATGCCTGTTCCGGATATTTTGTTCCTGCGGCTACGCAATGCAGATGTGCCTGGCCGGTGGTTAGTACCTCTCCATAGGAGGGCAGGGGAGCCATACCCACATTCATCCCGGAGGCGGCCAGTTCCTGTAAGGACCATGAGCCGTCTATCAGCATGGCTACTTTACCGGTTTCAAGCATCTGTACCGCTGTCATTCCTACGCTGTCCAGGGTCGTCGCGTCCGGTGCGGAACCGTCCTCAACGCGGACTGCCTTAATGATTTCCAGTACCTCTTTTACTTCCGGCGTGTTCATGGTACTGGTCTTATAATCGGCGGAATATCTGGAACCGCCGTTTGAAATAATCTGCGCCGCAAGGGTATCCGCAACCGTTTCCAAGCCATAGCAACCATAAATATCATCCGTGGTCAGTTTCTTAGCCACCTCCCTGAATTCGTCCATTGTCCAGGAGGACGCCGGATCGGAGCTGGGATAATCAACTCCCGCCTCATCAAAAACATCTTTGTTGTAATACAGAATCGGAGATACCGTACAGGAGGAAACCCCGTAAACCTTGCCGCCTATACTCATAATGGTTCTGGAAGAATCGATAAAGTCATCCAGCGGAAATTCCTCATTAAATTTATCGGTAATTTCCAACAGAGCGCCTTTTGATACGAATTGTCTGTAAGCGTTTGCCATCATAAACATGACATCGGGCATGGAATTGGATGCCGCCGCAGTTAAAAGCTTGGCATTGTATTCACTTCCCGCCAGACCGGGTGTATAATTTACTTTAATACCGGGATGTTCTTTTACAAAAATTGCTATGCCGTCTTCCACCGCGGCCGTTTCTAACGGGCTCGCTTCCCATCCTATAAAATTCAAGGTTACGGTTTCCCCATTGTCCGCCGACGCCGCTCCTGAATTTGAATCTGCTGTTTTATTTTTACTGCTGCAGCCTGCTACGAAAACGGCTGCTATGACAATTATAAAACCCGCTGCCAATACCTTTTTAAATTTCATAAAAAACCTCCTCCTAATGAGTCCATTTCCCATATATTAACCTGATACGACAATATTCTGCCATTGCATTATTCTGTAAAAATAAGTTGATTTAACATGACATTATAGACTTTTTACCGTCATAATGCTGATTAAATTTGAACTGAACAAATTATTTTTAACAATATGTACATATGTTATGGTATAATAATAATATAGGTAAATTAGCGTTACAACTCCCCAATTCACAAAAAAGGTGGTCAAATCCCATATGTTATATTTAGTAAGTGACGTAAAGTATCCCATACATTATCTTACCAGCGGCAATCTGGCAAATAACAACCATTTTATTCATCCCGACAGGAACTTAGATTCCCATGTGTTAATTATTGTCAGAAAAGGTACCCTGCACATTAATCAGGCCGGTATCAATTACGATATCGGCCCAAATCAATTTATTATTTTATTTGCCGGACAGCATCACTATGGATATAAACCCAGTGAAGAACCCCTGTCCTATTACTGGACCCACTTTACGGTCCGGGATCCGGATTATAAATTCTACAGCCCTTCCAGTGTAAGGAGAAACCTGGAAATCTGGAATGCAGGACCTGCGCAGACGCCTTACACCATGTCCAGTTATATACTTCCGGAATACGGTTCTCTGCCTGAAGACAACCGTTCCTCCCTTTTTTTTGTACAGCTGCTGGATACGGCAAAAAGGGAAAACTATGCCGCAACCTACCGCTGCCATTATATTTTAAGCTTTTTATTGCTGGAGTTAAGCACGGAGTCACTTTTTATGCCTGATTTAACCAAACATAACATTCCCGCCGTAGTGGTTAACATTATTGAATGGATACGTCTTTATTACAATCAGCCTCTTACCGTCCAGGGCTTATCGGAGATGTTCGGCTATAATCCCACCTATCTTTCCAGCCTGTTCAAAAAGTATACCGGCTATCCCTTAATAAATTACATAAACCGTACACGCATAGCCATATCCAAAAACCTTCTGACCAATGACATCACTTTAAAAGTTCGTATCATCGGCAAGCTATGCGGTTTCCAGGATGAAAAGCTTTTTATGAAGGTTTTTAAGAAAATTGAAGGTATAACCCCCTCACAATACCGTGAAACTTTTTCCCGCAAACATATTAATAAATAGGGAGTTGGAACAGCTCACAGCAGATACGGACCGGGAAATAAACTACGAAAAGTACCCCTTTTCTTCCTTATCAATTTTTCGCAAACCGGACTTTGTGAATTCATATACGGCAGTCGCCGCTTCTTCTATATATTTTCTGTCGTGTGTAATACTGATTATGGTTCCGCCATATTCAGATAATACCCTGCGGATAATCGGATTGGACAGGGGACTCAGATTTCTTGTGGGCTCATCCAGAACCAGGACATTACAGCCGTCAAGAATCAGCTTCAGCAGTATCAGCTTAGCCTTCTGCCCGCCGCTTAGTTCACCGGTTTTATGCTCCATTTCCTCTCTGGTAAACTTCATTCCGCCCATATAGGTAAAGGCTTTCGTAATATCCTCCTTCTGCCCGCTGGCAACCAGGTAATCAACGGGGAAGGTATTATAATCAAGTACCTCTTCATAGTTCTGGGGCATATATCCGGCTTTTATATCCCTGCGTATAAGCAGTTCCTCTGCCACACCGTGGAGGAATGTGGTTTTACCGATACCGTTATCTCCGATAATAGCGATATGCTCCGGCCCTGTTACCCGCAGAAAGATATGCTCGGCCAGAATTATCTCTTCCCCGTTATTATTAACCTTTAAGGTATCCGCGTAATACTCCAGTACTTTTTTACCGTTGGGTATCCGTATGCCTTCCGGAAAATCAAACAAAATTGCCTCTTCCACATCCGGTATATCCAGAAATTCTTCCGTCTTTTTTTCAATACGTTTTTCCTGGGACAGCAGATTCTTCATCTTCTTTTTCAATAACCTGCCTCCCGCCGGGTTCCCTCTTGATATGGTATCCTGCCGGTTATCCACTTTATTGTATATCTGCTGCCAGCGCTGCATCTGCTTTTTATAATCTTCCCTCTGCTTCCTGGCAACCATTTCCTGCTTTTGCAGATTGTTTAACCGTTTTTCCGCATATTCTTTATACCCCATGTAAGCTACTGTATGGCGGGGCTCGGTTTTTTTCTTTGCCTGTTCCAGATGAATTATGACATTGGCCGTATTTTCTATCATGGCCTCATCATGGGATACGTATAATACGGGGCATTTGGAATGATTAATAAAATCCTCCAGCCATTCTAAGGTATGGATATCCAAATCGTTGGTCGGTTCATCCAATAAAAGGATATCCGGCTCCTCTGCCAGTAATTTTATGAGCCGGAGCTTTACCTTTTCACCTCCGGAAAGGGTTTTCATGAGCTGGTTACTGCCAAAGAGCGACGTATCCATATTCATTGTCCATATCCTCGGGTCGGAACAGCTATAAACATCCACATCGGATAAGAATTCGACAACCGTGCTGTTTAACCATTTTTCTTCCATTTCCTGTTCCAGATAGCCAAGTTTATTACTTCCTGTTATCTGTCCGGAGTAATCGCAATATCCGTCCAGCATGGTCCTGTCATAAATGAATTTTAACAGCGTGCTCTTGCCGTTTCCTTCTTCTCCTATTATTACGGCCCTGTCTCCCTGATTCAGTGTAAAACTAAAATCCTTCAACAGTAATCTGTTATTTTCTTTTTTAGAAATTGTCACATTTTTTATATCTATCATAAAATCCTTCCTTCTGTTATTTATTATGTCCATTACAATAAAAGTTTTGAATTCATGCTTTCACCTCCTGTGTGAACAAAGACAAAGCTTCTGCCCTGTCTGGCCTGCCAGACTCTAGCGCTGAAGCGCTGTCACTTCAGTGACAAATTTCCTTGGCGCGTCATGCGCATCCGAAGGGTTCTTATCTCATAGGACGAACTTTCCTATGAGATAAAAAAAAACACTTCCTAATGAAAGTGTTTATCCTTAATCAACTCATAAATCCCGGGCAGCAAAACATTATTCCGTCCGTTGTTTTTTAAGTTTAAGATTACGGCACAAAACCTCCTGTAAATAGCCTTGGCAGGCCATTAAATGAGATATCCTGTACGTAATCCGGCATAACGAAAAAACAGCTTTCAAATTCAAAAGAAGTATTTAACCTGTAATCTTTATTCTTTAAAATCATCATTTTATCCGCCTGCTTTCTTTATATGATAACTATAACAATATGATACAACATACCGGTTGATTTCTCTTATAGTATTATAATTGCTTAATCAGTTCACAATAATCCTAACATAACAAAATAAATAAGTCAATTCGTAATTTTTTCCCGGCCTGTGTTTACCCCCGTTTTTCAGGTACTTTATAAACGAATGGCCATTGCAGTTAAATTAAGTCATCCATGTAAA
Organism: Lachnoclostridium sp. UBA903; assembly: GCA_002294045.1. Taxonomy (GTDB): domain Bacteria; phylum Bacillota; class Clostridia; order Lachnospirales; family Lachnospiraceae; genus Anaerocolumna. Next base: position 123,061 of record DBEP01000009.1, on the reverse strand, counting down.
AAAAATATTAAAGTAACATTAATTTTATATTTAAAATTGTCAATTCCGATAGAATAAGATATAATAAGACTAGTTATATTTATAGAGATATAGCGGAGGAATTAACATGGATAGACGGAACTTTTCAGATTTAGGAAATGAAATTAAGGATATTGTCCAAAATGCAGTGAATACCATGAATTTTCGGCAATTGAACAAAGATATAGAAAATACGGTTAAAGATGCGCTGGAAGAAGCAAAAAGCGCCTTGGGTACCGGTTACGGGAACAGACAAGGACAAAACGGCAGCAGGTACAACCGGCAATGGCGCAGGAGGGAACCGAACTATGAGCAGTCCGGCCGGCAGAACCGCAGCAGAGGGCAGCAAGGAAACTCCCAGGCGCCTCCCTATGCTGCCGGATATAACCCGAAAGAATCCTTACAGCAATACAATAAGGAAAAAACCAGCTTTCCTTATGTCCCGGTAGGAAGAATATCGGGGATATTGCTTACCATTTTCGGAAGCATAGGCGCAGGATTGACCGGAATTGCCGTATTTGTCTTAGCTTTAATCGGTCAATTATCCGGAAGGCTTGATTTTTTTGGAACAATTGCTCTTAGCCTGCTGCCTTTATTTTGTGCCAGCATACTCATGACAGCAAAGGGAACAAAGATAAGAAAAAGGATACGAAGGTTCCGCCGGTATCTGGGAATATTCCGGAACCGGGGTTACTATACCGTTAAAGAATTGTCAGCTAATGTTGGCTTAAGTAAAAAATACGTATTAAAGGATTTACGTAAAATGATTTCTCTCGGAATGTTTCCCGAAGGCCGTATTGACGAGCAGGAAACCTGCCTGATGTTGAATCGGGAAAGCTATCAGCAGTATTTGGAACTCCAGAAAAACATACGCATGAAAAATTTTGAGGAGCAGGATAAAAACAGGAGGGATGAAGATCAGGCAAATAATCAGGAAGGTTCACAGAATTCAGCCGCAGGCAGCTCCATGGAAACAGAATTAAGAAACGTCGTAGAAAACGGCCGGGCATACATCCGTCAAATCAGGGAAGCCAATGATGCGATTTCGGGAGAAGATATTTCCAGAAAACTGGACCGTTTGGAAGAAGTCACCGGTAAAATTTTCAGATACGTGGAACTCCATCCGGGCCAGCTCCCGGAGATTCAGAAGTTTATGGAATATTATCTTCCTACCACATTAAAACTAGTAAGCGCATACAGGGAATTTGACAATCAGTCCGTACAGGGCGAAAATATTACCGGGGCTAAAAATGAAATTGAAGCAACCTTAGATACCATCAATTATGCATTTGAAAGGTTATTGGACAGCCTTTTCGAAGACGCCGCAATGGATGTTTCGACGGATATATCCGTGTTGGAAACCATACTGGCACAAGAAGGACTGACCAAAGAAGATTTTAAATCGAATTAACCATAGGAGGATATGATTCATGAATAACGAAATGCCAACTCTAACCTTTGATCCTTTCGGCGAGGATACGGCCGGACAGGATGTGATAAAACAGGAAGCCCCTAAACCGGAGGTTGTGGAATTTGACGAAACCAGCCTTTCTCCGGAAGAAAAAAAGATGGTGAATGATTTTGCTGAAAAAATAGATCTCAGTCAGTCAAACCTGATTCTCCAATACGGAGTAGGAGCCCAAAAAAAGATAGCCGATTTTTCGGAATCCGCCCTGAATAACGTGAGGACAAAAGATTTAGGCGAGATAGGTGAGATGCTCTCTTCCGTTGTATTGGAACTAAAGAACTTCGATAACGACACGGATGAAAAAGGGTTCCTGGGTTTATTCAAGAAAACTTCCAACAGGCTTACCGCCATGAAAGCCAAATACGATAAAGCAGAGGTAAATGTGAATAAAATCTGCCAGGTACTCGAAACCCATCAGATGCAATTATTAAAAGATATCGCTATGCTGGACAAAATGTACGATTTAAACAGAACCTATTTCAAAGAGCTTTCCATGTATATCCTGGCAGGCAAAAAGAAGCTGGCTGCAGTTCAGAACGAGGTGTTGCCCGAATTAATCGAAAAGTCCAATAAAAGCGGACTTCCGGAAGACGCACAGGCCGTCAATGACCTTGCGGCCGTCATAAACCGTTTTGAGAAGAAAATTCATGATTTGGAATTAACCAGAATGATTTCTATTCAGATGGCGCCTCAAATACGTCTGGTTCAGGGGAACGATACTATGATGGCCGAGAAAATACAATCTACCATTGTTAATACAATTCCTCTTTGGAAAGGCCAGATGGTTCTCGCACTTGGCGTCGCTCATTCCGGACAGGCTGCAAAAGCCCAGCGGGAAGTAACCGATATGACCAATGAATTATTAAAGAAAAATGCTTCCACCCTTAAAATGGCAACCATTGAAACAGCAAAGGAATCGGAACGGGGTATTGTGGATTTGGAAACCCTGCGCATTACGAATGAATCTTTAATCTCTACTCTGGATGAGGTAATGCGTATTCAGACCGAAGGCCGCCAAAAGAGGCAGGAAGCGGAAGCAGAATTAAACCGAATTGAAAACGAGCTGAAACAGAAGCTTTTAAATATGAGAGGATAACTACACCGGATCCGGCTCAACTTCGGGCTTTCTCACAGGAATTCTTTCAAAATGCAGGTAAAACTTTCAACGGCGCAGCGGTGGCTGCGCCGATTTGCATTCTGTTTTTCTGCAATGGACATTCCCTGTTACAGAAAAACAGCCGTTGAAAACATAAGTTTCAACAGCCGTATTGTATCTTATTTAAATTCGTGATTTCCTAAGCTGAATGTCTTCCCTTTTAATTTACCGCTAAAATATAAAAACTTACTAAAGCTCTTCTTAGTACCTTTCACGGTTATAGTGGTAGTTCCGCTTAAAGCCGCTTTCGCTGCTTTTATGCACTCCTTCTCCGATGCAGAAGTAAATTTGCCCTGATCATACCGTTTCAGCGCTTTGCTTAAAGCTCCGTTGGATGCAGGTCCAAACTGGTACTTCTGATAAATAACTCCCTTTATTGTATCCGGAAATGCACTGGCTCTCTTTCTGTTCATTACCACAATACCAACAGCAAGTTTGCCGTTATAGGATTCTCCGTTGGCTTCACAATATATTAGTGCGGATAATAATCTTAAATCCGCTTTGGAATAAGTAACTTTTGCTTTTTTGGCTTCTGCCGCTTTCTTCTCCGCTGCAGCCTTTTCTGCGGCTGCCTTCTCCGCTGCTTCTTTTGCTGCTTTTTCTTTTGCTGCTTTTTCTTCCGCTGCCTTTTTAGCCTCTTCCGCTTCTTTTGCAGCAGCATCTTCTTTCGTTGTATCTTCCGTAACATCATCGGTGCTTTCACCATCCGTTACGGAATCCGTATTATTTACTGTATCATTACCGGTGACAGCCGTACCGTCCCCGGATGCTTTTGCCGTAGTATCTTGAACTGCAGTATCTTCTGTAACAATATTATCTTCTTCTGCTGCATATGTGTATATCTTTACAAATCCTGTTAAAGTAATTCCCGCAAGCATACACAATAGTAACTTTCTGAATTTCATAATAGTCTCCTTTTAATGGCTTAAATCTACTAAGTCATTCCTAATTATAACTATTTAATTATTACAAATTTCGAACATGTGTTAAGATAAGGTAATAATCATTTAATAATTATGTAACAATTATAGCATAGTATAATTTAAAAATCAAGTCATTAAAATTTTAATGACTTGATTTTTTTGTAAAAATATCGATAAATCGTCCTAAAATAGAATAAAATTCATCAATATTACTATAAATATGCATAAAAATGTTACAAACCAACTTAAACAAATTGCAAATCTTTTTAAATATATTACAAAATTTTATAACTAATCAAGTAAATTATCGTCCAATCCTATGACTGCTCTTGTTTCTGAATCTTAAGATGGAACAATTTCCCTATATTAAATGAAAAAGCATATCCGCCGCAGTAACAGCAGATATGCTTTATATTTAAGACAATCCTATTTTAATATCAGGGTTCCAGCATGACCTTTATAGCGGCCGGGTCACTTTCAGCAGTCTGATATGCTTTATGCACTTCAGCTAATTTAAACTTATGTGAAATAAGCCCGTCAGTTTTAATAAGCCCTTTTTCAATTCCCCGAATCACAGCCGGGTATACCCTGGCTGACAAATGAGAGCCTATAATGGTTAACTCTTTTCCGTCCCCTATCATATTCCAGTCGGCTGTTACTAAATCGCCGAGCACCCCCATTTGAACATATCTGCCATGGTTTTTTAATAACTCTAATCCCTGATTTGCGCTGTTTACATTTCCGGAAGCTTCAATATAAACATCACATCCTAATCCGTCGGTTAATTTCAGGATTTCTTCGGTAACATTCTGATTCTTTGGATTTAATATAACATCTGCCCCAAATTCTTTTGCCATGGCTATCCGATTTTCTTTTACCTCTATTCCAATTACCATTTTAGGCAATGCCAGATTTGCAATATTGCACATGGAAAGACCAATGGCTCCTAATCCTGCTATTACAACCACATCCTCATGTTTGATATTGGCCTGTTCCAGCGCATGCATACCGCAGGCAATCGGCTCAATTAAAATACTCTGCTCCTGTGTAAAAGATTTCGGGATTTTATGTTTGACTGCAGTCTTCGGGATTCGGATATATTCGGCAAATCCGCCATTCGCATATTTTTTAAATCCGAATACTGCCGAACGTTTACACATCCAGTAAGTACCATTTTTACAAAATTCACATTCACCGCATGGAACAATCTGCTCGGCACAGATAGTATCTCCGATCCCAAAGTCCGTAACCCCTTCACCTGTTTCAACTATTTCCCCGTAAAACTCATGTCCCGGAATGCATGGAGGCTCTATGTACCTGTTTTCTTCCGACGTTCCCCAAATACGGATTCCGCCGTGGTATGCTTTTATATCGCCTGCGCAAATACCGCAGCCTTTTACTTTAAGAACAACTTCACCCGCTCCGCATTCCGGTTTGGGATATTCTTCATAACGTATATCATTTGGTGCATAAGTAACAACCGCTTTCATTTTTTCCATTATACTGTATCATCCTTTCAATCCTGAAGTAGAGATTCCCTCCACAAGATATTTTTGTAAAAATATAAATATTAATACGGCAGGCAGTACAGAGAGTGATGCCATTGCAAACATTGCTCCGTAATCGGATGAGGAACCCGGATCACTAAACAGTTTCAGAGCCAGACTGACCGGGTACCTTCTCGATTCATTAACATATAATAAAGCCGAAAGAAAATCATCCCATCTCCACATGAAGGAGAAGATACCTGCCGTAATCAAAGCAGGAGTAATTAAAGGCATTATAATTTTTTTAAAAATAGCATAGTAGGAACATCCGTCAATTTTTGCCGCTTCATCCAGTTCTAACGGAAGTCCGTTAATAAAATTTATCATCAGATAAACAAAAAACCCCTGTATTGCAAAATAGTACGGAACAATCAGCGGCAAATAGGAGCCGACCCAGCCTAGTTTCTGGTACCAAAGATACTGCGGAATCATCAGCACCTGCGCCGGCAGCATCATAGTAGCCAGCATGGAAACAAACAAAATTCTGCGGCCTTTAAATTTAAACCTTGCAATACCATATGCCACAAGAGCTGAAGAGATAACCGTTCCAACTGTTGCGGTAACTGAGATAAACAAAGAATTGGCAAAGAATACTCCAAAAGAAACTTTCCCAAAGCCTTTCCAGCCGTTGATATAATTCTGTAACGTAAATTGCTGCGGTATAAGCTGGTTTGCCGTAGTAAAAATAGTTTTTGTATCTTTGAGAGAGCTCATAACCATCCAAACCAACGGATACATCATAATAAGTCCGATTCCGCACACAAATACATGGTAAAAAGCGGTACCTGCCACTCTTTTTCCTTTCATGGTTATAAACCTCCTTCATATACCCAGAATTTCTTTGTTCCGAATATTACCAGGGTAACCAAACCGACAATTGCCAGCATAATCCATGCAAGAGCTGCGCCATACCCTGTGTTATAATATTCAAAAGACTGCTGGTACATATACACGGTATAAAACAAGGTTGAATTCATGGGCTTTCCCTGGGTGATAATATAGCACTGGGTAAAAGCTAAAAACCCATTAATCATCTGCATAACCAGGTTAAAAAAGATTGTTGGGGTTAACAGCGGTAACGTAATATGGAAAAATCGTTTTATTTTACCCGCTCCATCTACGGTTGAAGCCTCATAAAGAGTTGTTGGAATCTGTTTTAAGGACGATAAGAAAATCAGCATGGAAGAACCAAATTGCCATACTGCCAATATAATTAATGTCCATATTGCCGTACGTATATCTCCCAGCCACGAAAAGGCTGACGGCAATCCCATTGCACCCAGTAATCTATTAATAACACCATCAATGGCAAACATTCTTTTCCAAAGAATAGATACCGCTACCGATCCGCCGATAATGGACGGCAGATAATAAATTGCACGGTAAAACCCGGTTGCTTTTGTTGATTTAAAGAGGATTAAGGCAACAATTAATGCAAAAACCAATCTTAACGGAACCGAAACAAATGCAAAATAAAATGTAACCCCTATTGTCTTAAAAAAAGTCTCGTCATGAAACATCTTGATATAATTCTTTAATCCCACAAAAGTCGGCGGCGAAAGAATATTATAATCACAAAAGGAATAGTAAAGGGAAATCGCCATCGGTACAAGTAAAAATAGTAAGAAACCTATAATAAACGGCAATGAAAAAATAACGCCGGCTGTATTTTCCTGATTTAAGAAATGATTTAAATTAAATTTATTTTTTTTCATTCGGATATCTTCTTCCTGCATTTAGTATTATCAGCCGGAGGCCGTTGAAAATTCAAAATATATAGACTGTGTTCCAGACACAAGTTCAGTAAATTGACTATTTAACAACAGCCTCCGATTACATCTTTTAAGCAAATCATTCTGCCAGCATTGCATTACCTTTTTGATATAGTTCGGCAGCCGCATCCTTAGCTGTCGTCTGTTTATAGCAGACACTCTCAACTAACTGATCCACTAACTTTGAAACCTCTGCAGAGCCTTCCGGAGCCGGAGGATTAATTACCGAACTGGTCGGCGTAACAACATAATTGATATATCTTATGATTTTCAGATTACTTTCATCCAGCTTACCCATAATAGCCTCCGATACTTCCGCTGATGCCGGAACACCTCTTTCTCCTAAAAGTATCTCATTTGCTGCCACATCATTGGTCCAGTAATTAATAAATTTTACTGCGGCTTCGGGATTTTTGCTGTCAACCGTCACAGAGAAAAACATACCTGGCTTAAGATAATTAGCTGCCTCTTCATCATCAGCCGGCCATGTACTCATCTCAATTTCCGTGCCTTCCGGTGCTGCATTCTGAAGTGCCGTTAATGCGTTGGAGTAAGAGAATGCACACCAGCTCATTGTTTCAGGGCTGGAACCATAAACCAATGGCATCTGTTCGGGGGTTCCTATCGTTCTTTCCGTATAAATACTCGGATCACACATCCAGCCTTCCGATATACCATTCTCATAAATTTCAAAGAACTTCTGCAGCTGTTCCTGTGTAGCTCCAAGCTTATCTTTTTCATAAAGAACGGCTCCAAGAGATCTCATCGTATATTCAATGAAGATATCCCCGTCCCCATATGCTATGCCTGTTTTATAACCTGTTTTATCATAGATTTCTTTACAAAGTTCCGTAAATTCATTTATCGACAAATTATCTTTGATTATAATACTGTTCTGGTCCAGCAAGGTCTTGTTGTACATTAAGGCAGGGGCATTCACTCCGATGGGAATAGCATAAAGCCCGTCATTAACTTTTCCGGAATTTAAAATATTTTCATCAATTTCCGATACATCAAGAATGCCTTTCTCAATATAAGGCGTTAAATCTTCAAGCAGATTATTGCTTACATACTGTTCAAGGTATTTATAATCCATCTGAACAACATCAGGAAGTGTATGTCCTGCCGATGCAGTTGATAATTTGTTCCAGTAATCGGCCCATTCCGCAAACTGCCCGTCAAATGTTACTTCCGGATTATTCTGAGTATATAAGTCCATTACCTGCTGTGTTCTTTCATTTCTTGTCTGATTTCCCCACCATGAAACAATCAGCTCTGCGCCAGGTGAATCCTTTGATTCATCCCCGTTTACTGTGGTTCCTGCCTTGCCATCTGCTTCAGATTCAGAACCTGAAGATGCTCCCCGGTTCCCGCATCCTGACAACAAGGATATTGCCAGAATTCCTGCTGTCAGCAGAGCTATAAGTCTTTTTTTCTTCATTGTAAACCTCCTTTAATTTTATGTAACTTAACTTGACAGCATCATTATACCTTCCATATTGAATCAAGTATATATAAAAAACCGAGCCATAATCGAAAAAAACCGACAAATGGTTTTATATCCCTTGCATAAAAAATTCATTAAAATATAATTAAATTTAAGGAGGTATTTATGCTAAAAAGAAATAATTTTCATAGCCTATACGGCAAAATCCGGTGTATTTATGTTAATGCTTCATTATATAAAAAAATAATAACCCTTGTACTCATCATTCTATGTTTGAATCTGTTTGCAAACATAATAGCATTGAGTGTTATAACCCGTTCCAATAATAAACTTTTATATGAAGCAATATCAAATACGTTAATAACGGGAACAAAAACTATATCTGAGAAATTACGGAATATTCAGGAAATGACCGATATCATAATAGCGGACAGCAGAATTCAGACTAATCTGGCTATTGTTGCAGACAGTAAAGATAACGCCAAAAGAAGCAATGCATTCCGTACACTCTCTTTTCTTGTCCCGGAATATTATACAAATTATAAATCAAACAAAATTAAATATATGAATCTGTATAATAATGATTATGTTTCTTACAGCAATATTGCGTTAAGTAATAAAATTCCGGATAGTATTCATAATCAATTACTATTAAAAGCAGATGAAAAATCAGGCCGCCCTGTCTGGTCTGATTCCTACTGTAATGAATATGGCCTGTTCCTTGTCAGAAATATACGTAAGGCAGAACAGTTGGCATTAAATACAATCGGAACCGTATTGGTGAATATTGATTTAGATTCTGTTGTTAATACTTCCGTAAATACAACTATGTTTTCAGAACCGGCACAATTTATTATTACCAGTAATAACAAGGAAATATATCATTCCAAAACTCTTGACTCCGATTCCGTTTCCCAGGCATGCCAAAAAACGGATAGTAAATATGGTATAATCCGCCTAAATCAAAGGCAATATTTTTATGTTCATGAAACTATTCCATATTTTACCTGGGATTTTATCTGCCTTGTGTCTTATCAAAATATATATACTGCCCAGACCTTAACTATTTTATCTGCAATATGTATCAACTTTGCCGCAATCTTTTTGATTTTCCTGATTGCTAAATTTATGATTAATTCCATCACCATTCATTTCAGCAAGCTGGTGGATAAGATGAAAACTTTTGGTAAAAGCAAAACTTTTATTAAAGATACTTCTTATGATTATTCAAACAGAAAAGATGAAATTGGGGAATTGCATAGAAACTTTGATTTAATGGCAATCCGGCATCAGAATCTTGTGGAAAAATTTTTCCTTCAGGAGATTCTTACCAGAGATTCCAAAATAAAAGCTTTAGAAAACCAGATAAATCCCCATTTTCTATACAATACCCTGGAGTCTATTAACTGGAGGGCAAAGGCCCTGGGCGAAAAGGACATTTCTATTATGATAGAATCCTTAGGCTCCTTACTCAGAACCACTTTAAGTAAAAAAGACAATAATCTGACCTCTACGCTGGAGCAGGAAATAAATATTGTTAAAAATTATATGGACATTATCCGGATTCGTTTTGATGATAGAATCTGCTTTACGACTTCAATAGATATACGGCTGAATTCAATATTGTTACCACGGCTGTCTTTACAGCCATTGGTTGAAAACGCCGTCAATTATGCAATGGAGAAGATAACCGAAACCTGCCTGATTGAAATAAAAGGTTATATAGACGGCTCTTTTGCAATTATACAAATTAAGAATAACGGCTCCCAATTTGAAGATGATTTATTGCAGAAACTGGAAAATAATCTGATTAAACCTCATGGCAACGGAATTGGAATATTGAATATTCAAAAACGGATACAATTAAGTTACGGAGAAGAATATGGCCTGCAATTTTTCAACCCGGATGATGACCATGCAATTGCCCAGATACAAATCCCATATAAGGAGAGTACTTATGATTAAATTACTGATTGCCGATGATGAAAAAATAATACGGGAGACCATTTCAACTGCAATTGATTGGAATTCTTTAGGTATCGAATTAATTGGCAAGGCAGCAAATGGTATTGAGGCTTACAACACCATTCTGGATGAATATCCCGATATTGTCCTGACAGATATCAAAATGCCAGGCCTTACAGGTCTAGAGCTGATTGAGCGTATCAAAAAGATTAATCATGATACGGAATTTATTATTTTATCCGGTTATGATGAATTTAAGTATGCCCAGGAAGCGATGCGTTATGGAGTCAAAAACTATCTGCTGAAACCCTGCAATGAAAATCAGATTATTGAATGCGTACAGAATATTATAAACAGCCTTGCCCCAAAACGGGCCTCCACGCAAATTAATGCTCAGGACTCACTGATACGTTATTTTGAAAGCAACATTATCCTGACTATTATCAGTGAGGGAATTTCTTCGGATAAGATTTCTCTTCAAAATATAAATTTTTCAAATATCTATCAACCTTACCATAAATATCTGGACTTTTATAACGAACCCTATGAATTATGCTTTCTATTCTTCGTAGAAAAATTATCGCTTTCAGAGGTGATGAATAAAATCACTGCTTTCCATAATTCCCTGTGTCCAGGTATCGTATTCAACATTATTTATGTCCACAATACTTTACTTTGCTTTTATAAATCTTTTGGAGTGGATACAGCAGCCTTTGACAGTTTTATGAACAGCCTTTACCCACAGAATCAGACGGTCTCTTTTCAATATGAACGAAAGGATTTCCGTAGTTTAGAAGAACTGCTTAATACGATTCTTGCTAAAATTAAGAGATATGAAATAATTTATTATTCCGTTGATGGGAATAACTTCATCCATATCTGTAATTTCAAAAATATTTTACAGGAATTTGATCAATGCATTTTACAGCTAAAAAGTACCGACGCTGAAACTGTCCGTAATGCATTTTTACATTTCAAACAAGTGATTGAACCAATTACAGACTTAAATTTATTAAAGCAAATCGCATCTTCATCCATTATGCAAATAGCCGCTTTTTATACGCCTGCCGCAATTATGCCTGCCACAGAAAAATTATTAGTACTGAATCAAATACCAAACTGTAAAAAATTTGTGGAGGAATTAATCAGTTATATTGAAGCTGTAATTGAATCATATTTGCAAAATTCAACTACCTTAAAAATAAGTGAGCAGGTAAAAAAAATAGTATCGGAACATCTTGAGGATTCCAATCTATCTTTAAAATGGATTGCTGAAAACTATTTGTATATGAATGTTGATTATCTCAGTAAAAAATTTTTAAATGAAACCGGAGAAAAATTTTCAAATTACCTTACGCACCAGAGAATCAAACGCAGCAAATTACTGTTCAAACAATATAATAGCATTGATAAAATTAAAATTGTTGCTGAATTGGTTGGATGCGGTAACAATCCGCAATATTTCAGCCATATTTTCAAAAAAGAAACAGGGATGTCTCCCAGTAATTATATTAAATCTATTCAAGGAGGAATGAAACATGACCAATGATATCTTACTTTCAAAAATCAATCTGGTGACTGACAAACTAATTCATTTAGGAGGTGCAGATTATAATAATGATAAACTGCACTCGGTTGAGGAAATAATAAAAACGGGAAATTGCAGCAGAGATTTCGGCATCGAGGAATGGGACTGGCCGCAGGGTGTTGGCCTGTATGGAATCTATAAACTTCAGGAATATTTTGGAGAACATCGATATATGGATTTCTTTACCGAATGGTTTGGGAAAAATTTAAAAATTGGATTGCCTTCCAGAAATATCAATACTACGGCACCTTATCTTGTTTTAATAAACATTTTAGACATGATGCCGGAAAAAGAGAAATATGAAAAGCTTTGCATGAGTCAGGCAGACTGGCTTGCAAAAGAATTGCCAAAAACAAAAGAAAATGGGTTCCAGCATGTAACTACAGGTATTGGCGACAGGAACGCAGTTATCCTGAACAACTCCCAGCTATGGCTGGATACTGTTTTCATGGCTGTTCTGTTTCTGTATAAAATGGCCGTCCGATTTCAAAATAAATTATGGCAGCAAACAGCAGAATACCAAATCATGCTTCACATTAAATACTTATATGACAAACATACCGGATTATTCTACCATGGCTGGAGTTTTGAACGAAACGATAATTTCGGAGGCATTTTCTGGTGCAGAGGTAATTCCTGGTTTACCTTAGGCGCGATTGAATTTATATTAATTAACAAAGAGATATCGGAAAGCCTTAAAGAATATATTCTATATACTTTCAAAGCTCAAGTTGATTGCCTGAAGCAGTTACAATGCAACTCCGGCCTATGGACCACAGTTTTGGATGATGAAACCTCTTATGAGGAAGCATCCGGTTCAGCTGCATTTACAGCCGGTATTCTAAACGCTATAAAACATGGTTATTTAGATACTTCCTATAAAAGTTACGCTGAAAAAGCACTTTCAGGTCTGATTAATTGTATCGCAGATGACGGAACAGTTCAAAAGGTATCTGCCGGCACTGCAATGGGAATGAGTGCGGAGCACTACAAACAAATTCAAATCAAGCCTATGGCTTACGGACAGGCGCTAACCTTAATCGCTCTGGTTGAAGCTTTACATAAATAACAGCATTTCAGGAAACTTTAAATCCATCGTATAATATGTGTTGATAATTTTCAAGGGCAGAGCCTGTTTTACGGCTTCTGCCCTTGTTTGTATAAACATTTTGCAGACACACTCTAGTAATTGCTTTTTTATGCCTACGGGAAAACCACGGCCTTCTGCATAAAAAAATAATTTTAACGGTACATCTCCTGGTAATATTTCTGATAAGCCCCGCTGGTCACATGGGACATCCACTCCCGGTTATTCAGATACCATTCGATGGTAAGACGGATACCCTCCGCAAACATGATTTCCGGTTCCCAGCCGGTTTCGGCCTTAATTTTATCCGGGGCAATGGCATACCGCCTGTCATGGCCTTTTCTGTCTTCCACATAATCAATTAAATCCCTGTTCAAATAAGCTTTCGCCGGATCACCCTCCGGAAGCAGCTCCGCCAAGGTTTCAATAATCAGGCTGACGATTTCAATATTCTGCTTTTCATTATGCCCTCCTACATTATATACCTGGCCAAGCCTTCCCTTTTCCATAACTATATCAATGGCTTTGGCATGATCCTCAACATAAAGCCAGTCCCTTACATTCCTGCCGTCTCCGTAGACAGGAAGCTTCTTGCCAAGAAGGGCATTGTTAATCATAAGGGGAATTAATTTTTCCGGAAATTGGTACGGGCCGTAATTATTACTGCATCTGGTAATATTGGCCGGAAAGCGGTAAGTATCTATGTAAGCTTTTACCATCATGTCCGCCGATGCCTTACTTGCGGAATACGGACTGTGAGGATCAACCGGAGTCGTTTCGTAAAAATATCCGGATTCCTCCTTCAAAGAACCGTACACTTCATCCGTGGATACCTGCAGATATTTTTTATCCTCTTTATATCCATCTTCCGCTTCCCAGGCACATTTGGCGGCATCTAAAAGATTTAAAGTCCCAATTACATTGGTATTTACAAAAACCTGCGGATTTCTTATGCTGCGGTCCACATGACTTTCGGCCGCAAAATGAACCACCCTGTCGATTTCATATTTCTTGAATATACCGTGGATTGCCTCTTTATTGCAGATGTCTTCCTTAATAAAAATATAATTCTCACTGTCTTTAACGGAAACCAGATTTTCCAAATTTCCGGCATAAGTTAAACAATCCACATTAATTATCCGAATAGAATCCTTGTATTTCCTAAACATATACTGAATATAATTGGAACCGATAAAACCGGCTCCTCCGGTTACTAAGTAGGTTTTCAAATCATTTACCTCCTGTTTCAAATTGTTCCATATATTCTTTAAGGGCTTCTTTCCAGTGCTTCATTGTATACCCGGCTTCTTTTAATTTTTTGTTCTCCAGGACGGAATACCTGGGCCGTCTTGCAGGCGTCGGGTATTCTTCCGTGGCGATTGGGTTCACGGTAACCTTCCTGCCGGCCCGGTGAAATATTTCAACCGCAAAATCGTACCAGGAAGCTATCCCCTCACAGGTTCCATGGTAAATTCCGTTATCACCGTTATCAATTAAAAAGACAATTGCCCGGGCAAGCTCCGATGCACTGGTAGGAGAGCCGTATTGGTCATCCACTACTTTAATCTCGCTGTTTTTTTCTGCCAGCGCAAGCATGGTTTTCACAAAATTCTTACCGTCTCCATACAGCCAGGCCGTACGTATAATGCTATATTTTTTGCACAAACTTATGACAAATTCTTCCCCTGCCAGTTTGGTCGTGCCGTAAACACTTTTCGGGTCGGGTACGGCATCTTCGGTATAGGGAACATCCCCTTCACCGTTAAATACATAATCCGTTGAAACATGAATCAGCCTTGCATCCAGGGCATCGGCTGCGGTTGCCAGGTTTTTGGGGCCTGTGGCATTAATCCGGTAAGCCCTTTCCTGGTCGCTTTCACACAAATCCACCGCCGTATGAGCCGCGCAGTTAATTATTATCTCCGGTTTTATATCCTGGACTAAATTCATAACCGCTACCTGGTTGGTAATGTCCAGTATAATCGGACAATATGCGGTTGGTTCGCCCATATCCGTATTGATAACCGTTAAATCGCTTCTCTCTTTCAGTACTTGGTTTAATGCCCGCCCCAGCTGGCCGCAGGCGCCCGTAATTACAATTCTTCGTTCCATCTTAACCTCTTTTCTGCACCACCAGGTTCTTTCTCGTTAAGCCCATCCCTATATGAAGTATTCCTAATTTTATGCAGCTATTCGTCATTTAATTCGTAACTTTGAGTTACTTAATTCACAAAACCCGGATAATTTCGTATCTTTCTCCGATATGATAAGCTCCATATCTTCCTCTATGGGCCATTCTATATCTAAATCAGGGTCATTCCAGATAATTCCGCCCTGGTCTTCGGGATGATAAAAATCAGTGCATTTATATGAGAATTCAGCCTCTTCCGACAGCACCAGAAAGCCATGTGCAAATCCTTCCGGAATATAAAGCTCTTTTTTATTCTCTTCCGATAAAATCACTCCGCACCATTTTCCGTAAGTTTCGGAATCCGGACGTATATCTACCACAACATCATATACTTCACCTTTTAATACCCTCACCAGTTTTCCCTGGGGATATTTTTTTTGAAAATGAAGCCCCCGCAGGACACCTCTTTTGGACATGGATTGGTTATCCTGTACAAATATCTGCCCAAGTCCTTCCGCCTTAAAATCTTCATAATTATAGATTTCCATAAAATAACCGCGGTTGTCACCCAAACATGCCGGTTCAATAATATATAAGCCATCGATATTACATTTAATAAAATTAAATTGTCCCATAATTTCTCCTGTCGTACTGTCAAAGCGGATGTTGCAGGCGCTGCTCTGTTCCATGCTGTTACACGGCGGCCCTGCCGTTTCAGGGAAACCGGCTTTCACCGGCTTCCGCCAAAACAATTAATCGCAAAAGCGGCTACATTAAGAATATTACCCGCGATATTACAAGCCATTCGCTACCTCGGCCAAGTATCTTCCATATTCGGTTTTCAGCATGGGTTCCGCAAGCTTTAACAGCTGTTCTCTGCTGATGTATCCTTTTTTATAAGCTATTTCTTCAATGCAGGAAATATGAAGTCCCTGTCTTTTCTGTATGGAAGCCACATAATTGGAAGCATCCAGAAGGGAATCGTGATTTCCTGTGTCCAGCCAGGCCATACCCCGTCCTAAGGTTTCTACATTCAGTTCACCAGCCTCCAAATATACATTGTTGACCGCCGTGATCTCAAGCTCCCCCCGCGCAGACGGCCGGATGTTTTTTGCTATCTCTATAACCCTGTTATCATAAAAATACAGCCCGGGTACGGCAAAATTAGATTTGGGCTTTTCCGGTTTTTCTTCGATGGAAATTGCCCTGCCCGTTTCATCAAACTCAACAACACCATAAGCTCCCGGGTCTCTTACATAGTATCCGAAAATAGTGGCGCCATGTTCCCTTGACCTTGCTTTCTGCAAAGTGGCCGTAAAACTTCTTCCATAAAAAATATTATCTCCCAGGATCAAAGAAACCCTGTCGCTGCCGATAAAATTCTCTCCTATAATAAAGGCTTCCGCCAATCCACGGGGTTCCGCCTGTATTTCATAGGAAAAGGCCATCCCCAGCCTGTTTCCGTCCCCCAATAACTCTTTAAATACCGGTAAATCCCTTGGTGTGGAAATTATTAATACTTCCCTGATACCTGCCAGCATAAGAATAGAGAGCGGATAATAAATCATTGGTTTATCATAAATCGGAAGTATTTGCTTTGATACTGCCTTGGTAACCGGATATAATCTCGTTCCGGAACCTCCTGCCAGAATAATTCCCTTCATTAATAAATCCTCCTGAAAGTAATTGATTTTAAATTACTTTTAATTATTTGGTAACGTAACTTATTTTACCACATATTTTTGAAAAAATCTTTTACTTTTTTATCAGACATGCTATTTTATACAATTAAAATTTCGACAGCCTCCAAAAAGGTACAAAATACAGCCCTTTTCAACCTCCAGCCGTTTCCCTCTGGAGCAGGCGGTTTAAAACCGGTATGGAAAGGGGTAACTAGTTTACATATTATAGAATGACGGGGCTGCTGCAACAAGTTCAGTAAACCGACTTTTTTGCAGCAGCCCCGTCATACCTTATTCCTGAGTTACGAGTCTTTTTTCTCCTGTTATGTTCCTAATTGGTTTAATGTCCTGGGTTACTTCCAATACTCCCAGATATTCTCCATCCTCCTTCCGTACCGCATAGTACCGGATTAATATATATTTATCACCCATATTAATCCAGAAATCCTCATGGTCCTTTTTACCGTTTTTAAAGTCTTCAACAAGCTGTTCCACAATATGGACGCTTGCCGGCGGGTGGCAGTTAGACACATTCCGGCCTATAACCGCTTTGGTACGGGGAAAAATCCGTTCCGGACTTTGGGAAAAGTATTTTACCACATCATTTTTATCCACAAAGGTGATATCAAAAGGGAGAGTGTCCAGCATCCGGATTAGCTCTTCTGTTTTTAGTACCCCCGTAGGCATGATTATGACACCCGGCTCCTTCTTTTCCTCTTTCACTTGTGCCCGGTCTTCAGAAGCAGGATTCCATGCGGGAACCTTCTCAACCAAAAAACCGATTTCACCGCTTTCGTCCGCAATTTTTTTCCACTCGTCCTGTGTCAGGGTTTCTAAAAGCATGGGAAGAAGAATATTCTCTTCTTTAAAAATCATTTCTTCTATTTTTTCCGTTAAGGCTTCTATTTTTTGTTTTACTGCCGGCCTGTCGGAATCTTCCGATAAATCCTTTCTTACTTCTTTCAGCATACCCCGGATTTCATCATCAACTCCCCACATAACCTTAGGCGGGGCGGTAATACCGTATTGTTCCATATAAGGAAAGAACAGATTTTCTTTCTTAAGATAATGAAGTTCTATCCGGGATAATTTATCCAGCCCCTCCTTAAGTGCCGTAAGGTCTTCTTCCTGCTCCAAGCCTCTCAGCCGGGGTTTTACCTGCTTATTTATGATTCTTTCTATTGTACGGTTTTCCCGAATTAACGTATTGGCAGGATGGCCCGGTATCTCAGTCCGGTCCTTGTCCTGGTGGATTTCTTCTATGGAGCCTTTGAACACGGCGGCATGGACATCACACAGCCGCTGAACCTCGGCAACCGGAAGCCCTTCTGCAATCAATGCTCCTTCTGCTTCGGATATTTCAGATGCCGATACTCCTGAGAAAGCTTCCTCAAATTTTTGTTTTACCTCATCCACGGATTTCCCTTCGTGAAGCTGGGTTATAATCTGCTTAATTACTTTTTGGCGGTATTCTCTGTTGTTAATAGTTTCACTCATATTTTTTCCTCCGCATTTATTTTTATTTTTCGTTTTTCACATTCTTCCTTAATCCTCGATTTGGTAACCATGCTCCGTAAATTTCTGTTTTATTATATCCATATCGATTTTCTTTATGACCGCTCCTTTCGGAATGTCATAAATCTTCCTGCCGTCTGCAGCATTCCGGGTTTCGTTATATCGGTAAATCCAATCTCAGCCAGGACAACTGCCACCTCAGGGTCCTTGCTGCATAACTCATAAACTGTTTTATTCAATTGAATGATTTTTTCTTTCATATATTTCCTCCATTCCTGCCCATGCTAGAGTGTGTTAGAAAAATGCTTGTGCCGTTCGATGCTCCAATTTGTGGGAGACAAGGAGCGATTTTGGGAGCCTAGTAGTGCTACTGCCGGGTAAAGGCTAAAAATTCTTTTCCGTATTCCCTGCAATCCGCCAGCCCTTTTTCATCCGGTACCCAAAGAGTACGATGCCCGTCATCTGCTACTTGAAAGCCGCATCCGGCCAGTTCTTCCGTCAGCTGTTTTACCGCCTCGCCGCTCCAGCCATAACTGCCGAAGGCCGCTCCTATCTTCTTTTTAAATTTCAGCCCCTTTATCATCTCAAGCAGCCCGCCAATGGAGTGCAGGTACCCGTTGTTGACGGTGGGCGAACCCCAAAGTACCGCCTTAGAGCGGAAAATTTCAGTAATGATATCATTTTTGTCTTCTTTGGATGAGTTATATAATTTTACAGTGACCGATTTGTCGGCCTGCCGGATTCCTGCCGCTATGGCTTCCGCCATTCTTCGTGTTGCATTCCACATGGTATCGTATATTATGGTTATCTGGTTTTCCTGATAAGCGTCCGCCCATTTTAAATACTGCTCCACAATACTGACCGGATTTTCCTTCCATATAACACCATGGCTGGGACAAATCATATCTATGGGCAGGTTAAATTTTAGAACCTCCTCTATTTTCCTTATTACCAGAGAGCTGAATGGTGTCAATATATTGGCATAATATTTTAAAGTTTCCGCATAAAGCTCGGAATAATCAACCTTATCATTATAGAGTGATTCCGTGGCATAATGCTGTCCGAAGGCATCATTGCTGAACAGAATGTTTTCTCCCGTCATATACGTAAACATGCTGTCCGGCCAATGGAGCATAGGAGCCTCTATAAAAACCAGGCTGCAATTTCCAAGTTCAAGTTTATCACCCGTCTTAACCGTTACAAAATTCCAGTCCTGATGGTAATGCCCCTGTAATATCTGAGCTCCCTTGGCCGTACAATAAATCGGTGTATCCGGTATTTCACGTAATAATTCAGGAAGGGCACCGCTGTGGTCAATTTCGCCGTGATTTGCAATAATAAAATCTATTTCCTTTAAATCAATCTCTTGTTTTAAACGCGAAACAAATTCTTTATCAAAAGGCTGCCATACGGTGTCAATTAATACGGTTTTTTTATCCCGTATCAGATAGGAATTGTAAGAAGAACCTTTTTGTGTGGAATACTCCCGTCCATGGAAATTTTTTAATTCCCAGTCAACTTTACCAACCCATGTAACTCTGTTTGTTAATTTCTTCGCCATTTGAATTACCTCCGTTTTTTTTATAGTTTACCATTTTCCCTATTTATAAACTGTAACATAAATCACATTTATAGATAATCCTCTTTCAGATATTTAATATGGTACTAATTAAAACCAGAATAATTTAATTGTTTTATTTTACTTAGTTTTCAGACACGCCCTGTTTATTTAAAATAATTTAGTTACCAAAATAATGCAATTTTTATAGAAAATCGATTGATTTCCAATGAAAAGAACTATATAATTAATTTATATTTATCTATAATATTTCATATAATTATAAATATTGTAGAAAGTATGGATGCAGTTCAGCCATAAGGCTGAACTGTAACAAAGTATGCAACCCGTTAACCAATAATAAATTAAAACGGAGGTAATACTATGGGGAAAAAAAATTACAAGCTTACCGCAGCCTGTTTAACAATCGGTATTGTGTCTGCAATCTTGCTGATAGCCTGCATAATCCAGGCCGCCGGCATAAACCTGCCTGCAAGTTCAAGCGCCGCAATTACGGCCGGACAAAAGACGGCAGTTAAGGAACGGGTGTCCGTCCACGACCCTTCCATTGTAAAAGACGGAAATACATATTATGTATTCGGCTCCCATATTGAAGCTGCCAAATCAACCGACCTTCAGAACTGGACCAGATTTACCAACGCTTATACCACTCCCGGCAATGTATTATACGGAGATTTATCGGACAATCTCGCAGGTTCTTTTGCCTGGGCAGGGGAGGATGATGCCGACAGTTCCGGCGGCTTTTCCGTATGGGCGCCTTTTGTTTTTTGGAATGAAAATTATATTAACGATGATGGAACTACCGGAGCTTACATGATATATTACTGCACCTCTTCCACTTATAAGCGCTCCTGTATCGGTTACGCGGTATCCCGGAACATCGAAGGCCCTTATACCTATGTGGATACCATCCTCTATTCCGGTTTCACCTTAAATGATTCTTATGATGCAAACAGCGATATTAATACCAAATATACCAATACGAATATTCAGGCCTTAATTGATACAGGGACACTAGCCGGTATTAATTCTTCCTGGTTTACGGGAAGCGATACTTACAACACAAGCTATTCTCCCAATGCCATAGACCCTGCTTTGTTTTATGATAAAGACGGAGTACTTTGGATGACCTACGGTTCCTGGTCCGGAGGGATTTACATGCTGCCCATCGATGAAGCCACGGGGCAGGCTCTATATCCCGGAACCGATGGGACTACGGCCGGCGGAAATGTCATAGACAGGTATTTCGGCATAAAAATCGCTGCCGGTTATACAAAATCCGGGGAAGGCCCTTTTGTAGTATACGATAAGGCTTCCGGGTATTATTATTTATATGTGTCCTATGCCAGCCTGACTGCAAACGGAGGTTATAATATCCGTATGTTCCGTTCCACAAGCCCTGACGGGCCTTATCTGGATGCTGCCGGCAATAAAGCCACCCTTCCTAACGCAGTGGATAACGCTTACTGCGGTATTAAACTCATCGGCAATTATAAATTCAACTGCCTTGATACAGGATACCGGGCAGCCGGACACAATTCCTCCTTTATTGATTCTGACGGGCAGATATATCTCGTTTACCACACCAGATTTGATAATGGTACGGAATATCATGAGGTCAGAGTTCATCAGATGTTCTTAAACGAAGATGGCTGGCCGGTAGCCGTCCCTTATGAATACAGCGGCGACAGCATATCTGAGACCGGATATTCCATAAATGAAATAACAGGATACTATGAATTCATTAACCATGGCACCTCCAACAGTTCTGCCATGCTGGAGACCCTTAATATTAAATTAGAAAAAAATTATAAAGTAACCGGGGATGTATCCGGTACCTGGGGTATGAAAAAAGGAACTTATTATATGAATCTGACAATAGACGGCGTGACTTATAAAGGTGTGTTTTTTAAACAGCAGGATGAATCCGTATCTGAATCAAAAGTCATGACCTTTACCGCCGTTGGAAGCAACAATGAATGCATATGGGGAAGCAGGCTGGATTTCACCGACAGTGAAGCAGTGGAATACGCAGCCAAAGTCCTGGCCGGAAAAATTCCTGAAAGCACCAAAAAGGACCTTTCCCTTTCCGCTGAAGGCCCCTGCGGCACATCCGTTAAATGGACCTCAGACAATAAAAAGGTTATTGATAATAAGGGCAAGGTTACCCGTCTTGCAACGGATACGGCCGTAACCCTGACGGCTAAAATTACAAAAGGCAGAGCGTACGTTACAAAGTCTTATACGGTAACCGTTAAGAGGCTGTTGGATTCTTTGGATATTACACCGATATACCGGTACGATTTCAGTAATGTTTTGGATAAGGAAGTGATAAACAGCGGAAGCAAAACAGGTAACGCCATTCTGACCGGAACAGCGGCAGTCGTAGAGGATGAAGAAAGAGGCAATGTACTTGATATTAAAAATTCAGACGGTGCAATAAAAGTAAATTATTTGGCACTGCCGGCCGATACCTTTGACGGTATTACCCAAGACGGCTTTACGGTAGGAATGTGGGTAAACGTAGATACCAAATCCCCCGGTTACTGGGAGCACAGTGCTCTGTTTGAAGCAAACGGAGGCGGGCAGGATATTTACCCGGTCACAAGAATCAGTGCCAACCTGTTCGGCAGGATTAATTCCAACGGTGCCTGGGCGGATGCAACCTCCATTACTACGCCGCTGACCGGAGGCATATGGCAGTACGTAGCTTATACCGTAGATTCAGCAGGTATTGCGGTATATCTGGACGGTTCCCCGACAGGCACCGCCGCAGCCAATATATCCGCCTGCTTTGCAAATAATTTCCTGGCCAATCTAATAGATGTCAGAGTGGGAAGCGGCAATATCTGGGGAGATGAGGATATTGCTTCAGCCAGATTTGATAATGTGGAGATTTATAATACCGCCCTTTCGGAAGATGAAATAGAAGCTTTATATAATCAGGAGGTAAGGACACAGAATTAGAAAAAGAAGTCTTTTCCGAATTACCTCATAGGTCAGCGGTACCCTGTATAAGCCTTCACGGTTTATACAGGGTACCGGTTTGTTATCCTTATTTAATTAATCCAGGTGAAATACCAGCTTTAAATCTTCTGCCACCGGGCTGTTGTCCGGATTAGTCTCCATGATATCCGCCATATAGTCCCACCATTTCCGGTTAATGGCCGTGTCGGCCGACTTTGCCCACCGTTCTTCATCTTCGATTTCAATGTATCCAAACAGGGTATTCGTTTCTTTATCTAAAAAGATGGAATAATTCTTTCCCCCGTGTTCATGGATCATGTCAATCATTTCAGGCCATAACTCATTGTGGCGGCGTTCATATTCTTTCTCCATTCCTTCATATAATTTCATCTTAAAACCTTTTATCATCTTTTACACCCATTGCAAACTGCAATCGAAGTTTGCAATTGCATACCGCAGGCTAGCCTGAGGTACTGCCATATATAAACAGGATTGGAAGAACCGATGGCATCCTTTCTCTTCTTTATTTTCTTCCAAACCTCAGGATACCGCGCAGGATATCCCGGATAATAAATTCCTCTGATTAAACTATACTATATTCCCGGTATTTTATAAAGTCTGTTTTTTCAATTCACTTTATTTAATTAAAAATTAAACCGGAGAATCCAATTTCTTTTAACGGATTATCCGGTTTCTTTTTAATTCTGTATTATAGTACAACATTGCATAGATATCACTTAATTCAGCACCCCAAATTTCCGCAATGCTGTACCGGATTATTTACAGTGCAGCCAGGGTTTTGCCTAATTCAATGCATTTTTCCAGGGTTTCGTCATCCGGCTCATTTAATACGGTGATTCCTTCACCGTTTACGATTTCCGCACCGGCATTTTTAAGCCTCTCTTCCCAATCGCGCATCCATTCACAGTCACCCCATCCGTAGGAGCCGAATAAACCTATTTTTTTGCCTGAGGCAAATTTTTCCACTTCAGCAACAAAAGGCTCCATAAATTCTTCCTCTAATACTTCCGCTCCCATGGAAGGACAGCCCAATGCAAAAACCGACAGTTCCTTAAGAGCTTCCGGCTTTATTCCGGATACTTCCGCTACTTCGGATTCTTTGCCTCCCTGGATAACCCCTTCTGAAATTTGCTTTGCCATCTTTTCCGTATTTCCGGTTCCGCTCCAGTAAACAATGAATATCTTGCTCATATAATTCCTCCTTATATTAAACAGGCTTACAAAATCCTTTCATTATTGAACGGTATTCCATAAGCCGGATTTTTAGATTTTCCTTATTCCGGTATCTAAAACTCTCGTTAACCATCCAGGTTATTTACAGTGTTCCAATAATATATCTTTCAGGGCACAGGCACTGCTGGTGTGACATCTCTCAATTATTGTGTTATCTTTTTCCACCGCCTGCAAGGCAGAAACTACCATTTTATGGGATACGGTATTGGTGAATAAAATTAATAAATCCGGTTTCCCTACCATGGTTTTAAAGTTAGCGGGCATATGTGTAAAGACTTTGGCTTTACATTTATGCTGTTTGCATATTTCTTTATATGTACAGACCATTCTGTCATGTCCTCCGACTATAACGACACTCATTCATTCACCTCCTGCTAATGAGATTGATTTTCATTTTCATTATCGTATATTAAAAGTAACATATCCTGTAGTAAATTGGCAAGCACTTTTTCAATTAATGATAAAAATTATTAAATTATATTTTTCAAACACATTCTAGGATACGTCAAATTTTTATTTGGCATTCCCAGGCCGATTTGGCTACCAAAATTTTTATAAAGCCAAGATAAAACACATCCTAATCAGAACCTGAAATCCCTTCTTCCTTCCTGTACCTGCACAAGATATTCTTTTGCTATATTACGGACTTTTTCACTTGCAATATATTCCAGCTCTTTTTCTATCACTGTTTCCCCTCTTCTTTTCGTATCCGCTTCTGCATAATCTTCCAGGTATTCCTTTAACGTCATTAAGGCATTGGGCTGGCAGCAGTTCGCTATCTGCCCGGATTTTACCAGGGCCATAAACCGGTCTCCGGTTCTGCCCTCACGGTAACAGGCAGTGCAGAAACTTGGTATGAATCCCATCTTTAACAGCCAGTTAACTACCTGGTCCAAAGTACGTTTATCTTCCACGTCAAATTGCTTGGAATTCTCCTCTTTTGCTTCCTCCTCGGCGTAACCGCCCACACTTGTTCTGGAACCGCCGCTTATCTGGCTTATTCCCAGCTTAAGTACTTTTTCCCGGGTTTCCTGGGATTCCCGGGTGGATATAATCATACCGGTATAAGGTACCGCAATCCGAAGGACTGTTACAATTTTGGCAAATACATCATCTGATATGGCATTTTTAAAGTCTTTCGTATCAATATCATCCGCCGGCCGGATTCTCGGAACACTTATGGTATGAGGCCCGACTCCCATGGCTGCTTCCAGATGCTCTGCATGCATAAGCAGTCCCACAAAATCATAACGATACATATTAAGCCCGAATAATACTCCGATTCCCACATCGTCAATTCCGCCCTCCATGGCACGGTCCATGGCTTCCGTATGGTAGGCATAATTGTGCTTTGGTCCGGTGGGGTGGAGTTTTTCATAATTTTCTTTGTTATAGGTCTCCTGGAACAGAATATAGGTACCGATGCCGGCATCATTTAATTTCCTGTAATTTTCCACGGTTGTGGCCGCAATATTGACATTAACCCGGCGGATGGCACCGTTTTTGTGTTTAATGGAATAGATGGTCTTTATGCTTTCCAGTACGTATTCTAAGGGATTGTTTAACGGATCTTCCCCGGCCTCCAGCGCAAGGCGCTTATGGCCCATATCCTGAAGTGCTATTACTTCGTTTCTGATTTCCTCCTGGGCCAGCTTTTTTCTTACTATATGTTTGTTTTTATAATGATAAGGACAGTATACGCAGCCGTTTACACAATAATTGGACAGATACAAGGGTGCAAACATAACAATACGGTTGCCGTAAAATTTATCCTTGATTTCTTTTGCCAGCCGGTATAATTTCCGGTTTTCCTCCTCCAAATCACATTCCAGTAAAACTGCCGCTTCCCGGTGGGATATGCCTTTCATTTCTTTTGCTTTATTGATAATCTCCGTAATGAGGGCCCGGTTGCTTTTATTTTCCACCGCAAATTTAATGGTATCCTTTATTTCTTTGTCATCAATAAATTCTTCCGCTTTTTTTGATAATACATTATACATATACTTTTCCTTTCCATAAAAGATGAATGTTTATTTTATGTTTTTACTGACTGTCATGGACCAGAGTGTGTTTGAAAAATGCTAGTGCCGGGCTGGATGCTCCAAT
>DBEP01000009.1:85854-96844 GCA_002294045.1 Lachnoclostridium sp. UBA903 | reverse complement strand
TATACCGCAAAGTGGGGCGTTCTGAATGGCGCAATGATTTTTCAAACACACTCTAGTATACTGACATGCTCTAAGGTTACATTGTTTGCATCGGTACAAAATCACCTCTGGCACTGATAATTTCATAGCCGATTTTTTTCATCCTGTTTTGCAGGCAAAACCTGCATTCGGCGGCTTCATCCCCGGTACAGATTTTATTATCATAAAGTTCGTATTTTTTCCGTACGGCTACGGGAGATAAATTAGGCATCACCACATTTGCTCCCGATAGAATACCCTTCTCCCTCCCCAGGGGATGAATCGTACCCAGGGCTGTTGTAGCCGGAATTAAGGCATTCGGTATCATCAGGCGCAATATGCTAATCAGGTAAAGAGTCAATTCCATGGAACCCTTTTTCTCACCGGCAAAAGGAGTATCATGATGGGGCAGATAAGGACCGATACCAATCATTTCCGGTGATAATTCCTTGATAAACAGCAAATCCTCCGCCAGGTGCTCCGCTGTCTGATAGGGGGAGCCTACCATAAAGCCGGTGCCTACCTGATATCCAATGGCTTTTAAGTCCCTCAGGCACTGCTTTCTTACCTGTAAGCTTAAGCTGTCCGGATGGAGCTTCCTATAATGCTCCGCATTGGCGGTTTCATGCCGCAGCAGATACCGGTCGGCTCCTGCCTTGCGGTAAGCCAGATAGGATTCACAGCTTTTTTCCCCAATGGATAAGGTCAATGCACAGTCCGGGTAGGTTTCCTTTATGGAAGAAATAAGACAGACCATTTCTTCATCGGAATACCGTACGTCTTCTCCTCCCTGCAATACAAAGGTACGAAATCCCAGTTCATATCCCTCCCGGCAGCAGGATAGAATTTCTTCCCGGCTGAGTCTGTACCGGTTGACCCTGGTATTGCTGCGGCGGATTCCGCAATAGTAGCAGTCATTTTTACAATAATTCGTAAATTCGATTAATCCCCTGGTATAGATTTTATTATCAAAATACCGTTTTGCCGTTTCGGAGGCCTTTTCCTTTAAATATTCTGCATTTTCTTCGTTATAGCCTGATATCAATTCCGCAAATTCATCCTTTGATAGAGTTCTCTGCATTTCCAAGGTATCAATCAATGTCTTTTTGTCTGGCATCTGAATTACTCACTTTCTTAATTATTGGACAGGTAAAAAACTGTCAAAGTTTTAATTGCATGGACAAAGAGTCTGATTTGCCAGACTCCGGCGCAGTCAAAAAAATCCCTGTGTCCGTTTAACAGGCACAAGGATAGGAAAACAAAACCATAATATTGCAGATATCTGGTCTTAAATATAAATCTCCCGCCTTTTCACTTGGGACGCACCCTTGTGCTCAGTACGAAAATATGTTATTTATTTTTTCAGTATATTGTTATTTTATTAACAACTTGCCTTAAACAGCACCAATACAAATTGATTGGCGCAGCGGCTCTAAATTGCAGGCAATATACCGCTGTATATATTATTGTACACCTATTTGCCAATGAAGTAAATAGTAAAATAAGAACTCCACCGGATAAACAGTTACAGTCCAGCCTATGGTACTGCGAGATGTTTTTTGTGAGTGTAGCGAAGCGAAAGTCACAGAAAACCCAAGACCTACATGCGCGAAATCATGCAGAATGCATAATTTCTGTGCATCATTTGTTGCAGTTTAGCCGTAAGGCTGAACTGCAACGATAAACACAGGCCGGAAGAACTCCATACTATAGCTGCTTTAAAAGATTTGCCATCTCAATAGCTGTTACCGCTGCGTCATAGCCTTTGTTGCCCGCTTTGGTTCCCGCCCTCTCTATGGCCTGCTCAATGTTATCCGTGGTAAGGACTCCGAATATGACAGGAACTTCCGTTTCTAAGGATACATGGGCAATCCCTTTGGAAACCTCATTGGATACGAAATCAAAATGAGGCGTAGCTCCCCGGATTACGGCACCAAGGCAGATTACTCCGCTGTATTTCCGGGAATTGGCCATTTTTTTGGCAGCCAGAGGTATTTCAAAGGCCCCCGGCACCCAGGTTATATCAATGTCATTTTCATCCGCACCATGCCTTTTCAGGGCATCGATTGCTCCGCTTACCAGTTTCTGGCTGATAAACTCGTTAAATCTCCCTGCGATAATTCCAAATTTTAACCCTTGCGCAATTAAATTTCCTTCTATTGTTCGCATTTTATTGGTCCTCCTTAAATTTTAACATATGTCCCATTTTTAATTTCTTGGTACGTAAATAGTATTCGTTTTTTTCATTGTGGTTCATCTGAATGGGTCTTCTGGCTGTTATTTCAATGCCATAGCCGGATAATCCTTTGATTTTACGGGGATTGTTAGTAAGCAGCACTACTTTCTCAGCTCCCAGGCCGGCCAGTATCTGGGCACCTATTCCATAATCCCGCATATCCTCCGGAAAACCTAAGGCCAGGTTTGCTTCCACTGTGTCCATGCCCTGATCCTGGAGGGCATAGGCTTTTATTTTGTTTAATAATCCGATACCCCTGCCTTCCTGCCTCATATATAAAAGAATACCCCTGCCTTCCTTCTCGATTTCCTTAAGGGCTTTTGCAAGCTGCTCCCCGCAGTCACAGCGTATGGAACCAAAAGCATCTCCGGTCAGGCATTCGGAATGGACCCTTACCAGAACCGGTCCGCCGTCTTTTATATTCCCTTTTACTAAAGCTACATGGTGCTCCCCGCTTAAGGTATCTTCGTATCCAATCATTGTAAACTCACCGTATTTCGTAGGCAGTTTGGCCTCTGCGGCCTTTTTTACATAGATTTCCGTCTTCCGGCGGTAATGAATCAGATCCGCTATGGTTATTATTTTCAGATTATGTTTTTGGGAATACTCCATAAGTTGGGGAACTCTTGCCATAGTACCGTCCTCATTCATAATCTCACAGATTACCCCTGCCGGAAATAAGCCGGATAAATGTGCCAGGTCAACGGCGGCCTCCGTATGGCCTGCCCGTTTCAGTACCCCTCCTTTTTCGGCTTTCAGGGGAAAGATATGTCCGGGCCTATTAAAGTCGTCCTCCTTTGCGTCACCGTCCAGGACTTTCTTAATGGTAGCCGCCCTTTCCCAGGCAGAGATACCTGTTGTGTTTTCCTTCGCATCGATGGATACGGTAAAGGCTGTCCGGTGCGTTTCCGTATTTTTTGAAACCATTAACTGAAGGTTAAGCTCTTTTAACCGCTCTTCTATAACCGGCATACAGATTAACCCCCTGCCGTACTTTGCCATAAAGTTAATGGCCTCCGGTGTTACTTTCTCTGCCGCCATTAACAGATCCCCTTCATTTTCCCTGTCCTCATCGTCCACAACAATAATCATTCTTCCGGCTTTGATTTCTTCTATTGCTTCTTCTATGGTATTGAATTTAAACATTTAATATCCTTCCTTTCTTTTTAGCATTTCTTTCAAAATCGCTTTAAGGTATATCGGCTCCCTTCTTCCAACACTTTTCTTCTTATTTATGAAGCTTATGCGGCAGTTTGTTCCGGCATAACGCCGGCAGGCTTTGACGCTGCAAATATCCGTTGCTTATTGTAGTTTATATAAAACCATTCCGGTTTAATAACTCCATGCCGATTCCCGGTTTCTGCTCCTGCTTCTTTGGTAAAAGTAATTTTTCAACATATTTGCCGATTATATCGCATTCCAGATTGACCGAGGCCCCTGAATTTTTTTTTAGAAGGGTCGTTAAATTTCCGGTATGGGGAATTACCGATACTTGAAACACTTTTTCATCAACATAAGCTACGGTTAAGCTGACTCCGTCAACGGTAACAGAACCCTTAATAACAACATATTTTAAAATTTCCGGTGCCGCCGAAACCGTTACCCATACCGCATTGTCTTCTTTTTCATACTTTGATATGGTTCCCATCCCGTCTATATGGCCGCTGACTATGTGCCCTCCCAGCCGGCCGCCTACCGGTAAAGCCCTTTCCAAATTAACTTTATCCCCCGGCGACACCAGGCTCAGATTACTTCTTCTCATAGTTTCGGCCGTAACATCAACCGTAAAGCTGCCGGAAGTATGTTCCTTAACCGTAAGGCATACCCCGTTGGTGCTGATGCTGTCTCCGGGCTTTACATCCTGAAGCACCCTGCCGGCTTTGATTTTTATCTCCGCTGATTTTACCGATTTTTTTATGTTCTGAATTTCACCGATTTCTTCGATAAGTCCGGTAAACATTTTTCATCCTCCTTTTTTATATAACCTTCTATCATAATATCCTCTCCAAAGATACGGGTTTTCAGCTCCTTTAAGATTACCGCCTCCTTCATATACTGTCTTCCTTCTCCGCCCAGCGGGGTTCCGGCCTTACTTCCGCCGATAAGCTTGGGGGCAATAAAGATATTTATTTTATCTACAATATCCGCTTCTACTGCCGAATAATTCAATTCACCGCCCCCTTCCAATAATACACTGTCAATCCTCCTCTCTCCCAGGGCTTTCATTAGTGCTTTCAGGTCAACCCGGCCGCCGGCCGGAGGCGTTATAATAATTTCTGTCCCTTTTCTCTCCAGTTCTCTCAGCTTGCCGTCCTCTGCCAGTTCTGTTGTTGCAAGAATTGTTCCTGTCTGTGAGTTCAGATTTAGGACATTGGCAGCAAGGGGAATTCTGGCGCTGCTGTCAACAATGACCCGTATGGGGTCCCTGCCATTTCCGTCAGGCAGGCGTGTATTTAAGAAGGGGTCATCCCGGATTACGGTTCCTATACCTGCCATTACGGCAGATACTCTGTGCCTTAATCTGTGTACATATTGCCTGGATTCTTCATTGGTTATCCATTTGGAATCTCCGGATACGGCAGCCGTTTTTCCGTCCAGGGTCATGGCCGATTTTAATATACAGAAGGGCAGTCCGGTGGTTATGTACTTTAAATATATTTCATTCAGTTTTCTGCTTCTTTCTTCCAAAATTCCTGTTATGACCTCAATACCGTTATCCTGCAATAATTTTATGCCCCTGCCGGAAACTTGGGGATTTGGGTCTTTCATCGCTATGACAATTTTTTTAATTCCCTTTTCCACAATAGTTTTTGCACAGGGCGGTGTTTTCCCATAATGGGAACAGGGTTCCAGGGTAACATACATTGTCGAACCGGAAACAGCTTCCGCCGCATTTTTAAATGCATTGATTTCCGCATGAGGCCCGCCAAAAAATTCATGATAACCTTCACCGATTATTTTTCCCTCTTTAACTATAACCGCTCCCACCAAAGGATTGGGATTCGTATATCCCATCCCTCTTTCTGCCAATTGTAAAGCTCTTTCCATAAATTTAATTTCCATATCATTTGCACCTCAGTGTTTATTTCCTGTGAAATAAAAAAGCCCTGAAAAAATCAGGGCTAAATAAGCATTGCATTTAGAAATTCTATCGGATTATTTTTATTATTAATCTTATAAATAAAAAAATCTTATAATATTTCTATCAATCTTCTTCCATCCAGACTCTACTGTCGGCTTCGGAGTTTCACCGAATCTGCCTTACGGCTCGCGGGCTATACCGCCGGTAGGGAATTACACCCTGCCCTGAAGATTTATTCTGTTTTTATTTTCTATAATATAGCACTCTATCTTTCGTTTGTCAAGCTGCTGAATCATTTATGCCAGTAAAAACGGCGCCATATAGACCAATGTACAAACAAATAATGACAGCACACGCTTTTTAACTGCTTTGCATAAATTAATACATAAAGTAGAAAGGGGAATTTTTTTGCAGGACGACCAGCTTTATCAGAATAGATTCGATAACAATAAAAATAATAATCAGCTGCCAATATATCCGGGAATGACTTATTATCAGCAGCCACAGCAGGATACTCAGAGGCCCCCCGGAAGAGACGGCAGACCGCCTATGAGAGATAACCGGGAGCCCGGAAGGGATGGACGGCCGCCGTTGACGCCGCCTTTTGCACCTCCTTCGCCGCCTAATACAACTCCTATAGAGGAGATTCCGCAGCCGCCGGCACCCAGGTCAGCGCCGCCTTCCTTTTCTCCCAGAATCCCATCCCGGCAGGACGGAGCAAGGGGTATCCGTAATTGTCTAAACCGGAATACTTTTATCTGGCTGAACAACGGCAACAGTTTCTGGTTTTATCCGGTATTTGTCGGAAGGCAGGCAGTCGCAGGCTTTAGATGGAGGGGATTCGGATGGATTTTCCAAAGGATTAATTTAGAACGAATCCGTTCTTTCCAATGCTTTTAAACCTATAGCAGATATCTGGAGAAATTCGGCTGCCGCAAAGTAAAGACTTCCTGTCTTCCGGTGAAATCTAATTTTGCGGCAGTCTTTCCTCTTTCTTACAAAAGCAATTATACTAACTGCTGGCACTCTTGTAGTTTTTTATACCCAATCTCCAAATCCCAACTGCCAGTACGGTAAACAGAAATACAATAAAAACCCCGTAAACAATCCCCAGCGGCGATATGGTTTTCACAATAAAACGGGTCGGAATGGTAGCCATTATCCCATAAGGCAGTATAAAATACAGCACTACCTTAAAGATTCCCTTAAATAAATCCCCCGGCACCTTCATGCATAGTTCCAATAGTTCTTCTGTCCGGGTAATATTGGCTGTGGATATGGTAAAAAACGGAATACACCGTAAAATCAGTTCAATGTCGTACCACAATAATGTCATAAAAACAATTAGTATTCCGTAACCGATTCCCTGTATTAAGGAAAAGGAGATTTGGCACAGCGAGATTCCATATGTGATTATTCCCAAGCTTACGAATACTAAAGGAATGGAACCCGGATTTATATTTTCAAAAGTTAACCGCAGCAGGGGACTGACCGGTTTTGTAATATAGTGATCCAGTGCCCCGGCTTTGATTTTACCAGGAAGGTCATTGATGCCAAAAAAGAATATTACCATATTCAGGGCATTAATTAAGGAGAAAGTTCCAATAAAAATCGTCATCTGCCCTTTTGTCCATCCGCCGATGGTATCCACCTGGGAATAAATTGCCTGAAACATTAACAGTTGTATCAAAAATAAAGCTCCGTCAACCCAAAAGGCTCCGAAAAAAGATAACCGGAAAACCATCATATGGGATAATTTCATTTTTATTAAGGTTCCTATAAATCTTAGATTCTTTTTCATATACCTACCCCGTCAAATCTGACCCGAAGCCTGTTGTAAGCAGTATGGTTAATAAATTTAAGAACAGCTGCCCAGCCGCTTAGAATAATTATTCCCATAACCCCTTCCCCTGTATTTTGTCCAAGCAGCAGCATGGAAGGCAAATAAGTAACATAATAAAACGGGAAAAACCGCATTATGGAGATTATGACTTCCGGCAGCAGGGACAGAGGCATCATAGTCCCGGTAATAAATGCTGCCAAATTATTTTTAATCATTAAAAATAACTGGATATTATGAAATTTTAAAGTCAGAATCCCAAGGAAATAATTAAGCTGTACCATGAATACCAAGCCCAATCCAATCATACAAAGACTAAGTACTGCCGCCCCCAAATCATTTGTTAATGTAAAACGAATACGGAATATAAATATCCATATTACTGCTGCCGCTAAGTGGAATAATCCGTAGAAGGAGGACGCACCCAAGGTCTGTGCCAGGAAATATTTCTCAATATTTACCGGCACAACCATATATTTGGAAAAACTGCCTTCCCGTATCCTTGCACTGATTTCCCCGCTTACTCCGTCCGACATATCAATCTGGGATAAAAAAGAACTTATAATATAATAGGATAACATGGAATGAAAATGAAAGCCGGATACGATTTCTTGTTCATCAAATATAGTTCCCCAAATAATATAGGCAAATAAAATTTTAATAACCGTAAAAACCATATTAAAAACAATATCAAACCGCCAGGCCAGCTGTGCTTTATATGTGATTTTGGCAACTTCAATATATTTTCTGTTTCTATTTTTTATTTCTCCTAAGAGCTGTCCGGGATTTCTCATACAGTCACCCCATTTCTGTCGGCATAAATACTTTCCACCACATTTCCAATATCATCTTCTTCTATTGATATGTCGTTTATTTCATAGGTACTCAGCAGCTCCTTCAATATCTTCTGCACCTGCTTTTTTTCTACCATAAAAGATATTTTATATGGGCTTTCCTTAAGCACCTTACATGAAACAGGCAGAGCACATAGGGTTTCATATTCAAAGGCTACGGTTACTTTTTTATGGGTCTGGAACTTTTCAAACAAAGCGCCGGTTTCCCCGTCGTAAATCTTCATTCCGTCATTTATCACCAGACACCGTCTGCAAAGGCTTTTAATATCCTCCATGTAATGGGAGGTCAGTATTATAGTGGTGCCTTTTTCTTCATTTACCTTCTTTAAGAAGCTACGTATCTGTTTCTGTGCCACCGCATCCAAACCTATGGTAGGTTCATCTAAGAACAGTACCCTGGGATTATGTAAAAGAGCTACGATTAATTCCATTTTCATACGTTCTCCAAGAGATAAGGTACGTACCTGGACATTTAGGTATTCCGATACGTCAAATAGCTCTATAAAATAATCCAGGTTCTTTTTATATTCCTCTTCCTCAATACCATAGAGCTCCTTGAATAACAGGAAAGTATCTGCTGAGGTTAATTCAAAAAAGAGCTGGCTTTTCTGCCCCATTACCACAGCATACTGTTTTTTAAAAGTGTTCTCCAATTTGTTCGGATAATATCCCAATACGGATATTTCACCAGAAGTAGGTGCTATGATACCGGTAAGCATCTTAACCAATGTGGTTTTCCCTGCTCCATTCGGACCAATGAGACCTACAAATTCTCCTTCCTCAATAGACAAATCCAAACCGGCTACCGCATCCTTCCTTTCATATTCCCGTTTAATAAGGCTTTTCATACTTCCTTTCAATCCGGCATCTTTTTTATACCGTTTATAAGATTTTGTCAGTTTTTTTGTTGTAATAACATTCATTTTCTTAATCTCCTATTTCATAAGTAGGGGCTGTTAAAAATTAAAAATATAAATCCACAATCCAGACACAAGTTGAGTAAATAGACTCTTTTTCAACAGCCCCGGCGCTGACGCGTTGTCATTTCAGTGACAATTACCGTTAATATGTCATGTTCATACGCGGAGCGTTTTTAATCTTATTGGCCGCAATAAAATAAAAAACGCAGTGTAAACAATCTGCCCCTACTTAAGATGAATTCTTAAACAGACAAAATGCTCCTGCGTGCTTTATAGTATATCGATGCTGCCATAGATTTTATAATTTCTTATAGCAGAAATACAACAAAAAAACACAGCGCAAAACTACGCCATGTTTCTAGTCACCAAGCCTATGAAAAAGGACTTGGTAAATATATAATAATGGTTTATTTAAGCAGTTTGCAGGGCATAATCAAAGAACATATACTAAGGTATATGTCTTAAAAGGTGCAGAAAATTAAGCACAGCTTAATGGTTAATGACCTTTTTTATAATTATCTGGTTTTGAGCTCCAATACAAACACACTTAACATACAATAAACCGTTCCTTTCTTCTTTTATAAAAATATAATAACCGGAAAACTATTCCTTGTCAATCCTGCCTTCAATTTTCAGGTTACCGGGTAACGTTACGGACCCACTTATAAGATTTATATCGAAGAGTAGTCAGAGGAATTTTAATAATTTCATCGCTCATGATTATCATATAAACAAAAGGTATGGGCAATTTCCATACAAAAGCCGCCAGTGCCCCGAATAAAATGGAACATCCCCAAAGAGTTGATGCATCCAGGATTAATCCAAAGGTCGTGTCCCCTCCTGCCCGGAATATACCAACCACCATGGTAGTATTATAAGCCTGGCAAACTGCAAAGTAGGTCATAACAAACATCATAACCTTCAGATAGTATTTTGCCTCCTGGCTTAATGTCATCTGGCTTTGTGCTATCCCTGACACCCCTAAAATAACACCGGCGCCGATTATGCCAAGGACGAAGGTTATACGGATAAACCGTTTTGCATATACCTTAGCCAGCTCCTCTTTATGCTCCCCTATGGCTTTACCTATAATAATTGCCGTCGCATTAGCCACACCAAAGGATACTACCATGGCAAGCTGACGGGTTACCTGGGTCACGGAATTGGCGGCAACTACGGTGCTTCCTAAGTGTCCGATTATGGCAGCATTGGTAGAAGTACCGGCTCCCCAAATCAGTTCGTTTAACATAACCGGAATTGCATAGGTCAGAAAATCCTTCATTAGTATTCTGTCTTTCAAAAATAAATCCTTTAAATGGAACCGTATCACTTTGTTTATTTTCTTTGCATAAACCCATACTATAATAAATTCCACGATTCTGGCTATTAACGTTGCCAATGCCGCACCTCTTACCCCCATTGGTTCAAGACCAAATAATCCGAAAATAAATATCCCATTCAGAATTACATTAATAAACAAAGAAATTAAATATACAACCGTAGATACGATGACCCTCTCCACACTGCGCATAATATTAAGATAGATCATCGTCATGGCCACAAATATGTAGGATACGCCGACAATTCTTAAATACTGTACCCCTTCCGCCATTACTGCCTCTTCTGAAGTAAATATTTTCATAATAGGAACCGGAAATAATAATGCCGCCAGTGTAAATATTACAGCTACCAATAATGCAAAGCGCATGGCTATCCCCAGTACCTTTTCAATTGTACGGATGTCTTTTTTCCCCCAATACTGTGCAGTCAGTACTGCGGCACCAGAGGTCAGACCAAAGAAAATCAGTGTCATGATAAACTGGACCTGTCCGGCTAAGGAGGCCGCAGAGAGTGATATTTCCCCCACTTTTCCAAGCATAATCACATCTGCCGACGTAACTCCGACATTAATCAGGTTTTGTAATGCCATTGGTAAAACCAGTACCAATACCATTTTATAAAATGCCTTTTTTTCTTGTCTTTCATTCGTATATGTCATAAACTTTCTCCTTGCATCTAATTAGAGTGTGTTTGAAAAAT